>JAISDJ010000164.1 GCA_031264865.1 Tannerellaceae bacterium | reverse complement strand
ATCTTTGCCACTACTCGTCTCAATTGAGGATAGAGTGTATGTAATAGCTGTTGATAGGTACGGCCGCCGTTCAATGCTCTCAAACGGTTCTTACGCTCCATCGGATTGTAATAATTGATGATTGAAAGAATCGTACCTTTGGGTTCGATATGTGAATTTTGCACCAACCTGGCTAAACCTTCCCAGTCTTCGCCGCCAAAACCCACCTGATATAAATGACCGGGTATGCCCGCGCGCATAGACAGGTAGTTTCGTAAAGCCTCGGCACGGCCGCGTGATAATTGATTGTTAAAGTTAACATCTCCTTCAGGCGAAGCATAACCGGAAATTATCGCACCCGTTACAGTAAGATTTTTATCCGTACGGATCTCATTCATGATCTGTTCTATTTTAGCCAACTCGCGGGGATTGTTTCCAAAACTCGGATTAATCTCCGTCCGAGCTACCGGGAAATCAAGAAATACATCGCATGATTCGCTACGCGCTTTGATTTGTTCCACTTCCGGGTGAATATAAGCCACATTCGGCAACGCGCGATATTCTTTTGCTCCATCAAGCACAATACGACTCGCTACTTTCTCGGATGCGACTTGTTGTATGCTCCCTGCTGCACAGCCACATAAGTCTGTCTCTATATCCATTCTGGCATCACGCATCCAACTCTCAAAACCAACCGATTGCGTATAGCGATACACCTTACGATTTTCTTTTGTGAGAGGAACAACGCCATAATGTGTCTTTTTAACTTCACGCTCCCAACCATTTAATGCCACTTCACGTACAAAGGCTTTATGACGCTGGCGTCCGTTTATCAGGATGTTTTTCAACTTCACTTCACGTCCCTGAGGCGAAATTAATATAGGCGTCAGCACAAGCGAACGCTCCGTACTGATTTTTACGTTTGTCAAATCAATATCCATCACCAATTGAACAGAATCTTCCGTCTGGCGTAACCGTTGTATTTTTACCGGAATTTGTCCGTTGAAGATAACAGACTCTGTTTGGGCACTACTATCAAAGGTTGTGATAAATATTAATCCTGCCAAAACAATCATGCATACATTGTATATTTTTTTCATATCCTGACGCTCTCTCTTATTTAAGAATATAGATGATGCTGACGCCTGCTTTGGTAGGACCAAACCAATTTTTGGTAAAATTGTCTAGCTTAGTCTCACATTTTCCACAGGGATACTTGCCATGGTCAAGGCGTAGATAACCTACACCTACTGTTGCTTCAATACTCCAGCGTTTGGTAAGAATCCATTGATATCCATATGAAAAGCCACCTCCATAAAGATTTCCTTCATAACGATGTTTATTGAGGCCAAACACTTTTAATCCTCCAACATTATAACCGGCTACTACAGCATGTAGTCCTATAAAATGCCCATTGAATTTTTCGCAGAACCAATAACGCGCTTCCGGTTGTACAGCCCAATGTTTCAGTTTACGGTTTTCAGGGAAATCCCACGGATTATAATTAACCGGCAATTCCAGCGTCCATTTAGGAGCCAAACCGATTTCCAGTCCTAAATTAAATGTCGTAGTAGCATCATACAACAAATTGCTTTTTATACCAACTTGTTGTGCAGATATACCCTGAATAGCCATCATCCATATAATTAATATTCGGAAATAATGGTTTTTTCCAGAATGAAACACCATATTATACGCACATATTCGTTTACGCATCATAAAATCAAATTTTCGCAAGACACTAATTTATATTTGTATTCTTTTTGTTACGATTCTTAAAGCTGTTGTAAGAACTATCACAGTTACAGGACAAAAGTAGTAGCATTCCAACTAACAAAATTATCATTATTATCATTTTTGTTATCGTTTCTTATATATAATGAACGTATTATGAAATAGTAGTAGTATCAGGCGTTTTTAATATATAACTTCTTAGGAAAATATTTCAAAAAAGACAAAACGCCCTTTATTAATTATCATTTTTCGCAAACCCTTTTTAAAAAATACATCCGTCTTCCGTAATACGACAATAAGATTTTCTAATTATTGGTTTATAGAGGTAAAAAAGGCCGGAAGAATCGAAAGAAGCAAAAAGCCGGAAGAAAAGCTTTCAAATAATTGTTAAACAGGATATAAATGCTTTATACAAAAAGAAGCCGACATTGAGCCGGCTTCTTTTTCATATTATAAAGGATGGACTGGAAACTATTTACAGTTCACGGATTTTGATATTGCGAAACCAACAATCATATCCATGGTCTTGCAAACCAATATATCCTTCCTTAGCAGGGCCTTCTTTAAAGCCGGGCCAATCTTTGAATTTACTTTTGGCTACACGTTCATACCATTCCGGAGTCCAAAGTGTGTACTCTACTACTTTTACGCCATTCTGCGTATGAGTAACATGCCCATCTTTCACACAGATAACAATGGTATTCCATTCGCCGGCAGGTTTGGCATTCTGTGGCAGGGCGGGAAGTATATCATACAAAGAACCAGCCAAGTGATTCGTCAGTTTATTATCGCCGGCATTCCAGTTGTCCAGCACCTGTACTTCGGGAGCGGCATAGTAAATCGGTTCACCGGGATATTCCACCACATAGTAGAAAATACCCGAATTACCTTCTTTTTCGATTTTCCAGTCGACAGAGAGTTCGAAATTGCCGAATTTTTTAGCACCGAATAAGATATCGCCATTTTGTCCCCGACCGGCTCTTTCACCGCGAGCTACTTTCATAGCATTGTCGTTGACAGACCAGTTGACAGCCATTCCCGTAGCGTTACATTTCCGCCATCCATCAAAATTTTTTCCATCGAACAGTAATGTCCAACCTTCGCTTTTCTCTTTTGCTGTGAGAGTGTTGGCTGTTTGCGCCATTATAGAAAAAGAGCAAACAACAACCAAAAGCATTGAGAGTAATACAACTTTTTTCATGATCATTTATTAATTGAGTTAAACACAGAAAATTTCAAGGCTAAAGATAGTTATATTAATTTATATTCATATCAGGTAAAAACTTTTTTTATGGAATCTGCAGGCGTTATTGCATCTATAAAGTAAAAAGACAAACAAAACGTTTTGAAAGAAGTCTTTCTTTAATAGTACGAATTTTCTAAATGTAATAGTATGGAAACTAAAAAATCAGCGAAAGCAAATTTGGAAAACGGGAAACCAATGAGCCTGTTAATGGGTTTGGTAGTTGCAATGGCCATCTTGTTCGTTAGCTTCGAATGGGGAACTCAAGATATTACGCTCTTAGTAAACGATGGAGACGGCGGTATCGAATGGGTAGACGAGATCCCCGTTACAATGTCCGAACAAACAACTCCCCCTCCTCCTCAAACAATTGTGGCGGATGTTCTAACCATTGTAGAAGATAATGTAAATGTAAACAATGTAGACATCATTACCACCGAAGACACTCCAGACACAGCGCAGCCGGATACATACATCCCGCCGACAAACACAGACGATGAGGAAGAAGACGCATCCACTCCCTTTATTTTTGTGGAAGAGATGCCTCAATTTCCCGGCGGGGAAACTGAATTGTTGCGGTTTGTCAACAAGAGCATCAAATATCCGGTAATTGCTCAGGAAAACGGTATTCAAGGGCGTGTTACCTGTTCCTTTGTAATAAATCGCGATGGTTCGGTAGTGGATGCGGAAGTATCTCGAGGCGTAGACCCATCGCTAGACAAAGAAGCGCTTCGTGTAATCAACACCATGCCGAAATGGAGCCCCGGCAAACAACGAGGTAAACCGGTACGCGTAAAATACACCATCCCAATTACCTTCCGCTTACAATAACATATTTTTTAATATCCTAATTCGAAATCCTGGTCGATGGCGGGTATGCCTTCGCTCATCCATTGAGGCATGGGTTTTCTCTTGAGGTAATGTTCAAAGAACTGAAACATGCGCTTTTGGAAATCAACGCGATTCGCTACCTTCATCGGCCAATGGACTTCTCCGGTATAATTTAATAACCAGACGGGTTTTTGCAAGCGTTTGAGTGCGACAAAGTATTCGATTCCCTGATACCAGGGAACATGTCCGTCGTTGTCGTTATGCATGATCAGGATAGGCGTTTCTACTTTGTTCATCGTAAATATGGGTGAGTTTTCGAAATAGCGTAAAGGGGATTCCCAGATCGTCGCTCCGATACGGCTTTGGGTATGTTCGTACTGGAACGAGCGATTTAAACCCGATCCCCAGCGGATTCCACCATATGCGCTGAACATATTCACCACAGGGGCGCCCGATTCAATGGCGGCAAAGAGGTTCGTTCGTGTTGCCAGGTAAGCCACCTGGTAGCCTCCCCAGCTATGCCCTTGCGCCCCGACAGCCTTTTCGTCTATATACCCTTTGGATATCAGCAGCGAAATACCGGGCATCACACTGTTGAAACAACTCTCGCCGGGATAACCGTCTTCATACACTATATCCGGATTGAATAGGATATATTCGTTGCTGTTATAAAAATGATAATCAAGCGTCGAACGGTGAGGCTCCGGCATCCGGTATGAATAGAGTGTTTCCGAATTACGCTCGTAAAAGTTCACCAGTAAAGGATATTTCTTTTGAGGGTTGAAGTTCTCCGGTTTATAAATAACTCCTTGCAACGGCTTACCATCCAATGATGTCCAGGAGACAAGTTCGGCATTTCCCCACAGGATATTTTGTTGTTGCTTATAACCATCTGTTAATTGAACAGAACGCTTGAAACTCAAATCAGTCAGTTTTACGTCCGGATATTGTCCGAATGTCTCCAACGTATAGACAACCATATTTGCTTTCTTCGCTTTCAGCGGTGTGTTCAACATGAAATTTCCTGCCAGCAATGCTACGGGAGCGGCAGGTGAAGAGAAGCGGACTTTATAATATCCGTAACCTTTCGTTTGCTCGTCGAAGCCGGATAATAGCAGCAGGCTATCCCTGTCAATTGCCGTCTCTTCTTTATCTAATGGTATGTACCGATAGGTGATCTGTTTGTCTCGCCCGTTCATTGTCAGGTTAACAGGCGATTCGTTTCCTTTCGGATTAAATTGTCGGATATCATACCGGTCATACAACAACACATATTCATCATTCTTCGTCCAACCGGCAATCCCATACGGGCGTGGGTAATCAGGTATGTCATTATCCTCATCCCAGGCAAGAAAAGAAGCAGGCGTTGTCAGCCGGTATTCTTTTTTATCCGCTATCGACCAAGTATACCACGAACTATCTTCCGGATTATACCAATAAGCATATTTCCCTCTGGGCGAGAGATGTACATTGGCAAGTAATGATTCTTTGACGCGTTGCGTACCGCCTGTTTCCATATCTACGGTGTACACATCGTAACGGCTTCTTCCCACCCACATGCGTTCCAGATCATACGGTTGGGAGGTAGTTAATAGTCCGACAGATGCGTTCCCTTTGTCGGCCAAAATTAAACCCGGCTTATCTGCCGATGATAAAAGAACAGCTTGTTCTTTACTGAAATTATAGGCAGCCGTATATGTCTTCTTCAAATCCGTTTCTTTATTGTATTTCTGCTGTGTATATTGAATCCCCTCATCCCATTTCCATATTTCCACTTTCGGACGATTTTCATTCAGGATGGTTGTATCTCTTTGTTTAGGCTGTGGAGCGATACCGAAGAAAAGACGTTCTGCATTATCTGAAAAATGAATCGATCCATGTTCACTTATTATCCAATTTTCAGGTATCACCTGATGCTGCTTATTCACAATAGCTGTCGCCGGAAGATGATTCTCGGATATATATAATGAAAAGCAAGTGGCTGTTGAGTCTTTATCTGCACAATAAAGAAAGGCCAGCTTATCTCCTTTTTCACTAAACGTAACCTGTTTAAAAACGCCTTCTCCTTTGTAAATCAACCGGGAGACTGTTTTTCCCAGATCATAGATATATAGTCCGGCCTTTGTGTCAAGGCTATCTCCTTTAGAGACATAACATAAAATATTCCCCTCCTTTGCAAAATGGAAATCGGTGACAGCAGGGAAAACAGTGTGTTGAACTGATTTTAAAGAACGAATATATAAGGCCGAATCGGTTTTCTTCCCTCTCTGCCAGGCAATCCAATCCATAGTATCAGACAACTTATATGATTTTATCGAATCAATTCGTTCTTCATTCTTAGTAGATAGATTAAATATTACCAATTTATCCATTGGCATATCTTCTTCTTTCGTTTTCTTCAACTTCAACTCTTCCCTGTTTTTTAGTGTCGGTCTTTCTGTAACCAACAAATAATTACAAGATGAAGAGAAAGCGATTTTTTCGGCAGGTTCAAAAGAGGCGGCTTTTTCTCCTTTTGCATTAAATACTTCTACAATGGCATCCCCTATCCAAGGTTCCATTTTACAAGCTACCCACTTCCCGTTATCGGAAATAACTTGTTCCGTAATGCGTTCCCAACCGGTCAGATCATCAAAAGACATCGGTTGCTTTGCTATCTGAGCCACAACAGGCGTAACAATAGCTATTGCGAACAGGAGTATCGTTTTCTTACGAACATTCATATCAGAAAGTTTTATTATTTGTTATTCGGATGACAATGACAATTAATCAAATGATCATTCACATAACCAACAGCTTGCAGATGCGCATAACATATGGTTGTTCCAAAGAATTTGAATCCCCGTTTTTTCATATCCTTGCTAATGGCATCCGATAAAGGTGTCGATGCAGGAACTTCTCTCAATGTTTTCCAATGATTAATAATAGGTTTTCTTTCCGGAAGAAATGATTTCAGATAAACACAGAAACTTCCAAACTCTTTCCGAACATCAAGGAAGCATTTAGCATTGGAGATAGTAGCGGCTATTTTTAATCTGTTACGAATAATATCCGGATTCTGTATTAACCGTTCCACATCTCTATCGGTAAAAAGGGACACTTTTTCCGCATCAAAATCAGCAAAAGCCTTACGGTATCCCTCCCGTTTACGAAGAATAGTAATCCAGCTTAATCCAGCCTGAGCGCTTTCAAGCACGAGAAATTCAAACATAGTCTTGTCATCATTTACTTCCTTGCCCCATTCATTATCATGGTAATCGATATATAACGGGTCCGATCCACTCCAATCGCAGCGTTGGATCCTATTGTTTTCTTTCATGGTTTATAATTATTGAATCTGCTACACTATTGAATCATTCATTGTTATCTGTTCATTTCTTTCTATTTATGCTGCTAAGATATTTCTTTTTTCCGACTTTACATTTATATTTTCTATGCCAATCGTATCAAAGGTGTAATCTATGATTTACTTGTTCGATAAAATAGCGATGGACACGATTGTCTGTTGTTAGTTCAGGATGATAGGAGGTGGCTAGGATATTGTTCTGGCGGGCGGCGACAATGTGTCCGCCTACTTCCGACAGGATTTCTACTTCCGGCGCGGCCTGTTCAATGTAGGGAGCGCGTATAAAGGTCATCGGAATAACACCGATTCCTTTAAATGTGGCTTCGGTGAGAAAGCTGCCTAACTGACGGCCGTAAGCATTCCTTTTTACGTCTATATCGATGGCTCCGAAATACGTTGTATTCGTACCAACAATCTTTTTGGCCAACAGTATCATGCCGGCACAGGTTCCGAAGGTGGGGAGGCCGTTTTGGATTTGTTCTTTCAGTGGATCGAACAGGTCGAGTTCTTTTAGTAATTTGCCGATAACAGTGCTTTCACCGCCCGGCAAAATCAGTCCGTCTATCGCTGTTTGCAAGTCTTCCTTTTTTCGTATCTCGAAGGAATCGACTTGCAAAGAGCGAAGCATCCGGATATGTTCGATAAATCCGCCTTGTAAAGCTAAGACTCCGATTCTCATGTCAGATTCCTCTTTCCGCCATTAGCAATTGTATCTCGCTTTCGTTTATACCAACCATCGCTTCTCCAAGATCGGCAGAGATTTCGGCCAATAGGATGGGATCGTTGAAATTTGTAACGGCCTTCACGATTGCTTGGGCTCTTTTGGTCGGATTGCCTGATTTAAAAATACCGGAACCAACGAATACACCTTCGGCTCCCAACTGCATCATAAGAGCAGCATCAGCAGGCGTAGCTACTCCGCCGGCAGCAAAGTTTACAACAGGTAACTTGCCATTTTCGTGTACGTCCCGTAACAGTTCGTAGGGAACCTGGAGTTCTTTGGCGGCATAATATAATTCGTCCTCCTTCAGGTTCTGTATACGCCGGATTTCAGAAGTCATCGCACGCATATGGCGAACGGCCTGGATTACATCACCGGTTCCAGGTTCGCCTTTGGTGCGAATCATGGAAGCGCCTTCAGCAATCCGGCGGAGGGCTTCACTTATATTCTTCGCTCCACAAACAAACGGGACTTTGAATTTGCTTTTGTCTATATGGAATTTATCGTCGGCAGGAGAAAGCACTTCGCTTTCGTCGATATAATCAATTTCGATCGCTTCTAATATCTGGGCTTCTACAAAATGGCCTATACGAACCTTTGCCATTACCGGGATACTAACAGCTTCCTGTATGCTTCGGATCATTTTCGGGTCACTCATGCGGGATACACCTCCGGCTGCACGGATATCTGCCGGTATTCTTTCTAATGCCATAACGGCGGCGGCGCCTGCATCCTCGGCTATACGCGCCTGTTCAGGAGTTGAAACATCCATGATTACGCCGCCCTTTAACATTTGAGCCAGATTCTTGTTTAGTTCGTACTGTTTATTAATTTCTGTTTGCATGCTTTGATGTTTTAATTATTAATTGGGAGCAAAAGTATGACACGTTTGGACTATATTTGCGTGCCAGTTTTAATAAATACAAATAGTCCAACGATGTTAAGGCCTTGGTTAATTCGGTTAGAGATAGATAAGAACAGCGCTAAGCCTGTTTATATCCAGATTGCCGACGAGATCATTTCGTATATTAAAAACGGAACGCTAAAGGTGGGGGAAGCTTTACCCGGAACGCGGCAAATCGCGACATTACTAAAAGTAAACCGTAATACGGTAGTACAGGCGTTCGATATTCTTTTATCGGAAGGTTGGTTGGTTGCTTCGGAACGGAAAGGGAGTTATGTGTCGGACAAATTGCCTCTACATACATTGGAAACCGTAAAGAACGATTTCATATTTTTTGATGATGGTCTGCCGGATACGTCTTGCGCGCCTATTAATGAGTTGGCCAGGTCGTACCGCCGGATATTCGCCCGGAAAGCAGGCGGGATCATGAACCGGGCCAGCGAGTTTGGGGATATTCGTTTCCGGGAAGCCATTTCAATGATGCTGAATTATAACCGGAGTATGAATACATCAGCCAAACAAATCTGTATCACCCGGGGAAGCCAGATGGCCTTTTACCTCACCGCCCAATGCCTGCTGGAGAAAGGAGACGTAGTACTGATTGAGAATCCTGGATTCAAACCGGCCTGGGAAACCTATCTTCATGCCGGCGCCACCCTGATTCCTATCGCTGTAGACGACGAAGGTATCCGAATAGACGAAGTAGAGGAAGCACTGACAACACATCGGGTAAAAGCATTACATATCTCGCCGCACCACCAATATCCCACAACAGTTACGCTAAGCCTGAACCGCCGTCTGAAACTAATTGAATTGTCTAACAACTATCGGTTTACCATTATAGAAGACGATTATGACAATGAATATCATTTCGGGCAACGTCCGGTGATGCCGGTCTCCGCTTACGAAGGGATTCATAATTATATTTATATCGGGACGCTCAGCAAACTGATAGCACCGGCTATCCGTATCGGCTATATCTACAGCTCGACCGGTTTTATCGAGCGAGCAGGCGCTTTGCGCAGGATTATCGACATACAAGGGGATAGTATTATGGAACAAGCCATCCTGGAACTGATAAATGAAGGCGACGTCAGCCGGCACAAGAAAAGAATGGTAAGCCTTTATGCAGAGAAGAGAGACTTCTTTGCTTCGCTGCTCGACTACTACCTGAAAGATAAAGTTACCTATAAAAAACCGGATGGCGGGTTAGCCTTCTGGATACAACCGATAGAACCGATTGATTTATACAAACTAAAAGAATTAGCCAACCGGAAACAGGTAGCCTTTTATACACCCGACCGATTCAGTTTCGGAGAACCCATACAGGGAATCCGTTTAGGGTATGCCTCGCTCCCGAAAGAAAACCTCGAAAGAGGCATACAGATATTGGGAATGTATTTGTAAACGGTACCGACCTTTTTTCAAAAAGGTCGGCATGAATTTTTTCCATCTATTCAGCCTCAGGCAAGGAAACTGTACACGAATACTAGATGTCGAATACTAAATCGGTTTCGTCGGGTGGGGAGGGCGTTAGGTCGAAAAACCAAAATCCGTATTAGTAAGCGCTTTATATTTGCATCATATATACTTAAATAAATATATATGAACAGCAAAAATAAACTATTTGAGGGGAATCTATTACTGGACTTTATTGTAAACCCGAAAAAGAGAGTGTACAGGCATCTTCTGATGTTTCTCTTTTTTGCTTTACTTATGTTTGGCAATACATCTCCTTTCGGCAAGAACGTAAGTGGAGGGACTATACTCCTGTTTGTGGCGATCTGTATGCTTTGTATCGGGATTATCTACCTGAACTTCTATTATCTTATACCCAAATTATTGTTTACGGATAATTACCGGCGCTATTTCTTGTCGGTTTTTTTACTGATAACCTCCCTTTTTCTTCTGTTGATAGGGGTGATTTATCACTTTTCACCGGAGTTCAGTCACGAAATTAAGGAAGATATAGGAGAACAGGTGATAGGCATAAGGGAATATATCAAGGCTTATTTCTCGTTCATATTCCTGTTTGGGTCCTTTCTGGGGGCATCTACGGCGATTAAATTATTCCAGCATTGGATTATTGACAAGTCGCATATCTACGAACTGGAAACGAATACGATTCAATCGGAACTGGAGCTGTTAAAGAATCAGATAACGCCTCATTTCCTGTTCAATACACTCAATAATACGAATGTATTGATCAATACCGATCCGGAAACGGCGTCTCAGGTGGTATTCATGTTAAGCGATTTGTTACGATATCAGTTATATGACAGTTCGCAACCTACCGTGCTTTTAGCTTCCGACATCCGGTTTCTAACCGACTTCCTGAATCTGGAAAAGATACGAAGGGATCAGTTTGAATTTTCCATATCGAATGATTGTGATATGGCTACAACAGTACCTCCCATGCTTTTTATTCCGTTCGTTGAGAATGCGGTAAAATATAGCGCCGGAGGCACAAACGGCTCTTATGTCTATGTAGCTTTCAGGGACGCTGGAGATACATTATGGTTCTCTTGCATCAACTCCATACCTGCTATTCCCAATAACAATAAAACGGTAGGAGGTATAGGGCTGGCAAACGTAAGAAGGCGGTTGGAACTTCTGTATGGAGATACCTATTCGTTGGAAATAAATGAGAAAGAAACGATTTATCAGGTTAATTTATATCTAAAGTTATGCAGTGTATTATAGTAGACGACGAACCTTTAGCACGCAAAGGGATGCAACTTTTAATGGATAAAACGGAAGGCTTAGTACTGATTGGAGAATTTTACGATGCCTCGTCCGCTTCCGTTTTCCTCGAAGACAATAAAGTTGATTTGATCTTTCTCGATATACAGATGCCGGGAATAAACGGGATTGAGTTTGCAAAGACAATCGGCAATCAAACACTGGTCATATTTACAACAGCGTATGCCGAATATGCCATTGACAGTTATGAAGTAGATGCGATTGATTATCTGGTGAAGCCAATAAAACTGAACCGGTTTCAAAAAGCGGTGTCCAAAGCGTTTAATTATCTTGAACTGCTCGCTCACGATCAGCAGAACCGGTTTGAGGCTGTTGAGGATGATTATATCTTTATTAAGTCGGACAGACGGATCATTAAAATCTACCTTAATGACATTCTGTTTATTGAAGGGCTAAAGGATTATGTGATCATTCATACCGAAAGTCAGAAGGTTATTACGCTGATCACGTTCAAAAACATACAGGTACAATTGCCGCAAAATACATTTGTCAGGGTAAGTAAATCGTATGTGGTCAATATCAAGCATGTTTCGTCTTTAGGCAATAACGATGTGGTGATCGGGAAACATGAAATACCGATTGGCAATATATACAGGAACGACCTGTTTGAACGGTTTATTTCTAAAAAGATGCTGAACAAATGAAAACAATAATCCTACTCATCACAGGGGTGGCCTTTCTTCTTTATTCAAACCCGGTAAAGGCGCAAGAGCGACCGCAGAGATATTCGCTTGGGCAATGTCTTGATTTTGCTGTAAATAATAGTTATCCGGCATACAGGGCGGCGCTCGATATGGAAGAAGCAGTGCATCAAAAGCAGGAAGTACGTTCCGGGATACTTCCACAGATTAACGGCAGCGGCAGTTTTGACAATAATGTAATCTTAGGAAAAACAATGCTTCCCGGAGAAATCATAGGAGAGCCCGGCGTGCAGATACCTGTTGAAATGGGTACGAAGAATACGCTTGATTTTACAGCTTCCTTAGAGCAGGTTCTTTTTGATCCTTCCCTGTTTACCGGCATTAAAATCGCAAAAAACAACTATGAACTTCAACGATTACGGAGTATCATGACGAAAGAAGAAATCATTTTCGACGTGAGTTATGCCTTTTATGATATTCTCAACAGCATGCAGGAACTGGACAACATCCGCTACATGATAGAAAAACAGGATTCGTTGCATATCTTAATGAAAGAACGTGTGCAGCAAAATATCACACGGGAAGTTGATTTGAACCGTATCAAAGTAAATCTGATCAATCTGCGAATACGGGGAGAACATATTAAAAATACCATCGCTCAACAAAAACGCTATTTACAGATCTTACTGGGAATGCCGGTTGAAGAACGGTTGGAGCTAGACGATTCGGAGATGAAAAATATCGTAGCGCCAACGCTTCACAGCTGTTCTCCGCCACAGGACAGAATCGAGCTAACGATACTTGAGAAACAGAAAGACATCCTGGATTTGCAAATCAAACAGGAACGGATGAGGTATCTCCCTACACTGTCTGCGGTTGCTTCCGCCGGATATCAGTTTCAATCCGACAAATTAAACCTTTCGAAGGAGCCTTGGTTTAACTCCGTGATGGTGGGCGTTCGTTTAACTGTTCCGCTTTTTGATGGATTCAGCAAATATAGTCAGGTAAAACAACGGCAGATACAACGGCAACGGTTGGAGTGGGATATGCAGGAAACCCAACAAAATATAGCGGCAAGCTACCGCAACGCACAAGAACAACTAACAGTCACCTATGAGTCGGTGCAGGCGCAGAAAGAAAATCTTCAATTAGCAGAGAAGGTATATGCTCAGTCGATGATGCTTTATAAAGAAGGCCTGGCCGGTATGACCGACTTGCTGGAAACGGAAACATCTCTACGGGAAGCTAAAATAACGTACGCGGCAGAACTTATACGGTTCAGAAAAACCGAAGTAGACATGCTGAAAGCAAACGGAATATTGGAAAACTTACTGAATAACAAGTAAACATAACATATATGAAAACAAACGTAATTACTCCAATCCTTATAACTATTGCCACCACCGGGGCTATTGCATGGAAACTAGCGGATAATAAAAAGGAGATAGACCATAAGGCGGAGTTGTCGCTACTGGTAAATACGGTCATCCCCGTAACGGTAGAGAAACCGGGAAATATCCCGGTCAGTAACCAGTTCCGTGCGAACGGGCGTATAGAAGCCGGAAACGAAGTCACGATCTATTCAAAAGCACAGGCCGTTGTTGTGAAAAAATATAAGAAGGCGGGTGATACAGTAACTAAAGGTACGCTTATCGCCCAACTGGAAAACAGCGTGATAAAAGAAAACCTGCGTATAGCGGAAATGGATTACGCCAAAGCCGGTAAGGACGTAGAACGCTTCCAAAACCTTGCAGCCGCAGACGCCGTAACCACACGCGAACTGGAAGAAAACCAACTCGTATGCCGAAGCGCCGAAAGCCGGATAGCAGAGCTTACAGACCAACTGGCCAATACAACCATCCTATCCCCCGTAAACGGCATGATTGATGAAGATTTCTTTGAAGAAGGAACACTCCTCAGCCCGGGCAACCCCGTAGCTGATATTGTAGACGGCCATTCCCTGAAAATGAAGATTCATGTAACCGAAAAAGAAGTACTCAGGTTACACAAAGGAGATAAAGCAACCATTACAACCGACCTCTATCCCGATAAACCGTTTATAGGCGTGGTAGATGTAATCGCCCCAAAAGGAAACAACCTGTACAGCTATCCGGTAGAACTTACCCTGAACAGTAACAAAGACCTGAAGCCCGGTATGTATGCCGCCGCCGTTTTTGATCCGGAAGAAACGGATACCAATACGATCGTAGTGAGCCGCAAGGCAATCACAGGCGGGATGAAAGCGCCGTTTGTATATGTTGTCCGCGATGACAGAGCTTATAAAACGCCTGTACTGATTGGCCGGGTTGATACGGAACAGGCAGAGGTGGTAAAAGGCCTTTTGCCGGATGATATAATTGTAGTCAACGGGCAAATCAATCTGAAAGATGGTTCGCAGGTATCCATTCTTAATCATTAAGAAACCATGAATATTATTAAATTATCCATCATTCGCCCTACGGTTGTAGTGGTAACCTTTGCGATACTCGTATTCTTCGGTCTGTTTTCATACAGTAATCTCAACCAGGAATTGTTTCCAAAGATCAATTCCAGCGCCATAGCCGTGAGTACCGTTTATTCGGGAGCAGGCCCTTTTGAAGTGGAAAACTCCGTGACTAAAAAAATAGAAGACGCCGTTTCTTCCCTCGAAGGAGTAGAGAATATCAGCTCTATTTCAATGGAAACCTTTTCGGTGGTAACGATTCAGCTAAAAGTAGAGGTAGATGTGGATATAGCGCTTCAAAACGCCCAACGCAAGATAAACGCCATCCGCAGCGACCTGCCGGACAATGTAGAAGAACCGTCGCTAAGTAACTTCGACCTGAACGATATACCGATCATGACGATCGGCTCTACGGCTCAAATGGATGAAACCGCCTTTTATGATTTGATCGACAAAGAAGTGAAGCCGATGCTGGAACGCATCCAGGGCGTTGCCCGTGTGAACCTTATCGGTGGGCAGGAAAGGGAAATACAGATCAATATCAACGAAGAACGAATGAGCGCCTACGGCCTTTCCATTGTAGACGTAAGCAATACCCTGGTAGCCTTGAACCTTGATTTCCCTGCCGGAAAGGTTAAAAATGACAACGAACAGGTATTGATACGCCTGCAGGGGAAGTTTCACAACATGACGGAAATAGAGAATACCGTACTGAAATACAGCGCCGACAGAACAGTGGTAAAAGTACGGGATATAGCAGAAGTGTCCGATACGTATAAAGAAGCCGTCACCATTAACCGTGTGAATGGCGTCCCCTCGATTGGTATCACCATCCAGCGTTCGTCCGACGCCAATTCGGTGGAAGTATCCAACGCTGTTTTAGCTCTGCTGGAACAGGCCAAAGAACATAATAAAAACAGGGAACTGGATTTCGTAGTAGCCGCAAACAGTTCCGGATTTACGTTGGAAGCCTCCCGTTCGGTGATGAAAGACCTGGTGATTGCCATTATTCTTGTGGCTTTTACCATGCTGTTGTTTTTGCACAGTTTCAGGGATGCTGTTATCGTAAGTATTGCTATCCCCGCATCGCTTATCTCTACCTTTATTTTCATGTACTTGTTTGGGTTCAGCCTCAACCTGATGTCGCTGCTGGCATTAACCCTTGCTGTGGGTATCTTGGTAGACGATGCGATTGTAGTGATTGAGAATATCCACCGTCATCTGGAAATGGGTAAGAGCAGCGTTCAGGCGGCTTATGACGGGATACGTGAAATCGGGCCTACCATTGTGTCTATTACCCTGGTGCTGGTCGTTGTATTTATACCGGTCTCCCTTACACAAGGGGTTATTTCCGATTTATTCCGCCAGTTTGCTTTGACGATTGCCATCGCAACCTTATTCAGTCTGCTGGTTTCGTTTTCTATCGTGCCCTTGCTTTCTTCCCGTTTCGGAAAACTGGAAAAACTAAACCCGGACCGATGGATAGGAAAAGTGGTATATGGTTTTGAAAATGGGATTAGCCGTGTAGGGAAAAACTTTTCGATCCTGTTAAACTGGTCGTTCTCGCATAAGCTACTTGTTTTTGGGATAACCTTTTTAGCATTAGCAGGCTCAGTCAGCCTTCTCGGATTCGGATTTATCGGAGCTGAGTTTGCCTCTCAGGGTGACCAGGGGCAATTTATCATCGACATTGAACTGCCTCGTGATGCAACGGTTGAACAAACCAATGCCATTACCTTACAAGCAGAGGGGATTATCATGAGCAGCCCGTTGGTTAAGACCGTCTTTACAACAGTCGGCGCAGAAGAAAACGGACAGCCGCAAGCTCGCCTGGCCGAGATTCGCATAAAGATGGTTTCATACAACCAGCGTACAACGAGTGATATGGATTTGGCAAGAGAAGTAAAATTCACCTTGCAAAAGAACATTCCGGGAGCCCGGTTCACAACTGCCACATCAGGCTTAATGGGAGATGTAGACGATGATCCGATACAGTATTATGTAACAGGAAACGACATAGATCCTGTCATAAGTGCAGCCAACCGAATCTATGAAGCCTTTTACTCGGTGAAAGGAGTAATCGATCCGAAACTATCGGTAGAAGAAGGCAACCCGGAAATCAGCATCACCCCCGACCGCGAAAAGATGGCTAGCCTGGGTATCTCGCCGGACGGTTTGGGATTCGCCCTGTACAATGCTTTCAGCGGCAATACAGACGCGAAATACCGAGAAGGGAATAATGAATACAACATGACGATCCGCCTCGATCCATCCGGCAGGAAGAATGTAACAGATATCAAGAACTTTTCATTGCCAAACGCATCCGGCGAAGTAATCAAGCTCAGCCAGTTTGCCCAGATAGAAGAGGTGGAAGGGCCTACGAAGCTGGAACGCCGCAACCGTGCCCCTTCCGTCACGGTAAGCTGTCAGGCAGGCGGACGACCTGTAGGAGACATTGGCGCAGATATAGATAACGTAATTGCAGAGCTAAACCTGCCGGAAACAATCACGATCAGCTACGGCGGTGATCTGGAAAACCAGGACGAGAGCTTCGGCACTTTAGGCATGGCGCTTATTATTTCCATCCTGTTGGTTTACCTGATTATGGTGCTTCTTTACAATAGCTACGTCTATCCGTTTGTCGTGTTGTTCTCTATCCCGTTAGCTATCATCGGCGCCTTTTTAGCGCTGTCGCTGACAATGGAATCCCTGAATGTCTTTACCATTTTAGGCTTATTGATGCTTATCGGACTTGTGGCTAAAAATGCCATCTTGGTCGTAGACTTCACCAATCAGATGAAAGCCGGAGGGATGGAACTGAAAGCCGCCTTGCTAGAAGCAACCCACAAACGTTTCCGCCCCATCATCATGACCACCCTGGCAACCATCATCGGCATGCTCCCCATCGCATTAGCCGGAGGTGCAGGCGCCGAATGGAAGAACGGATTGGCCTGGGTAGTTATCGGAGGCCTCATCAGTTCGATGTTCCTCACCCTCATTATCGTCCCATTAGTCTATTATATAACCGATAAGCTACGAGCCAGATTCGGATTCGACCGGAAAATACAGATTGAGATAAAGGATTGAATGAAAAACGGCAGGCTCTTGATTTGGATAGCCTACCATCAGTTATAATTGTTTTTCGTCGTTAATTACATAAGCCGGTTTAGTGATGGCAAAAATCGTCTTTTTCTTGCCTGTCGGATAAGTTGCAACTACCTTATTGGGCAAATGTTTATATCCGCCACGATGTCGTTCATCCTTATTGCTATACTTCAGTAAAAGCTGGCGCAATTGCTTGATATAACCCTCCGACAGTTTTATTTCAGAGAAATTCCCACGATTTAGACTTAGAAACATATTATATAGCTTACGAAGTATGGGATAACAAATTGAGAGAGTCGGCATGATATGGAAAAATTAGGTAAAGCAAAAGGGGAATGGCCGAAAACACTCCTTCACCCGTCGGAAGAATGGTATTTAACAATTCATTACGACATAAAAGATACAATAAATTTTAAATATGTATGAAGTAGCAAACCTCGGTAGAACGCTCTGCCGGCAATTCTTTCAAAGATGCGTCGACAGCAGCCTTTACTTCCTCATAATTAGAACTACTCAAATCTGAATTCAAAAGTGATTCACTCATTCCCTCCATTAAATCGGAAATTCCCTCTGCATCCATTTCAGGATGCAATATTTCCAAAAGTTCTTTAATTGTGTAAGCCATAACAACTTTAATTTATCTATAGGATCTGTCAATATATGTAAAGTGCGAAGCAAATATAAAACTAATTACAAGAATATCAAATATCTAAAGTGCTTTTTTTATGAAAACTACCCACTTACCCGAAATTGGCCTGTAGTGACTTGTCCAAATCGCTTAAACAATATTTGTTTTCACTAAGAAAAGAAGCACCTCTCCTTTGAGGATATGGGTATTCAGTTCTTCGGCTAAACGATTGTACTCCGGGGGCGAATTTTCTTCATTTTTATCCCCGAATTCAGTCCTACGAATATTTTGGTCAGCATATACACCGATCGGAATAGGAATGGTCCCATCATGCTCAATAACTTTTTTGATCAAAATAATCTGCTTCTTGGAATATGAGCTCAATTCGACAAATAAGATAGTTCCTACAAGCTCGTTTTCGTCACCATATTGTAGCTTTCTAACAGAAACACCTTCATTTTTACCTTCATCAGAATTAATCAAATTAAAACGCTCTCCAAAATAGGAGGTAACTATGTTATTGAATAATATATTATCCTGATTATGTAACTTATGAGAAACCTCAGTAGAAGATAATTCATCTTCTCGGTCCTTGTGACTCTTAATACGACGACATAACGGATAAATATTGGAATCTACTACGCCTAAACACCATTTTTGGTCAGAATCCTGAGTTATATATCTTTCTTCTACGGTATTCTCAACACGATTTATCCTTAATAAAGAAGCTGAGCAATCGTTCGCATATTCGTTTTTATCATTAAAAGCACCATTCAGAAAATATTGTGTCTTGTTGGCAAGGCGATCCGGTTTTTTGGCTTTGGGGCCGTGTTGGTGCCCTGAGAGGCAAATATCAGACATTTCAATGATAAGATCGTACACGCAGGGATTGGATCCAGACGATTGATACTCCTGCTCACTCAGATTGTATATAGGATGATGAAACAGAGATATGATGATATAATTATCTTTTTTGAGCTTGTCTATTTTCTTTTCAATATCTTTTACAATATCGACACCAAATTGTAACTGAAAACGTCGGAACGAAAGCGTGTCTTCAGGCACCGAATTCCATGTGTTATTAAATTCGATAAAGGCAATGCGTCTTTTCGGAAACTTGACACATCCCATTATGTTTTTTAACTTTTCTGCCTCTCGAAAAAGATCGGAGTGGATATATTCGCAATCAAGAGAGGCACTTTGGATGAATTCCTGCCTAAATTTACAATAATTTTCAAATATTTCAACAATAGTCGAGAAATTCTCTTCTTTATACGTTGCAATGGTTTCTCTCTTTTTGGGTAGAATTTTTTCTAATTGGTTAAAATACTTTTCAAGATAATTACAATAATTAGAATATCCCTCTAGCAAAGTTATCGATACTCCACCGTCTTTTAGATGAATTTGGGGAGGTTTAACAGGTGTTACGTTAAAGAACATATCGTGATTACCAGGTGCCATTAAAACATTTTCTTTTGGGATTTTCCACAGGTTACATAGTTCATTTATAAAATTTTTCGCTATCTCATATTGTTCGGGTTTTGCTTTATGAGCTATGTCTCCTGTTATGCATAAAAAATCCGGCTTCCACTCAGCTTCCTTGGGATCATTTAACTTAGTTTTTATAAACTCTTTAAACTTACAAGAGATAAGATCAAATGGATCGGAATTTCCTCCTCTGATGTGAAGATCCGAGAGACTGAGTATAACTATATTCTTCATGATTGTATCTTTTCTCGTAAATCATCCATTCTGTCCGCTAGCTCACTGATATTTTTATTTTTTCGCTTCATACAAAAATGATAGAGAGAACGGTAGTATACGATACGTGCTGACAAGCTTTTTTTCTGGATACTACTGTTTATACAAAAGAGGCCACCATGGGGATCTGAAAGTATATTAGAAAAGCACCCTTCCATATCCTCTAATTTAGGTTTCCCCTCTTCATCTCTTTCGAGTACATGGCTTATGCTCTTACCCTTTTCTAATGTGATATTTTCCATATCCAGTTCATACATATATTTCAGGAAAGCTCTCGAAAGACTTGTCACAAAATAGCTAGCATTGTCGCCATCTTTATATTCGTGAATACGGTTCTGCTTAAATTTTTCTATTATTAATCCAACATCTTTCTTTATTTTTACTTCATACAGAACACTTACAATATCATCAGGGATGTTTTTCCTCTGAGATAAGTTGATTCTATCTTTCATCAATTGCAAATTTTCATTCGTCAACTCCTCTTCCTTCAGAACATTTATGAGGTCATAAAACGTAGATTTAAATTTGTGCCATCTTAATATGGTACATAAACACTTTACAAAAATCAGAACATCGTTGTAGTAACGCATCCAAAGATCGCTGATAGCTGTATTTTCGGGAGTAAAGCGAAATTTCATCTCATAACTTTCTTCTGCCTCTTCTGCCTCTTCTGTTTCTTCTGCTTCTTTACTGGTAATGATAAAGACAAACAGCATCCGAGTTAGAAATGAAACAAACATTTTATGGTCCAGTTGGCCGCATCTATCATAAAACATAGATGTTTGTAAGAGATGTTTCCAATATGAATGTGAGAACAAGTCATAGTCGCACGCATAGCCGTAATTATAGGAAAGGAAGTCGGCAATAAATGTATTTATATGTTCTCGGTCTATCTTGCTTAAAAGAAATTTATGAACTGAATTGCCCATGTCATAGCCAGCCTGTCTCTCAATACATTCCTTCAGAAAGGATGGGTAATTGGGATCTCGAAATTTAGTCAATGCCTCTGGGGCATAGTCTTTCCTCAAACTTTCACGTCCTAGAAAATTGAAAACTTCTTTATATATAGATGTGGCAAACAACTCCGGATAAGTGACGTATAGCATATTAATTCTTAGTGTATTTTCACTCACACGGACCCGTTCGTAGCCAGATACGTATACAAATTTCTGATAGTAATGTGTTTTGTAAGTCTTGTCGGAAAGTTCCTTGAAAGCACAATCAAGCGATGAAAGTATTTGTTGAATCCCTCCATTCCATTCGATATTGAACTCCGGAATCTCGTTTATTCGGGTACTCTGATGAAACCGATTAAAGTAAGCCTGTTCAAAACTTTCTACGCAAACATTCATCCATTCGTTAAAATCAATGGAAGATTGATAGTCGCCCTTACAATAGTCTAATGATTCAGAAGCAAGAGTAATCATAAAGCCAACCAAATCGGTAAAACTGGAGAAATACATTGGGTCTGATATACAACTGTTGTAGTTATTATACATTTTCATCACCCTTTCCCGAAGTAGTTTAGAAATATTCGCTTTATTGAAATTTTTTCTCAAACCGATGAGTATAGATGGGCTGAACACAAGTCTTCCTTTGTATAATTTGGGCTTGGGGTGATTAATCTCATCAAACTCGTTTACTGGTTGTAAAAAACTCAATATGCCTGATTCATTTTTTAAATAGACTTTCATTCGTAGGCGTCGCGTATGGCTATGTTCACTATCAAATTTTCTTAGGAATTCTATTTGGTTGATAAACCCGGTAACTGTGACATGATCTGTTTCGTCGGGCACCGGTAATTTATATCTCCATGCACTATTGTACAAACGCAGAGGATCACTATCTACTTCCTCGAAATTCAACTTGTAAGGTCTGCCTTTTTGTCGCAGATTCTCATAAAATTTCTTTGCATGTCCGGGTTTTATATCCCAAACGAATTCAATATAAACAGAATTGTCCGGGTCAGAAAACGATTGTGGCAGAAAGTCATATTCTGAAACCTTGTTTTCTACAAGGTCAATCCTGTACCCTCCTATGGAGTTCATTGCAGAGAAAACATGTGTTTCTTTCCAGTTTATTTTTTCGTCCAAGGAGAATATATCCAGTTTATTGCTAATGATTTCGTTATATTGATCTTCATTAACCGTTCTGAGAGATTCCAATTGTAGGCATCTAGCCTCGTGGACAAACTGAATAAGAGATGAGAGATTTTTTGAGAACGAAACAATCACCAATTCTTCACTGCCTAAGCTATCGAGAACTATTATTTCTATTGGCTTTTCTTCCCCTTTATTATATTCTTCACATAAAGCATATAATTTATTTTTAACTAAATCACTAAAAATTATGCCATTACCCATTAAGAAATAATTTGTTATCTTGGCTTTCGAGATACTTAGGTATGGGTATTTGTCAAATTTCTTGGAAGGAGGGTTGAATAAATCGCTCAATTTATGCTTTTGGGGACCTTCGTATGCATCTTTCCCTTTGTAGGTATTGATACAAGTTATAACCTGGTAGTCATAGCTGTCATTTGAGGATTCTTTATTTCCTGAATTCTCAGGTTCCATCAGACTTTTGTGCGAGTGAAAAATTCTATGTGGATAAGATATATCATCAATGAGTGAAAATACAGCCAAGTCGTAATCACCAAATGTTTTAAAACCTATTGGGTTATACAACAAATCATCTACAGTCTCACCAGAACGGTTATTAATATTATAATCGTTTCTGCCTTTCTTATAGTTATCAGACAAATGTTCTTTAATTTTATCATTAAAAAACGATTCGGATTTTTTATTGTCAGGCATAGATATCAACCCTATCAGAAGAGCTGTATCTTCAATAAAGTAATTGTTTCCCATAATGTTCTGTTCAAGGCTTCTCCCACAAAAGATATTTTTATTATCTATTACGATTGTTAGCTATTAGTTAGTGCAAAAATAATATATTCTTTCCTCTACCAAATGAGAGTCTGATTTATTCCTCTACCATGCGTCCGTAACCTTCAACGCATTCTTTAGCCTGATTTCATTGATCAACCGTAAATCCCTGACATCGAATGGATATCAGGGATCTACGTTGAATTCCTTTTCCTTGAATTCTTTTAGTGATCTGCCTGGGGTTCGAACCCAGGACCCCATCCTTAAAAGGGATGTGCTCTACCTGCTGAGCTAGCAAATCTGCCTGTGCGTTTAATAGTGAACGCGGGTGCAAAGGTAAGACGAAATTTTAAATATACAATACCTGTGAACGTTTTTTCAGGATAAACGCATGAAAAATACAATTTATCGTGTTGAAAATTTCATGCCAACCTTTTTGAAAACAGGTCGGCACCTCTTGAGAAATAGGGCAATAATAATCTTTTTTCTTTTCAATTAGCTTGGAGCGGTGGCTTATCTCTCAAAAGTTTTTATCTTCGCTTCTTATAAAGATTCTCTAAATCAGAATAGAATAAACGTTTGTCATGCGTACTAAATTAGCTATACTGTTTCTATGTTTTTGCTTCTTGCCGATGTTGACTGCACAAAATCAATCTGTCAAACAATTGTTGAAGCTTAGGACGATGAAAGGGGCCTCTTTTTCTTTTATGGTTAAGGAGGTGAAAAGCGGTGAAGTGCTTTATGCGTATGATGTTGATCGCGAATTGACGCCAGCTTCCGTTTTAAAACTAGTAACGTCGGCTACCGCTCTTGAACTATTGGGGGAAGATTACAGATATAAGACCTCCTTGGAATATGACGGCGAAATCGTGAACGGGACACTGAAAGGTAATTTATATATTAAAGGAAGCGGCGACCCTACATTAGGTTCTTCTCATTTTGTAGAGAATCGAAACGGGTATACGCCTAGCCAAAACACATTCATGCCTCAGTGGATACAAGCCATAACAAAGGCTGGTATTAAAAAGATTACAGGCTCTGTTATTGCCGACGAAAGCATTTTCGACATCGAAGGTATTCCCATGAAGTGGGTACATGAAGATATGGGTAGTCATTATGGCGCCGGCAGCTATGGAATTTCAGTGTTTGATAATCTATACAAACTTTATTTGAATACAGGAACTACAGGCAGCACGCCGAAAATCATAGAGACAGACCCCGTTATGCCGGCAATTCGCTTTCATAATTATTTGAAAGCTGCCGCCGTAAAAACGGATAGTTGTTATATTGTGGGGGCGCCTTTTGTAAATGATCGTTACTTATATGGCGTTATCCCTGCCAATAAGGAGCATTTTCTTATACAAGGAGATATTCCCGATCCTGCGTTGTTTCTGGCTCAATATACATCTGATTGCTTACGGGCAAAAGGGATTACCATTGAGGGTATCCCTACTTGTTATCGTATTTTATCGGAAGAAAACAAATGGACAAAACGTAAACGGAAGACGATTGTTACCACCTACTCTCCCACCCTTCGTGAAATTGTACGAATTATCAACGAACGGAGTCATAATCTATTTGCAGACGCCTTATTGAAAACGATGGGTTTACGATATAAAACCAAACCGGGGGAGGTTATTTCTTCTATGGGGAAAGGGATCGAAGTGGTTAAAGCGTATTGGCATGAAAAGGGATTAGACGTCTCTTCCCTCCAGATGCATGACGGTTGCGGGCTGGCTGCTGCCGATAAAGTAACGGCTTCATTTATTTGCGATTTATTATGCTACATGGGGAATAAATCCAACCAATCGGACGCCTTTCTTGCCTCCTTGCCTAAAGCTGGTTTGGAGGGTTCGGTGGCCAATTTCCTGAAAGGCTCTTCATTGCAAGGAAAGGCTTTACTGAAAAGCGGGGGGATGAGCGGCGTAAGAAGTTTTGCAGGATACATAACCAAAAACGGAAAACAGTATGCTGTTGCCGTATTTGTAAACAATTATTCGGGGGAGAACCGTTTTATGATACAGAATCTGGAAAAACTTTTGATATCCCTCTTTTAGTATCTCTACGTTTTAGGAAGTAAAGAGCGTTTACTGAGAAAAGCGTTGAAAGTATCCTTGTAACTATCGGATATCGGAATATATTCTTTTCCAAAGACGATACGATTGCGCTCTATCACTTTTATCTTTTCAGGTTGTACAATAAAGGAGCGATGTACTCTTACAAAGCGACTTGCAGGAAGCGATTCTTCCATACTTTTCATGCTCATTAACGACAAAATAGGACGGGGTTGGTCTTCGATGTAAATCTTTACATAATCCTTTAATCCTTCTATATATAAAATTTTAGCCAGTTCGATTTGTATTAGTTTATATTCGCTTTTGATAAAGATAGATTCCGGCTCCTGTTTTTTATCGGCAGTTTCCGTTATATGCGCGTTTGGTTTGCGGAGTAATTCGTACCATTGCAATGCCTTTTGAGCAGACTGGAGAAAATCAGGATAACTAATTGGTTTCAATAAATAATCCAATGCGTTTACTTTATAACTATCCAAAGCATATTGTCCGAAAGCTGTTGTAAAAATAATACGTGTATCATACGTAACCATGCGTGAAAACTCCATGCCATTTAGTTCCGGCATTTGTATATCAAGAAAAAGCAGTTCTACCGTTTCCCTTTCTAATTCCGCCAATGCATTAACAGCGCTATTATATGTGCCGGACAGTTTCAGGAAAGGTGTTTTATTGACATAACTCTCCAGCAAGCTGACTGCCAAAGGCTCGTCGTCAATAATCGCACAGGTTAGTATCATACTCTATTACTTTGAAGAACAACTACAAATATAACATTTATAAACTCTCTTTCAAAACAGCTTAACCATCTTAATCAAGGGTTAATTCCAGTTTACAGTTATAATCATTCCCTTCTTGCCCATATACAAAACTGTATTTTCCGGGATAAAGAAGATTTAAACGCTTACGCAAGTTTACCAAACCGATACCTGAACCGCTTTTGTCGGTATCATCCTTGGGAAAGTAACTGTTGCGTATATAACAGATAATTTGTTTGTTGTCGGCGGCTATTTCAATCTGTATAAAGGAGGGTTTATTATTGCTTACACCATGTTTAAAGGCATTTTCTATCAGTGTAATAAATAATAACGGAGCGATTAATGTATCGGGCGAAGTAGTTTGTATTTCTGTTTTCAGTTCGGCATGTTTAGGCAGGCGGATACGCATTAGCTCTACATAGTTATGCAAGAAGTCCAAGTCTTTCCCTACGGTAACATAAGACTCGCTGCTCTCATATAACACATACCGAAGGAGGCGGCTCAGGTCGTGCACAGCTTCCTGCGCCTGTTCCGGACTGATAGCTATCAAACTATAAATGTTATTCAGCGTATTGAATAAGAAATGGGGATTAAGTTGGCTTTTAAGGTTCTGTAATTCGGCTTCCGTGCGGCTCTTTTCCAATTCCGTCCGTTCCGTTTCCATTTTATACCAACTGCTTGTCATTTTAAGCGCTACACTTAGCGCTGCGGTGAACAGGTATTTAATGAAATCGAAAAAAAGAAACATGACATAAAGCTGTAGGGAAGGCTCGTTATGACGAGGGCCCCGCTCTCTTCCCTCCGGTTCGGGAATCTGTTCCATTATAAAATAGACAACTATAATCAATACCGCAAATAACAGTAAATTGCTTAACAAATACCATTTGGTTTGGCGAGTAAACAAAAAGCGTTTTATCAGATAATAGTAGTTGACATAAAATACAAGGATGATACCCACTAATACCGTTGCAAAACGGAGATAGTCACTCCAGCCGATACTTTCGGAATTTCTGCCGGAAAACAAAAACGGGAAGCAAAATAATAATCCCCATATAATAATATGTATAAACCCTCCCAATTGCTTGGGATGACTTGTTAATGCAGGTATCGGTTTATTCTGTAAAGTATCACTCTCTTTCATGGCGCAAAGGTAAGGTTTATTCAAAACGAATCGCTTCTATAGGATCTAATTGTGCCGCCTTCTTTGCCGGATACCAACCGAAGAAGATACCTGTAACGGTACATACGCCAAACGAAAGGAAAATACTCCATGTTTGTACATATATCGGGAAATTAGCGCCGAATTTGATAAGCAATGCCATAATGACTCCAAAGATAACGCCGATCAGCCCGCCGGTTACGCTAATCAGAATGGATTCAATCAGGAATTGCGAAAGAATATCTACCCCCTTAGCTCCGATACTCATCCGGAGACCAATTTCGCGCGTACGCTCCGTTACCGACACATACATGATATTCATAATCCCGATACCTCCCACCAATAAGGATATACCCGCCACCGATGCCAGGAGAATCGTCAGTAAATTCATCGTAGAGGTCATCATCGAACTAAGCTCTTCCATTGAACGGATGGTGAAGTCGTCAGCATCTTCCGGTTTCAACTTGTGGTTCCGGCGCAAAATCTCCGAGATTTCATCAATGGCTTGTTGGGTATATTCTTCTTTTATAGCCGAAGCATTGATCCCTTGCAAATGGGTAATGGCCAGGACGCGCTTTTGGATGGTTGTAAATGGAGCTAAAATGACGTCGTCCTGATCCATACCCATGCTATTATATCCCTTGCTGGTAAGTACGCCTATAATGGTGAATGGAATTTTATTGAAGCGGACAACTTTCCCCACGGGGTTTTCTCCATTCGTAAATAATTCGTCGACAACGGTTTTTCCCACTACGCATACCTTAGCTGCACTGGCAATATCTTGTTCGGTAAACATACTTCCGTCGTTTACGTTGTAACGACGTATCTCCAAATAATCCTGGTTTACGCCATAGATAGTGCTAGGTTTATTATTGGCTCCGTAGATTACTTGCCCACTACTGTTTACCGTAGGAGAGATGGCTGCCAGGAAACGTGTTTCATCCGCTATGTTCCGGTAGTCGGTAAGTTTTAATGTTTCCATTGCCGAGGCGCTTTGCCTTACGCCTCCACGCATATCGGCTCCCGGTTGTATCATAATCCTATTCGAGCCCATTTCACTGATTTGCGACTGGATGCTTTTCTTCGATCCCTGTCCGATCGCAAGCATGGTAATAACGGAAGCTACTCCGATAATAATCCCAAGCATGGTGAGGAAGCCGCGCATCTTGTTGTTGGCAAGCGCCTTCAGGGCTATTTTAAATAAATTTGCTATATTCATTTTCTTTCAGTTAATCATTTTCTACCGGTAGTTTGGCAAGGGCGTCGGCTGCCGAATGTATATTTTTATTTGTTGTATCCGTCACCACGCGCCCGTCTTTCAGTAAAATATTCCGGCTGCTATACAACGATATTTCAGGATTATGCGTTACAAAAATGATCGTCCGTCCCTCGGCATGTAATCGTTGGAAAAGCACCAGAATATCGTGGCTGGTACGGGTATCTAAGTTTCCGGTTGCTTCATCGGCCAGAATAACCGCCGGATCATTTACCAGTGCACGGGCAATGGCTACACGTTGCATTTGTCCGCCCGACATCTGATTGCTTTTATGGTTCAGACGATCTCCTAACCCTACAGATTTCAACGATTCAATAGCTTTCCGCTTACGCGCCGACGCATTAAACGACGGGTTATACATTAAGGGTAATTCGACATTCTCGATGGCTGTTGTTTTAGGCAACAGGTTATAGCTTTGAAACACGAAACCGATCTTGCGGTTACGCAGTGTTGCACGGGCGTTTTTCCCCATTGTCCGCACAGAGGTTCCGTCCAAATAATATTCGCCCCGTGTTGGCGTATCCAGACAACCTAACGTATTAAGCAGCGTACTTTTCCCCGAACCGGATGTTCCCATGATAGTAACGAACTCTCCTTCGGATATGGTGAAGGATACATCACGCAAAGCGTGAACCACTTCGTCTCCTACATGGAAGTCGCGTCCTATCTGTTCTAATCGGATGGTCTCTTTCATTAGTCTCTTATTTACCGGTTGCCATTACCATTTCCGTTCCGATTCCTGTTTCCCGGAGGGCCAGGCATAAACGGACTTCTTTCACCCTGACCGGCTGCTACGGCTGGACCTGCTGTAGCTAAATCCAATACGATTTCCTCTCCGTCGGTCAGACCGTCGGTCACTTCTACTATGTTCAGGCTAGATGTTCCTATGGATATTTGTTTCGGTTTCAGAATATTTCCTTCCCGTTTCCATACAATTCGTTTTCCCGGAATTGTTTCCATTGTCGGATTTTCTACTATGATATTCATCGATTCGAGTATTTCGGCATCAGGGACAAACCGCAAGGCTTTACTCGGTACCGTGAGCACATTCGGACGTTCGAGCGTATAAACGGTCACATTAGCCGTTAATCCCGGTTTAAGTTTCAAATCGGGGTTATAGGCGCTGATCACTACCTCGTACGTAACTACATTCGATGTAGTGGTTGCTTCAAGCCGTACCTGTGTTACCTTTCCTTCAAACACATCGTTCGGATAAGCATCTACCATAAATTTCACATTTTGGCCTTCTTCCACCTGACCTATGTCTGCCTCATCCACATCGGCTATTACACGCATTTGTGTAAGATCGTTGGCAATGGTGAATAATGTTGGCGTGCTAAAGCCTGCGGCTACCGTTTGGCCTTCTTCCACAGCGCGGTTAATTACCACGCCGTCGATAGGGCTGGTAATGATGGCGTATTCGAGGTTGCGACGAACCTTTGTCATGTCGGCCACATTACTCTCATAGCTATTCTTTGCCTTTTCATACGTATAGGTGGCTGTTTCGTATTCCGTATCGCTTATCAATTGTTTTTCGTAAAGTGTTTTACTGCGTGCATAGTTTCGCTGCTGATATTCAAATTCCGTCTTGCTGCTTGCCAGTACAGCTTCTTTAGATTGGAGTTCGGCTTCCAGATTCACTTTATCCATTTCGGCAATTAGTTGCCCTCTCTTTACTTCACTGTTGAAATCTACATATATTCTGTTGATGATACCTGATACCTGCGTACCCACTTCCACCTTTACTACCGGTTCTACCGTGCCGGTTGCGGTAACGGAATTAGAGATCGTTGTGCGGCTTGCCTGCGTCATTTCCAGGCTTAGCACATTTTTAGATGATTTTCCCGCGAAAAGGAACAGGCAGACAGCGCATATTGCCACAACTGCTACGCCAATTATTAGTTTCTTATTCTTTTTCATATCTATGTTTATTTATTTTACCGGTTAATAGTTTATGTCAATGGGTTTCCTTTGATAAATATTAAGTAACTGGATACTCATAATCGACATGTATTTGGATTGAAGTTCCTGCTGCCGGGCATTCAATAAGTTGTTTTTCTCGGTAAGCAGCTCCAGGGTGTTTTTCATACCGAGAAAGAACTGTTCTTCCGTTAGTTTGAAGCTTTCTTCGATATACTTCACGCGTTCTACGGCCGAGAGGTATTCATTCTGCGATGAAGTGGCATCCAGATAGATACCTTCCACCGTACGGAGCAAAGCTTTCTGTGTGTTGAGTAATTCGAGCTGGCTGGTGGTAAGTGCATACTTCGCCTTATTAACAGCCGTCTTGTTATCGCGGTTGCTATAGATAGGGATACTTACAGCCAAGCCAATACTCTGGTTGAACCTGTCCCACAACTGATTCGTAAAAGAATAACTGCCGGAGGCATGCCCGGTTCCCATTCCGGCATTGAGAGAGAGTGTAGGATAATAGCCTGCACGCGCCTTCTTTAGTTCCAAATCAGCAATATCAATACCTAATTCACTGCTTTTCACCTCAGGCATCACAGCCAGCGAAGTGGCATAAACAACCTCTTTCGGAGGAAGCGGCGCCATCACATCATTATCCGTTAATTCAGGTATATCCAACAGCATTTCTTCCATAATATCCAGCTCAAGTAACTGTTTAAGCTGCAATTTATAGTTGTCCAGATTTGTTTGTGATGCCACTAACTGATATTTATCCGTACTATACTGACTTTCCATCTGAGCAAGGTCTACTTTTGATATGGAGCCTGCCTTGAACAACTCTTCCGCACGATCGCGTTGCGCCTTGGATACTTCCACCGTATTTTCATTGATGCGGATAGCCTCATAGGCATATAATACCTGCATATAGCCTTGTATCAAAGCTATCCGGATGTCGTTTTCGCTCTGTTCCACACTAAGCGTGTTTACCTCATCATACAGCTCCTGTTGTTTGATCGTATTACCGCGGCGGTTACCATCAAAGAGCGTCCAACTGGCATTTACACCATAATTACCGGTATAGCTATTGTTCGTTGCCACCTCGCCCGAAGGGTAATTCACGAAATTCTGTGATACAGACGCCGAAAGAGAAGGGAATAATTTTGCCTTTGCATTCCGTGTATCTTCTTCTCCCGACAAAGAACTGACTTTGCTTTTCTTTACCTGAATATTATGTTCCGAAGCATAATCCAGGCATTCTTTGAGTGTCCATTGTTTTTGCCGGCTTTCCTGTGCGTGGATTCCTGTACCGAACAAAAGTAAGAGGGTGAGTAGTACTAAAAGGATGTGTCTCATATTGCTTTTAATTTGATAGCCTGTTAATGAGAACAAAATTAACGGGCCCGCCCCCCTCCGGCAAACAATATCCACATAAGGGAAAGAATAATAGACGAATCTTCTTTTTCAGTCGATAAAGAGGATAAGAAAAAAATCAATAGAGCCTGACAACAAAAGAAATTGAGCCACAGAGAAAAACAATCAATAGAACTCTCACATTATTTTTGTGCTATCGCCGGGTAGGCTAAAGACATATAAAATAACGCAATAAAAAATAAATGATGAAAAAGATTTTTTTGAAACGAATCATTCCTAATGCAAACGATATAAGTCGTCGTAACGCAATCAAGGGTGTAGCCCTTGCCGGGCTGGCAGTAGCTGTTTCACCGGCAGTTGCCCTGACTCAGGCAGTGACGGAAAATACAACAATGCAACAATCAGGTGATCCACTAATAGACCCATGTACCCGGTTCCCAAACGATCAGCCAACACAAAAGCAAGATTGGCCCGGACTTCAAAGCAAGATGATCCCGAAACCCGATTGTGGAGAAACGAGTTACCGTGGCTCTGGTCGCCTTGCCGGTCGCAAAGCCCTCATTACCGGCGGCGATTCAGGTATTGGTCGTGCGGTAGCCATCGCCTTTGCTCGCGAAGGTGCAGATATTGCTATCAACTACTTACCTGAAGAGGAAGCGGATGCGCAGGAGGTGGCCGACATCATTCGCCACGAGGGACGGAAGGCCGTTACCATTCCCGGCGATATTCGTATCGAAGACTTTTGCCGAAATCTTGTTGCTCGGACGGAAAGCGAACTTGGCGGTCTTGACATCCTGGTCAGTAATGCCGGCTATGGCTGGTTCCTGCCCGACATTCTCGAACATTCGAGCGAACAGTTCGACCAGACAGTAAAAACAAATCTTTATGCAGCTTTCTGGCTATCAAAAGCCGTTATTGCCATAATGAAACCAGGAAGCTCCATTGTGTTCACAAGTTCGGTTACAGCCTTCTCGCCAAGTGAGGATTTTCTCGATTACAGCGCTACTAAGGCTGCACTCGTTGCATTTACCAGCGCTCTTGCCAAGCAGGTTGCCAAACGCGGCATTCGTGTGAATGGTGTTGCCCCTGGCCCAATTTGGACACCGATGCAAGTTTATTTCGGCGCTCCTGACAGCAACGTGGAAAATCTCAACAAATCAACACCACTCGGACGCATGGGGCATCCGGTTGAAATGGCACCACTCTATGTAACCCTGGCAGACGAAACAAGCAGCTTTATTACAGGTAGCACCTGGTCTGCCGACGGCGGACGGCTCTAATTATTACAAGGCCATTTAGTTAAGCTATAACGACAAGAAATCCGGCGGCTTTCTTCGGAGATTGGAGGCATATCCTTTGAAATTGATATGATACACTTTTTTTCAAGAGATGCCTAACTTTTTTAGAAAAGCTAGGCATGAAATTTTTCTTACCTTTATGGAAAAAAATAAAAACAGGTAAAAAATGGAAACGATTTCAAAACTCGGCTTTGGCTTAATGCGACTTCCCATGCTCGGAGAACAGATCCTAATGGGAGAACAGATTGATATTGAGCAGACGAAGGCTATGATAGACAAATTCCTCGCAGCAGGCTTTACCTACTTTGATACAGCCTATGGCTATAACAACGGAAAATCTGAAGAAGCCGCCAGGATCGCACTTGTAGACCGATACCCTCGCGAAAAGTTCCAGCTTGCCACAAAACTACCCGCGTGGGCCGGAGCAAAAAACGCGGAGGAAGCCAAGCAAATGTTTTTCATGTCCTTGAAGCGTACCGGCGCCGGATACTTCGATTTCTATTTACTTCACAACTGCGGGGCCGAGCGTACCAAAGTGTTTGATGATTTCGGCCTGTGGGATTTCGTTCTCGAACAGCGCGAAAAGGGGCTTATAAAACACGCTGGCTTTTCATTTCATGATACGGCGGACGTGCTTGATGATATCCTCACAAAGCATCCCGAAATGGAGTTTGTACAACTTCAAATCAATTATGCCGATTGGGACAGCCCTACAGTACAGTCTGCTAACTGTTTTGAAGTGGCAAAGAAGCATAAGAAGCCAATCATTATCATGGAACCGCTCAAAGGAGGGTTGCTCTCCAAACTCACGCCGCCGCTTGCCGACATTCTGCACGAGGCCAATCCCCACGCTTCGCCCTCTTCCTGGGCCCTGCGTTTCGCCGCGTCCCTCGACAACGTAATTACCGTACTGAGCGGCATGTCCAACATCGAGCAAATGGAAGACAACCTGGCTACCATGTCGGACTTCCATCCTCTTAATGCCATTGAATACACCGTCATAGAAAAAGTGCGGAATGCACTGAACGCA
>JAISDJ010000160.1 GCA_031264865.1 Tannerellaceae bacterium | reverse complement strand
GAAACAGCCTGTTCGGTATAGCGGCGGGTCAGTTCTCCCTGATCGGGTTCGGACTCAATGGTTTTGTTTCCCGAGATAAGAGGTGTGGGAGGATAGTTTTGTGCATGCCTTCCTTTGTTCTGAACAGGACTCATATCATTGGAATAAGGTATTCCGAAATAGAAATCAAATCCGTGGTCTGTCGGGAGGTAAGGAGAGAAAGCGCCTAAATGCCATTTACCTACACACCCTGTGGCATAGCCGTTTTGTCGGAGCACTTTGGCTATTGTTATCTCATCTTGCCCTAGTCCCGCTTTTGAATCCGGGAAAAGGACGCCCCGCCTGTCGCCATACATACCGTTACGTACCGGCAGGCGCCCGGTCATCAATGAACTGCGGCTTGGAGTAGAAATGGCCGCTCCTGTATAAAACTGGGTCATTTTTAATCCTTCGCAAGCCATATTATCAATATGAGGCGTACGGATCGTCGGATTGCCGTAGCAACTAAGGTCGCCATACCCCAGGTCGTCACAGAATATAATGACGAAATTAGGTTTGGAACCACTCTTCTCTGCACTTTGTAAGTGAGCGGCATTTGACAGCAATGCCACCGAAACAATGGATAAGGTCTGTAATGTTTTCATACTATATCAATTTGAGTTTATTAATCGGGGAAACGGTTCGTCAATAATTCCCGCCGGGCGTATGTTCCGGCCTTCAAACGTCCAATCGCCCATATCATTCCTGACCTGTTCGATGAGCGTTCTCATCCGGGCCGTCACTTCGGGATATTGTTCTGCTAAATTAACGGATTCGGCGATATCTTCATCCAGATTATATAACAATTCTTCCCCGGGTTCCGTATCCGGTAAATGCGGCCCTGTAATCCGGGATTCCAGTGGAAGGTGATATTTCCACTTTCCCCATCTGACAGCCTGTAATTGTTGTTTCTGGTAAAAATAGAATACTTCGGTAGGCGATTGTATCATCTTCCCTTCCAGTATACCTGATACATTATGCCCGTCGATGATACGATCCTGTGGAAGCTGCGCATCACAGTAATGGGCAAGGGTAGGCAAAATGTCCATGGAGGTAATTACCTCATCGCATATCCGGCCGGTTGGGATTTGTCCGGGCCAGCGAATGATACAGGGGACCCTGAATCCACCTTCATAAGTAGTGCCTTTCCGTCCTCTCAAAGGGTGATTACTCCCGCCGAATATGGGTTCGGCGCCATTATCCGAGGTAAAAACAACCAACGTATTCCCGTCGAGCCCTTCTTCCTGTAATGTTTTGAATAGTTGCCCCATCGACCAATCCAACTCTTCGGTAGCATCTCCATAGATACCGTTTTGTGATTTCCCTTTGAATGCCGGCGAAGCATCCAGCGGATTGTGTGTCATATTGTGAGGCAGGTACAGGAAGAACGGCTTATTCTTGTTTTGCCTGATAAATTCAATCGCTTTTTGGGTATACCTGTATGTCAGTGAATCATGGCCGACCGGAGCAAGGATCACCTCTTCATTTTCCATTAGCGGAAGCGGGCAGGTAGTGCGATTCATATCATTACTATACGGAATGCCATAGTAATAATCAAAACCCTGCCGGGTAGGGAGAAACGGAAGCTGGTCGCCCAAATGCCATTTTCCGATACAGGCCGTCGCATATCCTTTTTCTTTCAGTAATTCGGCGATTGTAATTTCAGAAGGATTCAATCCTTTATGTGAAGCAGGGAATAATACCTGCCTCCCGCGAGACATCAGCGGGGTAGGATCGGCATTCACATGCATGGATATCCTTTTGGGATAACAACCTGTCATTAATGCAGCCCGGGAAGGAGTGCTGACACCGGATGCAACATAAAAGTTCGTCATCCGCATACCTTCTTCCGCCATCCGGTCGATATGGGGCGTCCGGTGTTTCGTATTCCCATAACACCCCAAATCGCCATATCCGAAGTCATCAATGAAAACGAGGATAACATTCGGAGAGTCGTTTGTTTTTTGTTTGCAACTAACTGCCGACAGCAAAAGCGCCGAGCAGTTAATTGCAGTCAGAATCTTTCCTGTATTCATTACCATCCGGGATTTTGTTCGAGATTCTCATTGAGTGAACGTTCGCTGTCCGGGATGGGCAGGAGGTTGTAATGCTCTAAGTATCCGTTCGGAAATTTGGTTTCTATTATATCCCCGTTATGGTCGTATACATGTACGGGATAAATGTCTTTTCCTATTTTCCATCGTTTGATATCCATCCAGTAAAGTCCTTCCAGGGCAAATTCAATCCTTCGCTCTTTCCGTAATTTCGCTCTGGCTTCCTCTCTTGACAAGCCGTTGGGAAGCGCCGTGATTTTCACATCGTCGCGCTCTGTCCGTATACGGTTTATCAGGGCGATGGCTTCGTCTACATTACCGCCTGTCTCGATGATGGCTTCCGCTTTCGACAGCAATACATCGGCATATCGTATGATGATGTTATTCAGGTAGGATTGTCCGGCTGTCGGCAGGTCTTCTTCATTCTGAACACGGTATTTGCGTGTGCTTAAATGTTTCAACCGGTTTCCCGGATGATTAAAGGCGCCTCCCGGATACATATAATTTGGGAATTGGTATCCAAGTATAAATGTTCCCGGTAAGACAACGGTAAATCCCAAACGGGGATCGCGCCCTTCGTAAGGATTCGCCGGATCAATAGCTGAGCCGTCCGCCATTTCGTAAGCATTTACCAAATCGTCGGTGGGCACGTAGCGCGAACCTCTCGTCCAGCTTCCTGTTCCCGTACCACAGTATTGGTCGATAAAACAGCCTTGCGAATTTTCTCCTTCCATATATTGGATATCGAAAAGGACTTCCACATTATTTTCATTCTTTCCGTTGAACAATCCTTCATAGCTATTGAACAATGCGTATTTGCCTAAGGCCTCTATCTGAGCGGTTACATCCAGTACTTCATTATATTTATTCTGGTAGAGATAAGCCCTCATTTTCATACCTAAAGCCGAACCCAAAGTCGCTCTCCCTGTTTCGGGAGCATCCTTTTTCAGTGTGGAGACAGCCACATCATAATCGGCAAGAACCTGATTCCAGGTTTCCTCCGCCGAAGCGCGTGCTAATTGCCGGGATTCTTCGGCAGTTATCTCTCCCAGGATCAACGGGACGCCGCCATACGATTCAACTAAGGTAGCATAAGCCAGGCCCCGCATAAAATGAGCTTCGCCCACATAGATTGCTTCCGCATCCTCCGTTAAGTCTACTTTTTCAATCGAACTTAACAGGTTATTTGCACGGGCGATAATATCATAACACCGTTGCCAGCGAAACGTGAGCATCTCGCCGTCGCCCGAAGCCAACGAACCGTTGCCTGCTTTCGTAGTGGAGAAATTACCCCAATTATAAGCATTGGGTGTTATGCCGTCTAATACGCCAAAACCAAATAGCCCCTGGTTGTAGACGTCTATTTCGCGTAGCTGGGCATACACTCCATTTAATAATAACTTTATATCCGATTCATCTTCCGGGAAATTAGCGGATGTGATTTTATCTTCTGGAACAAAATCCAGAAAGTCGTTAATACAACCTGTGAAAGAAATCAGATATATAAAAATGAAACAACCTGATATTAATTTATAACGTTTCATATCATCGCGCTTTAAAAATTAATATTTAAACCAAAAGTAAAAGTAACGGGGGTAGCATAAAAAGCGGATCCGTTTCCAAATGTATTCCTTTCCGGGTCAAGGCCCTCATATCCTTTATGCCATAACAGGGTAAAGACATTTTGTGCATTGGCATAGACATAGACCTTTTCCAGTTTCAGGCGTGAAATCAGACTTTGGGGAAGAGCATACCCTACCTGCATATTTTTCAGCTTCAGAAAGTCGATCCGGTGTACCCAATACGATGACTCCTGCTGGTCCCAGGAATTGTCGAATTTCAAACCGGGGATATTAGAATCGGGGTTTTCGGGCGACCATGCGTCTTTCCACTTTGTAGAAATGGTGAAGTATTCATACGACATACGCGTATAGTCGCTCTGGGTATATACGTGGGTTTTACCGATTCCCTGAAATAAAAGGCTTACATCAAAACCTTTATACCGCAGACCGGCGGACAGGCCATAGGTTAGCCGGGGAACCGTATTGCCTATTTCCTGTTTATCTTCAAAGCCTAATTTACCATCCTTGTTTACATCTTCAAAAGCAAGATTACCGGCTTTGGGTTTATAGCTGTTAGCGTGCATATGTTGTTCCGCCTCCGCATCTGTTTGATAAATACCTGTCGTTTTATATCCATACAATGTTTGATAAGAGTAGCCTTCGCGAATTAAATAAAGCTGGTCGGGAGATTTTCCCCCTCTGAATTTAGTTATTTCATTATAGATATAAGCCATATTCATTCCGATGTTCCATCCGAAGTCATCCCTGTTTACGGAATTGTTGTCGTAGTTTACATTTAGCTCAACGCCTCTGTTCAACATTTTACCTACGTTTTCAAAAGGAGCCGTTGCATGCCCTAATAACCTGGGGATAGGTAACTGTACGATAATATCGGATGTTACTTTATTAAAATAATCCGCTTCTACCGTCAGGCGGTTATTCAGAAATCCCATATCCATACCTATATCTAATGTTGTGGTGGTTTCCCAGGTAATATTTTCATCCACTAAAGCAGTGACGGCTGCTCCCGGAGCAAAGTTTCCGGCGTAACTGTAACTCAGATCATTATTCTGGTTAATAACCGTCAGATAGGGCCAGAACGTTTCTCCATTGCTGTTAGAAGCATATTGGTTTCCTAACTGCCCCCAGGAGGCACGTAGTTTTAAATTGGAGAAGAGGTTCAGGTTCCTGATGAAACTTTCTTCAATCAACCGCCATCCGGCGGAAAAACCGGGAAAGTATCCCCAGCGATTATCTTTCTTGAAACGGGAAGAAGCGTCCGCACGGAAATTAGCTTCGAACAGATACTTGTCGGCAAAAGAATAATTCAGGCGCCCGAAATACGAGAACATTCTCAATCCTTCCATATTCCCTTCTCCGCGAATACCTCCTGTCCCTGCGTTTACCTGCGTTAATCCTGTTTTGGGAGCTTCATTTCTGCGGGAATAGATATACTTGCTTGTATAATCCTCCAATTGCAAACCGGCTGTGACGCCGACGGTATGGCGGGTAAGAAAACTTTTATTATAGTTTAATGTAGTATATACGTTGTTGCGGACGGCGGTTGTTTGCCTTCTACTCATATCCAGCCCTTCACGGTTCAGATTTTTTGTAATGGTTTCGATGCCGCTGTCGGTATACCCATATATATTCGTATTATACCTGTCTGTCATCCTCCAGTTGCCGGAAGAAGACAGGGTTGCATTCAGGTTTAAGTCGGGAGTAAATTTTACATCGGCGAAAACATTTACCGTTGCCAGGTCTGTTGTTGCTTTCTCTTCCCCATTATTCGTCTCTATTAACGGATTACGATTATCATAGAGTAACACATTATTTTCATCGATCGTTTCTACCGAGCCGAATCGTCCGTCGCGTGTATAAGGAGCCGTAAATGACGAAGCTCCGCGCAACATTTCGTAGACGCGCGGCATATCGTAAGCCTGAGTAGCCACGCGGCGTATATAATTGAAACGCCCTCCGACTTTGAACCAACTGTTTACGTCGAAATCAAGATTGGCGCGAACGCCATACCGGTACGAACTTGTATTCGGAATCATACCATCATGCCCCAGGTAGTTGAATGACAAGAAGGCTGTACTCTTCTTCGTCCCGCCTCTTATCGAAAGATTATGTTCATGGATCAAGGCGTTTTCATAGAGCGCTTTAAACCAATCCGTATTCGGGTACTTATATTTATCCGTCCCTGTGCGGAAAGCATTAACCATACTTTCCGGGAAAAGCGGGCTGGCCGTTTCGTTGACGAGCGCTTTATTGATTAACTCCATACTTTCGGCGCTATTGGTCACCAGGTCATACCTTCTGCCTAATGTTTGCACCCCTACGTATGTATTAAAGTTAACCTCGGTCTTTTCATTATGGCTTCCCGTCTTTGTGGTAACAAGTATAACCCCATTGGCCGCTTTCGAACCGTAGATGGCGGCGCTTGCCGCATCTTTAAGTACGGTAATACTTTCGATATCATTGGGATTGATCTGATTGAAATTTCCTTCTACTCCGTCAATAATAATCAGTGGTTCGGTGTTATTCAGCGTCCCCCACCCTCTTACACGCAGTTGGGCGCCGTCATCACCCGGCATACCTGAATTTTGGCTTACCCATAATCCGGGTATTTTTCCCGAAAGCGCCTGTGATGCATTCGTGATGGGACGGTTTGCTAATTCTTCATCGAACTTAATGGAAGATACAGACCCCGTCAGGTTAATTTTCTTTTGTACTCCGTAACCTACCACCACTACCTCACTCAGATTTTGGCTGTCTTCTTTCAACGATACGGTAATTGTATTTCTTCCGGCAACAGGAACTTCCTGCGAAAGATAACCGATATAAGAGATTTGTAATACGGCGTTGTCGGCTACTTCAAGTGTAAACCGCCCGTCGATATCAGTAACCGCCCCGTTCGCAGAACCCTTTTCCATAACGTTCGCCCCGATTACAGGTTCGCCCAGTTCATCGGTTACACTGCCCTGAACGGATTTTCGTTGCTGTGTCTGTTTGGGTGATAAGACGATTTGATTGTTATCCCGGAAAATAAAAGAAACGGATGCCTGTTCTCCGATCTGGTCCATTACGGTCCGGATCGTACTATTCGTTACAGCAAGGGTAATAGGCTCATTGAGGCCTTTAAGTCCGTCATTATAAAAGAAACGGTAATCACTGTCTTTTTCTATTTCTTTGATTACTTCGCTCATCGCTTTATTCTTTACGGAAAGCGTAATTTGAGAGAAAACAGATCGATTGGAAAGCGTAATTAGCATTATACCAATTAGCATCATTAATTTTAAGTGCTTGATGTTACTCATTTTTCAGATTTTTTAAATAGTATATTTGGAGTCTGCTTAAATTTTATCCGGCAATAATCTTACAGAATTGCTCAAAGAGAAATAATATGATTAATCTTTTCGGAAATCCACTATTATTTTCTTCTTTTAAAATTAAACAGAATCTAATTAAAAGATATAACTTTGCAAGCAAGACATATCCGTAACCTCCTTACAGGTAACCTGCCAGTTATCTGAAGTGGAATTGAATACAGGCGTATGTTTTACTTATTGAACTTAGGTAAGGGGAGGTTCTACAGCCTCCCGCTTGCTTTTTTCTTTACTATTCCATAGGCTGTATATTTAAGGATTAACACGCTGTTTCTGACATCAGGTTTATTATTTTTTTTCGCTTAATATGATTGTATCTCCTTTTGACTCGTATACGATAGGGGCTGTTAAGCTTATGATTTCAATTACATTATCCAAACTGTTATTTTTTATAACGCCGGAAAAACGATACTGTTTTATCTTCTCTGATTTGAATTCCAAATGCACATTATAGATCCTGTTTAGTATGATTGCAATTTCGCCGAATGTCTGGCTTTTGAAGGCCAGTTCATTGTCGCGCCACATCTTTGCATACGAAGGATTGTTTGAGGCATGTGCCGTCAGCCTTCGTTCATCTCTGTTGAAAGAAGCGTATTGGTCCGGGCGAAGAATAACGGAAGTATTGCCGATCGAGGCTTCTATTTTGCCGGAAAACAAGGTGGCGACGATTTCTTTGTCTTCCGCGTAAGCTCTTATATTAAACGTTGTTCCTAGTACTTTTACTTCCATTTCGCCGGCATTTACAATGAAAGGGCAATTGCTGTCCTTTGCCACTTCAAAATAAGCTTCGCCGGTGAGTGATACGTTCCGTTGGGCCTTTCCGTAATCATTGGAATAGCTGATTTTTGTATGTGAGTTCAACCATACTTTGCTTCCGTCCGGTAAAAGAATGGTAGAACGTTGTCCTTTATCCGCTAATATGGTATATTCACGGACGTCGGTAGTTGTTTTTTCTTTTACATATAAATAAGATGCTGCGCCGATTGACAGGCAAAGCAAGGCCGAAGCCGCATAAGGCAACCATCGGTGGATGGCGGATCGTTTCCTTGCCGGTACATTTTCGCCGGTTATTTCTGATTTTATGCTGTTTAATATCCTCAACTGTTGTTCGTCGGGCATGCCTTTCGTCTTCTCGCTTTCCCATTTTTCGCGGTAGAACGTTTCGATTTCGTCTGAAGAGGCGTCTGAGTAAAACCATTCCCTTAGCCGTGTTTCTTCTTTGGGCGATGTGTTGCCTTTGATAAAGCGATTTAATAAGTCTATGTAGGTTGAATCTTTCATCCGCTCTTTTTTATGTATAGCCGCCTGACAGGTAAATCACTTACAGGCCGGGAGATAATAAAGATTATTTAACGATAGGGGGAAGCGGCTTTTAAAACATCTGCTGCTTTGCGCAATTTTATCGGGATGACCGGAAGAAAAGTATTAATCGAAATGATGAAAAGTATACCGTCTTTTTGTTGTCCGACGGCTGTCGGACAATTGGCCGACGGCTGTCGGTTAACTGTCCGACGACTGTCGGTTAACTGTCCGACGGCTGTCGGACAATAAAAGGATGGTATACGAATTGATAATCCGTCGTATACAATTTCGTTTTTTGATTAACCGTTTTTTCTTATTCTTCGGATAGTTTTTGTTTAAGGAACCGGAGCGACCGGTATAGTTGTGTTTCAACTGTTTTTTCGGAAACAGAAAGAAGAGACGCGATCTCTTTGTTGGATAAATGTTCGGTGCGGCTCAATTTGTAGATTCGCCGGCGTTCGGGCGGGAGTTGTTCTACCAGAGAATCGATATACTCCCGGAGCGAATCGGCGTTTATTTTTGCTTCCGTCCTGTCGTCTTCGTCTGTATACGGAAGCTCGTCCAGGTATGTTTTTTTCATCAGCCGTTTTTCCGTTTCTTTATATACTAAGTTCCGGGCGATGGTGAACAGATAAGCATCCGGATTCTTATCAACGTTGATAAAAGTTCTTCGTTCCCAAAGTTTAAGAAACACGGTTTGCGTAAGGTCTTCGGCCAGTGGTTCATCGTAAAGAAGCGAAAGAATAAAGTTGTATACCCAAGCGCCGTACTTCCGGTAGATGGTTTCAAAAGCGGTTATATTTCCTTGTTTCAGAAGGAGTAAAGTTGCCTTGTCGATGGTATGGCCGGGTGGGTTTTTCATGTAACATCACTACTTTTGGTAGAGGCAAAAGTAATAATTTTTTTTTATTGGTATTCTTTTCTATCTTTGTTTGTATAATAATGTTTGAGTTATGGGGGATAAGAGGAAGATGCGTATTGTCTATCCGTCGTCTGAGAAGGTGTATGTTCCGGGGGCGATCAATAAAATAAAAGTGGGGATGCGCAGAATCAAACTAACGGATACTGTAACGGTTGATCGTACGGGGGAAGAAACCCGGAAGAAAAATAACCCGGTGATTGTGTATGATACAAGCGGGCCTTTTTCCGATTCACGGGTAGTGGTTGAAAACGGGAAGGGGATTCCCCGTTTCCGTGAAGAATGGTATTCCCGGAGGAAAGATATTGTCAGGCGGGATTCTCTTTCGCCTGTCTATCGCGTTAAGCCGGGAAAGAACCTGACACAGATATATTATGCCAAAAGGCGCGTGATTACCCCGGAAATGGAATATGCCGCGATTCGCGAAAACCAGCAGATTGAAGACCTGGGATTGAAATCGTATATCACGCCCGACTTTGTCCGGAAAGAAATAGCGGCCGGACGGGCTGTCATCCCTTCTAATATTAATCATCCCGAAGCGGAGCCGATGATTATCGGACAAAAGTTTCTGGTAAAAGTAAATACGACGATCAACAATTCCTTGCCGCCACATACGGCGGAGGAAGAAATTGAGAAGATAGCGGGGTGTTGTAAGTGGGGAAGCGATACCTTACTGGATTTGTCAACCGGAGAGAACAGGGGCGAAAGCCGGGAAAGGCTTATCCGGTATTGCCCCATCCCGTTTGGAACGGTCCCACTGTATCAGGCATTGGATAAGGTGAATGGGAATATCGAAGCGCTAAACTGGGCTGTTTATCGCGACACATTAATAGAACAGGCCGAACAGGGCGTTGACATCTTTACCATTCATGCGGCGATACTCCGGGAGTATATAGAGCAGGCGGTTCCGAGGCTGAACGGGATTGTATCGCATGGCGGTTCCATCCTGGGCAAATGGATGCAGATACATAAAAAAGAGAATTTCCTGTTTACGCATTTTATGGAGATATGTGAGATAGCAAGAACGTATGATGTGATTATTTCAATAGGAGACGGCCTTCGTCCGGGCGCTGTGTACGACGCAAATGACGCCGCCCAGATGGCCGAATTGCGGATAATGGGAAAACTGATAACTATCGCCT
>JAISDJ010000345.1 GCA_031264865.1 Tannerellaceae bacterium | reverse complement strand
GTATGTTCGACTTCTTTGAGAGGTTGAAAAATGAACCTGAACTATTGTTTTCCGATTTGTAGTTATATACTCTCTATAGTTGGACTTGTTTATGTTACACTTTTCGGATTAGGCTTTTTATTGTTGTTTATAACACATTGTTTATTATGCAGTTATCTGATATTCGTGTTTTAGTCGCCTGTGAGTACTCCGGCATTGTCCGGGATGCATTTGCCCGGCTTGGTTGTTATGCCATAAGTTGTGATCTGTTACCCAGTGATCAACCTGGGAATCATTACCAGGGAGATGTTTTTGACATTATCAATGATGGTTTTGATTTGATGGTAGCGCATCCCCCGTGTATTTATTTATCCAGCTGTTTCGGTTCTTATGCCCGTTTTTCTGATCGTGTTTTCAAGCGCCTGCAAGCTGCGGAATTTTTCATGAAGCTGTATTCTTCTGATATTCCGTATATCTGTATCGAGAATCCCCGCGGCGTTATGTCGGCTTTATTCTGTCAGTGGGATCAGGAAGTTTACCCCTATTATTTTGGTGATCCGTGGAAAAAACGTACATGCCTTTGGCTTAAGAACCTTCCATTATTGCGTTTTACGGGGAATGTTGTTGAACCTGGATATTCATTGACGGATAAATATAATGATTCCTATCGGCGAAGCCGGTTTTCCCCGGCGATTGCCGAACAGATGGCTGTTCAGTGGACTGATTTTATTTTGGAAAATAACTGTTGATTATGGCTTTATTGGAAAATTATGTTTTTAAGGTTCGTCGAGATTTTAGTAGTATTTTTGTTCCAGGTCGTCTGTTTGCTCCGCAGTTTAAGCGGAAAAAGTACAACTCTGACCGAGCGTATGATAATTCTGGTAATTATGCTGCTGCTCATGCTCTTGATTGTAATTGCCGTGCTTGCCTTGCTGATCGGTGTGAAACTCCCGCTTCTGGCGTTAACCGGTCTGAGAATGGTTTTTTGATCCGCTCCCGGAGCAAACACGCGATCAGGAACGCTGCTAATTCTATTTTTTACCGGTGTGCCGATAGGTCCTGGTTGCGGTTCATTACGTTCACTTTTCCGCCGTTGCCGGAAAATAAGCTACTGGAGTTTAATAACGATAAGGTACAGGAGGATAAATATTTACATACTATCTTTAAAAAATTTTTAGATAATGAGCGAAAAAATTACAAGCTCCGGATGTGGCTTTGGACAAATGAACGACAGTCCGGCGAGCGCCTCGAGTCGCATGAAACGAATGCTAGAGAGGTTCTGCACTATCATTGCATCTTTGATTATGAAGACGTTATTAATTATTACCTTGTTAACCTGCGCTTTCTTCGTCTGTTGCATCGGAATAACTTTAACATTTTATCATCTTACAGTCAAGGTATTAAGAAAACTTCACTTCACTATCCCAAACTAAAGGCGGCTTGTGTTGCGATCCATCAGGGAAATTATAATTATTTCCTTGCTGACACGGAACGGTTATATCTCCGTGACGAACTTGGTATTAAGCGTTTTATGTTCTTAAGTCCCGTGGACTTTGAAAAAATCCGTTATTCGAGTATGGATATCAGTCAACTCTCATCGTATATCAGCAAATATATTTCCAAGTCTACTGATAAAATCTATTGCCGCCGTTGGGGAGCTTCCCACGGCCTTGTTATCAGCGAAGCTCAATTGCGGAAGTTTGTGGAAGAAAATTTCAGTAAGGAAAATATTGATACCGATACCGGCGAGATCATTATGTCCGTTGACGGGGAGGCCTTAATGAATTTCTTCACCATGGGCGATAAAAACGCCCGTGTAATCCGCTTTGAGGTAGAAATAAACAAAATGACGGAAGTTTTGTATTATATTCCCCCCAACTGGCAAAAATGGAATAAGCATTCGGCTTTGAAACAGAAGTTTTTGGAATACTTCAATTATGCCATTTAAATCGCTTCTAAACGATCTTAACCCAAAAACGTATATACACTTGTAAATCAAAAGAAAGTGCCTTATATCGTAAATTCAATGAAAATAACCCGTTAAATCGTTATTTCATTGGGGTATAGGGGCGGAGCCCCATAAACATAATTCGCAGAATTATAGAGTACACTTAATCCGTATTTTTGCTGGTCTGATCGGTGTAGCTGTTCCCGGCATGGAGGTAAAGATTTCGCACCCCTATGCACCTTTATTTTTTTTTAACTGTTTGACCTATGTATCTATGTTTTTATTGATGTTTATTAACTGTAAATCGTTGGATGTATCATAGAATACGGAGGGTATTCCGGTGAGGATACTATTCTTTTGAGTGCAACCATCAAGGCATTCATGATGCTTTTCGAGTATTTTCTTCTCCATTTCAAGTTATCATTCCCAGTCCACTTGTCCACGCCAATGCAGTGCTTATGCTCTTCCCTGTAAAGTTGGTTGATCAGTCCGGTAATCCTGTCTGCATCAGGATTACCCTGGATATCCAAAAACTTGCGCTTACAATGTTGGAAGCATGACAGCCTGAGGATCCCGTCCCCTAATGATTTGTAAGGCGCATACCCGTCACTTTGGACTGTCCCTTTATACTTTTCCAGTTTCTTATGTATGACACCTTTCTGTCTTGAACCATTCTCGTAGAAGTAGTATGCCAGATTAAGATTCATTGCGGATATGGCCCAGATATATTCCTTGTTGATGTTCGGCGTATCCGGATTCCCAGCCTTGTCCATTACTTTGTAGTATGTCTCATCGCAGCTTATGTAATCATCTTCCAGTACAGCCCTGCCAAGAGCTTTATAAAGGTTTTCGAACATATCTGCCGTCTTTGACAACAACCCGTTTGCCGTTGCCTTATTTACATGAAAACCGTTGTCATTGAAGTACCTGATTATACGCTCAACAGGCATTGAGTAGATATACCTGAGCTGTGCCATTCCTGCTATAAAGGAACCGTCAAAACTTGAGTTCTGGAGCGGTGCCTGGATTGCCTTACAGGAGAAGATCCGCTCATCCTGCCTGTATGTGTGAAGCCTGCAGACTATCTTCTGGAACTTCATCGGAACCATCCTGTACCGGATAGACTCACGGATGCCTATTTCAATGGCTGTCCGTATATCAAACTCCGTATCGTCCGGATATACGTCTTTAACCACTTCTTCCAGTTCATAGTGCATATCCCGTTTTGCGCCATTGTTCTTACGGGCTTTCAGGTCGGCTTTTGGCTTTACTTCCCCGGAAGCTGTTTCTTGTCCTTGTTTGGGCCGGGACTGCTTTTCAGATTTATTGGATATAAGTTTGGATATGCCTCTGATTTTATTTTCTGATGCAGTCAGGGATTTGTCTTTCTGAAGTAAGGCTTCCCGTAAGGAAGCGATAGTTCCCTCCATGGACTTGATCGTTGCAGACAGCGTTTCTATCTGGGACAATAACTGCTTATTGAACATATTGGATGCTTCCAATTGCGCCGTTAATATATCTTCCATCCTGCTTCTTGCCATACCCTAAAGGTATGAAGAAATATGGATGTATGCAAGCTTTCATAGAGATTATTTAATTGATTGTCAAATAATTATATTGATAAAAATCGCGTCCCGTATCGTTTGCGGAAACGCACGCTGTCCAGCCAGATCCCTGACATTATCAAACTGAAAGTCTCCCAGGAAAGCTCATAATAGCCCGTAGCCGGATCAATCTCAGGCAGTTCAAAGCTGCCCCGTTCAAGGCGCTTATGGTACAGCAGGAAGCCATCGGTATCCCACTTTAATATCTTTACGCTTTGCCTGTTCTGACCAAAGAAGATATAGATATCACCGTTCATTGGAGAAAGCGGGGATTCCGATTTGATGAGATTGAACAAAGCGTCAATCCCTTTATTTATGCGCACTGGGTGTTGGCACATAAAGTACCTTGCATTATCGTTAAGGCCAAACATAGAATACTACTTTTCAGGATGATACAATGACAGTAACGAAACCAGGCTTTCCACCGTACATTCCTGCAAGGTCAGACTGATATTGTTTGGATAGGTAATGCTCACTCCTTTGAGAATACTGGCTGTCATGACCGGGTGGTTCTGTGGCCTGAACCGGATAAAGGTTGGCTGGCTTTTGTCTTTGGAAAGGCCTTCTCCTTTTGCCTTTGCCTGAAACTCTCTTATAAAGATTCCCCGACGATTCATCCATTCTAAGATTTTTTCATAGATAAGATTATTATCCCGGCAATAGCTTCTGAATGATAAATACGGATCTGTCTTTAAACATTCTTTATAGGCTTTAAGCGCTTCCATATGTACTGAGTCTTTACGCCTTTTTGCAGAATTATTTTCCATAAGTACCCCGACTAAATTAGTTTATACTATTAAGTTCTGAAAAGTCCTATAAACAAGAAGATTACAGTATAAGAATAATATAAACTAATTAGGATGACATACTTACGATGTTTTTATTCCCAAATGTACGGCGTTATAGTAATCTCATCAAGACATCATCGCGGAGACGCTTACCGTTTTACAAAACTAATAAATTATCCGAGATGTTGGTATCAATCCAGTAATTTAAATCTATCGGGATATATAATAGCCAGTTGCTG
>JAISDJ010000036.1 GCA_031264865.1 Tannerellaceae bacterium | reverse complement strand
TTCCTGTTTTCATATATTACCTATTTAGGTAATGCAAAATAACAACAAATAATCCGTATAAACAACTATTTATACGGATTATTTCGATTTTCTATTACCTAAATTTTTAGGGTTTGGGTTTAATTTGTCTTTTAAGCCCACCCGTTCCAATACCTCATTGGCCCGTTCGGCCTGTTCTTTCCGGCTGTAAGCAAACAGGGTGAGGGGTAAGGCTACGTTTTCCGAAGCCGTTAACACTGGTATCAGGTTGAACGACTGAAAGACGAAGCCGAAATTGTTCTTCCGTATTTCCGTCAGTGCCTTCTCTTTTCCGAAATTTACTTCCTCTTTATTGAACAGATAGGTTCCGCTATCCGGTTTATCCAGCGTTGCCAGAATGTTTAGAAGCGTTGATTTTCCGGAGCCGGAAGGACCTGCCAGAATGGCAAAACAATGCTCTTCAAACGCATAGGAGAAATCGGTTAATACCTGGTTTTTTACCTTACCCATCCGGTAATATTTATTGATTTTGCTTAGTTTGATAAATGTATTCATACGATTTTTTTAAAAATGACAACTTAGTAAAAGAGAGGTCTGCGAATGATATGCAGCCAATGAATTCGTGAACAACATCGACGAAAGTTCGATCTGGAAGTTATTCTTCTTCCATACCAATAATGGCGATATTATCAATTGATTAGAGAATAAATCGAAAAAGGTGCGTACTTGCAGATTAAATCTGTCATATACATCTTTAATTTCTGCACTTGCAAATAAAGTATGCTTTCCGACGCCTACCGGATCGTATATCAGACTGTTTTCAGAGAGGTATTTCTTAAATTCCGCCACTTCTTCCCGGCTCAGATAGTCTTCCCGGAAGCGGTATTCCATCCGGGCGCCCAAAGAGGCGTTGAAGGCATACGAAGCACCTGACACAATTTCCGAATAGACCCTTGCCGCCCTGTTACGGAAAACGCCTTCGGCATAGGCGATAAAGCGGTCGCCTCCGTATGAAATATCATACCCTATCTGTTGATGCCGGGTATATTCGAGGAAAGAAACACTCATATCAACACGCTCACCCGTATAATTGTATTTCAGGGAATAGCTGAAATCCTCCATCTTTTTTTCCGGGAATACATATACTTCCAACGAGCCTGTGGTAAACAGACAGGTATAATTTAGTTGAAAGATTCCTTCCAGGCGGTTTTGTGTGCGGAAAGGGTCTTTCTGGATATAGAAATTGGTTGGGTTCCAAATCATACCGGTTCCCCAGTCGAGGCGTTTTTTGCCCACGGTCCAATGATGGCGGTCTTTCCATGAAAAACGGGTATATAGTTCCTGAAAGGTGAAGCGGACGGAATCTTTATCAAAGTTATAATTCGTCAGGTTGCCTTCTGCCTGAAACGTATTCAGTAATTCACCCATGCCACTCTTCCCCGTTATGATCGGGTAGAGTTCCGTTACGGAGGACAATTTATCCCGATGGGTATACTGATTTTTCGACTCCGCGATCAGTTGATAGTCCCAGGCTATAGACTGTCCGTTACTTAGCAAAGGCAACAGAAATAACAGGAGGATATATGTATATTTCATGGCTTATTGCTTCAAAGAACCTAAAGAAAAGAAGACATCGGGCCTGTTTTGTCTGCGTTTGCAGTTTTCATAATACATTTTGGTAAATGAATTGCCCATTAACTCGTCTTTTATAATCATTTCACTCATATATAATGTATTATCAGACTGTACCCGGTAGATATATTCGATTGTTTTGATAAGCTTACCGGAGAGACTGAACATCTCCTGGGCCAAAGGAAGCTTCCTTTTCGGGTCGAAAAACACCACTATCTTATTGTATGAAACGGATAGGCTTTTCGCTTTCAGTTCCAAGCGAAGTACACCCCCTTCCGGCTGTTCACTGCCAACCAAATCATATAATGAGGCTGAATGAGATAAATACAATCTGCGTGATAACTCCTCCCCCACTCCATACACTTACAATGGCGCTCATAAGGGGAACCGTCTGCCTCCAGGTAGCGACTTTTAATGCGGGATCGGATGTTTTGAAATAAGTCTCGGCGGATTGTATTTCCTCGCACGTAAAATCCTCTCCGGCAGTATGATTGACGATCAGTTCAACGGCCTGCCCTTCGGGAATCTCTGCTATTTCCTGCCCGAACCGGTAAGGCATGAAGGCCGTATAGTTTAAAAAGATAGCCAATCCTTTTTCTTCAAAAACACCAGATACAACGCTCAATTCGTCTGACATATAGCTGTTTACATTCGTCGTCAGTAGCAATAACGTATCGCCCACCCCACAGAAAAGGCTTCGTGCAAGGCTCTCGCTGATGACCATTTCATTCCCTTTTTCCGGCATCCGGCCTTTATCAATCGACAACATTCCATCTATCCTCCGGAGGTGGTTATCCTCAAGCGCATGGACGTTTGTGTACGATGTTTCGCCCTCATAAGAAACAAGTGCGCCGAAACGTACCCGCCAGTTCAGTAAGGCGGCGGGAACTATTGTTTCCAATTCTTTCAGATTATTTTCATCATCAATAAATAATTCCTGTTCGTTTAGTTGTGATTCTAATATATTTATATCATTGTTTTTACCGGATACGATTAGTAATTGCCCCGATATTACCTGATCGATGCTTCTCTTTAATCCCCCCTCTATACCGTTTATAATCGCATAGTCCGTCAGGATAATCAGAGAAGGTATCAAAATAGATGAAAAACAAAAGATTGTTTGTTTCTTCTTTCGCACTATATTATTTATAATATACTTTATTAATATCATTTCCGTATTGTTTTTATTCTTATATTTATTATTTAATATTCTTTTCTCAATTAAAAATTGCATCATTCTATTATTGTATATAGATTCCCGATTATGATCCATTTCTGTTATATAACATCATTTTTTTATTGTTATCGTTTCTTTTCGTATAAGGCAACACAGGCCCTGCGCACACTTTACAGGGCGTCTTGCAGACGGGAGAAGGCTTGCTTCATCCCTTATCCGTACCAAAACGGGATAAAAAAGGGGGATTACTCGTTACTCATTCATCCTTGAAATGTATGTAGCTTTTGAGTGCATCGACATATTGTTCAAAGGCCTTAACACCTTCAGGCGTTATTTTACAGAGGGTACAAGGAACTTTGCCTTTGTAGGTTTTTTCTATTTCAATATAACCGGCCTTACTTAGTTTGTCGATCTGCACGCTGAGATTGCCAGCCGTAGCGCCTGTTTGTTCGCGTATGTAGACAAAGTCGGCGTCTTCAACTGAGAGCAGGAGCGACATAATTCCGAGCCGCAATTCAGAATGAAATAACGGATTTAGCTCTTTAAACATCAGTCGGCGGTTTTACTTTTATAATTCAGTATATGGCCGGGAACAACAAACACCAGCACAAACAGGGCGGCAAGTAACAGCAATCTGTTTTCGTCGTGCAACCAGAGGGCTGCAGGCGATATAATCATCCCAGCTATCCCGGCAATGGTGACAGGAGGTATCCGTACGGCAAGCCCCGTCAGCGTAGTAGACATTCCCAACAATAAGGCCGAAAAGAAGAGGCTTTCCATCCGGACAAAAATAACCGTGAACCCACAAGCGATAAGAATAGTAAAACCGGTAAGTATCCAGATATATTTAACGATCCGGTCTACATAAGTCGTCTTATCCATCATATTTCGGTAGATACGAATCACAACAGGCCAGAAGATAAGCGGGAGCACAAACCAAAGTAAATTCCACTGCCACGCATCCGTCGCCCGAAGCAGGAACCATATAGCAAGAGCAAACACCACGCCGGCATACCCGAAAAGAAGGAACGGCCGCCCGCTACCCACAGCCAACTTATTCCGGGTATTACGAATCATTTGAGCAATCAGCTCAAGACTTTCTTTCTCATTCATCTTACGATCTTCCATATCATTCAATATAAAGTGATTTATTTTATAAACTTTATTTGTCCAAAAAAACGGAATTTTCTCCCGTTCATTTCTTCACCTCGCAAAGATAATGAAGTTTATTTTATAAACCACTTTACTTAACTATTATTGACATTATAACATATATAAAAGGAAACAGCATTCCCAGGCTATCCCAATACCGCTCTAAACCCCATATATCCATCTTGGGACAATCTTAGTAAATTCATTCATTAACAACATCTTCGCAAAGGATCCTGTCACCTGCCATATCTTAATAAAATGTAAGTTGTCCCAACCTTAGCAGCGTCGGCTCATCCAATCGTAATGAGTATTTATTCAAACAAAATGCCGCCCACCGTCACTTCTACCCGCTTTTTCTCTATTTCGATCCGAAACAGGATTGATTTGTAAATATCATATCGTAAGGAATGTTGGCTTATTTATGACAATATTTGCTAATAACCCATGCAAAATGCAGAAAAAACAGGTTTTAAAAAAGACTTTAATTGATTATTCTGTCTTTTTGTAAAATAGGAACCATCAAATATAGCGAATATTTATCAATAAGCCGAACTTGGCTCCAAATACACAGGGAATTTAATGGTTAAGTTTGGGACATAATCCTCACTCAACTCCACCCCCAACCCTCTGAAGGGAGGGTAAAGAGAATCTGATTACAACGTGATATATTTCCGAAGGGTGTGGTGTAGAAAATTCAAACTGCTGCTGCTTCCTCAAAAAAAATATTTGTCCCATTTTTTTCGAAGCAGGCAGCCCGAAGCAGATAGCCCGAAGGGTTATGGGATACTTTTCATCGGATTCCATCAATTCCAAATTAAAACCTATTTCATCAGCGGCTCCGGGTGGTACATGGTTTATCAGATTTTTCCAACTGCCTATATAATCGCTCCACATACCGACCGTAAACTAAAATCATAAATTAGTTTACTATTCAACCACCTGTGGTAGTGGTTGGCATTTTGGAATCCGGAACGGATGACATATTGGTAGCCCGGATGTGGAACGTCGGGTTGGGGGAATGTTCTGACTATTTCGAGGCTTCGCCGCTCTGTCTCAATTATTCATTCCCCATCCCGACGTTCTACATCGGGCTACCAATGGGTCATCCGTTCCGGATTTTTGTTTTCATCCCATTATTTTAAACCGCCTGTCAGTATAATAAAAGATTTGTGA
>JAISDJ010000272.1 GCA_031264865.1 Tannerellaceae bacterium | reverse complement strand
TGTACGACCGCTCCTCCGAGTTGTTCCTGGTCTACAACTTCGCCCGTTACCGACTTAACTACTTTGGGGCCCGTCAGAAACATATAACTGCTTCCTTTGCACATCACCGTAAAATCAGTTAAAGCAGGCGAATAGACTGCGCCACCCGCACAGGGGCCTAAAATAGCGGATATCTGAGGAACCACTCCCGAAGCAAGGATATTACGCTGGAAAATTTCGGCATATCCGGCCAGGGCATTCACTCCTTCCTGAATACGCGCGCCGCCGGAGTCGTTAATACCGATCACGGGAGCGCCCATTTTCATGGCCTGGTCTATCACCTTACATATTTTCATGGCCATTGCTTCGGAAAGCGCTCCTCCGAAGACCGTAAAATCCTGGGCATAAATATAAACCAATCGTCCGTCTATCGTGCCATAACCGGTTACAACGCCGTCTCCCAGGTATTTCTTCTTGTCAATACCGAAATTAGAACTCCGGTGTTCTACAAACATATCAAACTCTTCAAAACTACCCTCATCCAGGAGAATGGCTATACGCTCCCGGGCGGTATATTTCCCTTTCTCGTGCTGGGTGTCGATTTTTTTTATCCCACCTCCTAAACGCGCCTGTTCGCGTAAGGAAATAAGTTCTTTTACTTTCTCTAACTGTATGCTCATAATGTGAATATTTAATTTAGATGTTAGTTTATGATAAATAGGTTAAAAATGAAATGAATGAATTCCACTATAAATATATAAGACCCCCGTCGCCGGAAATCGCAAACTTTACGAATTACTGTTTAATAAAAGGGAAATCGCAAAATGAACATACGTTTTTTACCAGAAAGAATTGAAAGGAAAGATAAGGTATTTGATGGTCTGGGATATTATTATACCTTTGAAATTACCTATATAATTCCTTATAGACGAAGAAAATGCCTGCTTCAGGAAAACGGAGGGAATAATCAGATCGCTCGCATCCACTATTCTTCGTTTTAAAGTAGTTTGACTTTGGTTGGAACGGCGACAATTCTTATTGGGATTGTTCTGCGGTTTGTCTAATGTCTGTGTCTGGGAATCCTCCTCGTCGTCAACATCAATGGTTATGGATATTTCATTCATCCGGTACTGATTGTAAGAGTTAGAATCACCGGAAATCAAGAGAAGAAAGGGTAATATGAATATATGTATTAAATGTTTATTCATCCGCAACCTGTCTGTTTCTTTGAATGTTCAAAGTTACGAGAAAAAGGGGTGCTCTCTTTTGCCAAGTAGTTAATAATACTAAATATACACAAAAATAGGATTCGTCGGATTCATCCTTTCGCCGCACGTGATTAATAATTCGTTGTTTTGAGAAAGAATTTATAATGTTTATATTTGTAGTTGTTCTTTAAAGTAATAGAATTATGATACTAACCTGTGCGATTATTGACGACGAACCTTTGGCGGTCAGTTTGCTGGAGAGTTATGTTAATAAAACGCCTTTCCTGAAACTGTCGGCCACATACCATAGCGCCGTCGATGCCTTGGCCGAACTGGAGAGGGAAGCAGTGGAACTGCTTTTTCTGGATATACAAATGCCGGAACTGAACGGCATGGAGTTTTCGCGCATGGTTACGAATGATACGCGTATTATTTTCACAACCGCCTTCGGGCAATATGCACTGGATAGTTATAAAGTAAACGCACTGGATTATTTATTGAAACCGGTTAGCTATCCCGATTTTCTACAGTCTGCCCAAAAGGCGCTGCAATGGTACGAATTACTTCGCAAACCGGGTGCGAACGCAACGGAAGCGGCCGGTAAAAGGCGGGAACCGGAATCTATCTTTATCAAAAGCGAATATAAACTGATACAGATAGAATTGTCTGACATTCTGTATATAGAGGGATTAAAGGATTATGTGAAGATTTACACCGAAGGCCAGCCCCGCCCCATCCTGTCACTGATGAGCATGAAAAGTATGGAGGAACTACTTCCGGCAAGTCGCTTTGTGAGGGTACACCGCTCGTTTATCGTACAACCTGAAAAGATAAAGGTGATAGAGCGCAACCGCATTGTCTTTGGAAAAGAATATATACCAATATCCGATAGCTACAAGGATAGTTTCAATGCTTTCCTCAGCAAACGCTCTTTGCTTCCTAAAACGTAGGGAGGATTCTAAAAGAGGGATACGAAAAGCTTTTCCAGATGCCGTAACATCAGGCGGCTTTCCCCCGAATAATTGTTTACGAATACAGCCACGGCATATTGTTTCCCGTCTTTGGTTATGTATCCGGCAAAACTTCTTACACCACTCATCCCGCCGCTTTTCAACAAGGCCTTTCCTTGCAGCGAAGAGCCTTTCAGGAAATTAGCTACCGAACCCGCCCGCCCGGCCTCAGGCAAGGAGGCAAGAAAGACGTCCGATTGCCGGGACTGATTCCTCATATAGCATAACAAATCGCAAATGAACGAGGCCGTTACTTTATCAGCGGCAGCCAGCCCGCAACCGTCATGCATCCGGAGAGAAGAAACGTCTAATCCCTTCTCACGCCAATGTGCTTTCACCACCTCAATCCCTTTCCCCATAGAAGAAATAACCTCTCCCGGTTTGCCTTTATACTGCAAACCGATTGTTTTCAACAAAGCGTCCGCAAACAGGTTATGGCTTCGCTCATTGATAATCCGTATAATTTCGCGAAGCGTGGGAGAGTAGGTGGTAGCCAACGCCTTCCGTTCGCGTTTTGTCCAGTTATTTTCCGCCGATAAGATACGATAACAAGTGGGGCTCCCCTCAATGGTGATCCCTTCCACCCGCAGGCAATCGGATGTATATTGAGCCAGAAACAAAGCCGGGTCCGGAATATCTCCCCGTATAAGAAAGCGCTCCTTATTGGCGGGAATAACGCCGTATAAATAACGGTCGTCCGCAAAAGGCGCCCCCACGACATAACAACTATCCGTCCTTACGGAAGCGGCTTTCAGGTAATTATGAAAGCGGATCGCAGGCATACCGGGAACCGTTTCTACAATCTCCGGCGTACTCCCCGGTGTCCCCGTATTCAGATAAAGCCTGTATAGGTTATCAAACACGGAAATACCATAACTACCCGCGCCATAATAACTCCCCATATCCTCACGCACCCACTTCATAGAAATACCTTCCGTATCAAAAACACTTTCGTCGGCAATAACAGCACCCGTAATCCTCCGGATACCCACCTTTGTTACAGCCTGTATCCACTGAAGCATAAATGTATTCCGCCCGGGCATATATCCGCTTCGATTCTCTACAAAATGCGAAGAACCCAACGTAGGGTCGCCGCCCCCCTTAATATATAAATTCCCATCCAGCACCCCGTTCACGATTTCACCGTCATACTCCAATACCGTCTCATACCTGTAATCTCCCCCTAACAATTCAAGAGCGGC
>JAISDJ010000031.1 GCA_031264865.1 Tannerellaceae bacterium | reverse complement strand
GCCTCTGTAACTCCAATCCAAGGATCGAAAGAGTCATTATGGGACCCTAAGCCAACTATTGGCGGAGAAAAAGCAACAGGAACAAGGAATAATGAATATGATAAGGTAAAGCTAAATACTGATCTTCCAATAAAGTTTACCGATAAATACGTATATGATTATTATGTTGAAGCACTTGATCCTACGCAAGCAGATAAGTTCGGTTTTATTCCCTACAAGGCCAATGGCACGTTTAAAGTAACGAATGTAGATCCGGATGAAGAAAAATTCAGACTTATTATCCATAAATTGCTCTATAATGGTTACATCTATCCAGATACTGTTACAATAAAACCGGTACCATAAGTTATAATGCATCAGTAATACAACAGTAATACAAATAGAAAAGCGGAGCTGATACCAAACAGTTCCGCTTTTTTTTATCTACCTTTGCGCCTCCATTTTTAAAGAGAGAACAATACGATGATTTCAGTTGACGGATTAACAGTTGAGTTTGGGGGAAGCACGCTTTTTTCCGATATTTCTTTTGTAATTAATGAAAAAGACAGGATTGCCCTCATGGGAAAAAACGGGGCGGGAAAATCAACCTTACTAAAAATACTTGCCGGTACAAGAGAGGCTACGCGAGGAAAAGTTTCAGCTCCCAAAGATACTGTCATTGCTTATCTGCCTCAACATTTAATGACTGAAGACAACCGAACGGTATTTGAAGAAACAGCGAAAGCCTTCTCTCATTTACATGAAATGGAAGCTGAAATCAATGCGATTAATAAAGAACTGGAAACTCGTACGGATTACGATTCCGAAAGCTATTATGAATTAATTGAACGTGTTTCTACCCTCAGTGAAAAATTCTATTCCATTGAAGAGATTAATTATGATGCAGATATAGAAAAGACACTGTTGGGCTTAGGTTTTAAAAGAGAAGACTTTGCACGACAAACCGGCGAATTTAGCGGTGGCTGGCGCATGCGTATCGAACTGGCTAAATTATTGCTAAAGAAACCAGACGTCCTTTTATTGGATGAACCAACGAACCATCTTGACATAGAATCCATTCAATGGCTGGAGGATTTTCTGATTGATAATGGGCAAGCGGTAGTTGTTATCAGCCACGACCGTGCTTTTATCGATCGCATCACAACACGTACCATTGAAGTTACAATGGGACGTATCTATGATTATAAAGTAAATTACAGTACCTATCTGCAATTGCGTAAGGAGCGTCGCGAACAACAACAAAAGGCTTACGACGAGCAGCAGAAAATGATTGCAGAAACAAAGGAATTTATTGAACGGTTCAAAGGCACTTATTCAAAAACATTACAAGTACAAAGCCGGGTAAAAATGTTGGAAAAACTGGAAATTCTTGAAGTAGATGAAGAAGATACATCCGCTCTTCGCCTGAAATTCCCTCCTTCTCCCCGCTCCGGTTCGTATCCGGTTATTATTGAAGGGGTCTCTAAAAGCTATGGAGATCATGTCGTTTTCCACAATGCCAACATAACAATTGAACGAGGAGATAAAATCGCCTTTGTAGGCAAAAACGGAGAAGGAAAATCAACCTTGGTAAAGTGTATCATGAAGGAACTCGAACACGAGGGGGCATTGACTATGGGCCATAACGTAATGATTGGTTACTTTGCCCAAAACCAAGCTTCCTTACTTGACGAAGGGCTTACTGTATTTCAAACAATCGACGATGTAGCTAAAGGTGAAATACGTAATAAAATAAAGGATTTATTAGGCGCTTTTATGTTTGGAGGCGAAAATTCTACCAAGAAAGTAAAAGTCCTCTCGGGTGGAGAACGTACCCGGTTAGCAATGATTAAGCTTTTACTTGAACCTGTCAATTTGCTTATATTAGACGAACCGACTAATCACTTGGATATGAAAACCAAAGATATCCTCAAGAATGCATTGCAGGCTTTTGACGGAACATTGATTGTTGTTTCGCACGACCGGGATTTCCTCGATGGCTTAGCGACAAAAGTATATGAATTCGGCAATCAAAAAGTAACCGAACATCTGGAAGGTATTTACGAGTTTATGCAACGAAAAAAAATAGAAAACCTTCACGAAATAGAACGACGAAGTTAAACCAAGATAGCTTTGAAATTATAACACAACTATAATATCTTTACAATAAGAATAAAAAATGATATAACGCTAAAGATGCTATTATGATACTTTTATTTATCACAGAGAATTGCCTGAAAAAACATTGTGAACCCTTCGGTAAACCATTACAATGGTTTTACAAAAGCATTACAATGGTTTTACAAAAGCATTATAACGATTTTCTCAAGACATTGTGATGTTTTTTACAGAGTTTGACACTTGAAATCTAGCCTCTGCCACGAAGATAAAATACGAAAGCCTGCAATAAATATGTATTCTGTCCTGTCTAGTATTCAAACTATTCATTAATTTTGCGTGAAAAAACAAAATGATAGATTTCATCACATTATGTGACTATTTTGGAACTTTTGCTTTTGCAATAAGTGGCATCAGACTGGCTTCTGCCAAACAATTTGATTGGTTTGGAGCTTATGTCGTTGGTGTTGTAACAGCAGTCGGAGGAGGTACGGTTAGAGATATTTTATTAAATGATACCCCTTTTTGGATGACTCAACCTTCCTACCTTATTGTTTCCGGCTTCGCTTTGCTGTTTGTTATTATCTTCAGAAAATATGTTATCAAGTTAAATAATACATTTTTTATTTTCGATGCTATCGGATTAGGTTTATTTGTTATTGTAGGGATAGTCAAAACATTAGAGTTTGGATTTCCCATGTGGGTTGCTATTGTTATGGGTACAATTACCGGTTCGTTTGGAGGTATGATACGTGATATCTTAATTAACGAAGTTCCTTTAGTATTACGCAAAGATATTTATGCACTGGCTTGCGTATTCGGAGGAATAGCCTATTGGGGTTGTTTACAATTCGCTTTACCATCGGTTTTGTCGCAATTTATCTCAGCAGCAACTGTATTTAGCATACGCATTTTAGCGGTTAAATATCATATAAGCGTTCCGGTATTAAGAGGAGAAGAATAAATTAATTACCTTTGTGTGTTTATGAAGGGAAATTTGCATGTACAGCAAGAAAAAGCTAGTATTTTATTGATTTATACCGGTGGAACAATCGGTATGATTGAAAATCCTGAAACAGGTACATTAGAATCTTTTAATTTCCAACATTTAAAAGATAATATGCCTGAATTAAAAAAATTAGGATATACCGTTTCTTCTTTTCAGTTTGATCCTCCGATGGATTCATCCGAAATGGGGCCGGATTGTTGGAAACAGCTGGTAGAAATCATAGCAGATAATTACCAACAATACGATGGTTTTGTTATACTGCACGGTACGGATACAATGGCGTATACAGCGTCAGCTTTAAGTTTTATGTTGGAAAACCTTAGTAAACCGGTCATACTAACAGGATCGCAATTACCTATCGGAATGTTGCGAACAGATGGTAAGGAAAACCTCATAACAGCAATAGAGATTGCTGCAGCTAAAGAAAACGGAATGCCGATAACTCCTGAAGTCTGCATTTTCTTTGAAAATGACTTATTAAGGGGAAACCGTACCCGAAAAATCAATGCAGATAACTTTAATGCCTTCCGTTCATACAATTATCCGCCGTTAGCACATGCAGGTATTTACATTAAATACGATACGACTCAAATATATCATCCGGCTTCACGTAAGCCGCTAAAACCTCATTACCTGCTTGACAGGAACATTGCCATACTGAAACTATTTCCGGGATTATCCTCCCAGGTAGTAGAAAGTATTTTGAATATTCCAGGTCTTAAGGGAGTTGTGATGGAAACATTTGGTAGCGGGAATGCCCCTAAGGATGAATGGTTTCTTACTATGTTAAGAAATGCCGTAGAACGTGGTATCGTAATTGTAAACATCACCCAATGTGTAGGTGGAAGTGTTGAAATGCATCGGTATGAAACCGGGCATAAATTGCAGGAAGCTGGTGTAATCAGTGGATATGACAGTACTACGGAAAGCGCTGTAACAAAGCTGATGTTTCTTTTCGGACATGGCCTTACTTCAAAAGAGGTAAAAGAACATATGAGTTGTTCGCTTATTGGAGAAGTCACCATTCCTGATAAATTAATGTGATTATGAAATTATCTTTTCTAAGTTTAGCGAGCGGAAGCAGTGGAAATTGCTACTATTTAGGAACATCCGAATATGGCATACTAATTGACGCAGGCATTGGCATCAGGACAATAAAAAAAGTCTTGAAAGATAAAAATATCAATTTTAATAATATAATTGCCGTACTGATCACACATGATCATGCTGATCATATTAAAACGGTTGGTTGTTTGGGAGAAAAGTATAATATTCCGGTATACACCACTGAAGCTGTTCACGGTGGTATAGCAAAGAGCCGTTATGTAGAAGAGATATTAGGAACTTCACGCAGGATAATTGAAAAAGAAATATCTTTTCAAATCCGCGACTTTACAATAACGGCTTTTGAAGTGCCACATGATAGTACGGATAATGTGGGGTATCATATTACATTTGAAAATCATACATTTACTTTTGCAACTGATGTAGGCCATATAACTGAAACGGTTAGTAAATATATGTGTATGGCCAATCATCTGATAATAGAGGCAAACTATGATGAAGAAATGTTGAAATTCGGTACTTATCCCCATTTTCTGAAAGAACGGGTAGCCAGCCCAACGGGGCATCTTAGTAATAATGAAGCAGCCGAATTTTTAGCTACTCATTATCATGCAGGACTTAAAGATATATGGCTTTGCCATCTCAGCCGCGATAACAACCACCCGGAGCTTGCCTATAAAACAATTGATATCCGGTTGTTTAAAGAAGGGATCCGTGTTGGAAAAGATGTTACGCTAACAGCGCTCAAACGCTCCACACCTTCCGATTTGTATGAATTTGAATAAAGTAAAAAAGCAAAAAACTTGCAGAGACAAAATTAAACATCTATATTTGCACTCCGAATAAAAATACTAACAAAAAAGACTTGGTAGCTCAGTTGGTAGAGCAAATGACTCTTAATCATTGGGTCGAGGGTTCGAGCCCCTCCCAGGTCACAAAGACAACTGTTACATATGATGTAACGGTTGTTTTTTGTGTATCTTCTTTAGTGTTTTTAGTCGATAATCGGTAGTCGCTGTTCGGCTGTTTGCATACATCGAAAAATGTCGTCTTTGCTTCCATTAAAAGGACCGGAACGTTCTAATTTCAATGTAGACATGGCTGCTGCGAACTGTCCTGATTTCTCTATGCTATCTCCTTTTGCTCTCCTATACAGATAACCTGTAACATATGTATCGCCACAACCGGTGGCGTCAATGGCTTCTTTTGGTTTATAGGCCGGTATTTTATAATAGGTATTTCCATCATAAATAACGGAGCCCAAGCTGCCTAATGTAATCAACGACTCCTTCACTCCCCAGTCATATAACTGTTTTGCTGCGCTTTTCACATCAGAAAAACCTGTTAATACTTCCATTTCATGTTCGTTAGCTTTCAATACATGGATATATTTTAATGCTTCCAGCTTATCTTTCCAGTCAATGGCATATACTTTCTCATCACGCACTTCACGCAAATATCCCTGCACGTCAATAGCAATCAGGCTTTTTTCTGATAAATATTTTAAAACGTCCAACGAAAAGTCGTCGGCAAGTAAAGAGCCTAACAAGATATAAGATGCTTCAATATCCTTCAGGTAATCAATAGTAAAAGGATCAGCTTTAGCAGAAACACGTTGCGTTCGATTATCCTGGTTTTCGCCATAGATATTTTCAAAACATACCGAATGCTTGCTTGGCATCACTGATACATCTATTCCTATCGAACGTAGTTTATCTACTTCATGCATCTCCGATTCACCAACGGCCGTCAATAATGAAAAATCAATATCTTCAAAACTGTTGATCGCTTTGGAAAAATAAAAGGCCGTACCTCCCGGCATATGCACCGTTTGCCTTGGAGTTACTATTTTATCTAATGTAATATGGCCTATACAGTAAAGTTTTTGTGCCTTCATGGTCTAATTTTTTTTTGAAAATGAACAAAAATAGTAAAAATTAAATCGTTTTTACTTGGAAATCCAATTATTATGTCTTCCTTTGCGATGTTATTCAAACAATCGATATTCTATTTGTTCTTTCTCTCTTGTATCATTATTGTATATTATGTTCATGAAGAAATAGACCAACCTGAATTCTACTTGTTTAATAGATTTATTTAATTTATTTACTTATTATTTTTTTTATGAACATTTACATTGGTAACCTGAACTATCGGGTTAGAGAATCAGAATTACAACAAATTCTGGAAGATTACGGAACGGTAGACTCCGTAAAATTAATTATTGATCGTGATACAAACAGGTCAATAGGTTTTGCATTTGCAGAACTTCCTAATGAAGCCGAAGCAAGAAGAGCAATCGAAGATTTAAACGGCGCTGAATACGAAGGCCGCCAAATGGTTGTTAAAGAAGCAATTCCTAAACGTTGAGTTAAGAACCACTTTAATCCACGGTATGATAGAGGCGTCTCCTAAAAGAGATTGCCTCTTTTTTTTATAAATATACCAATTTTTCTTATATTTGTATAAAATAAAGAAACCATGACGATAAAAAAATATATCTTATTTTGCAGGATATTCCTTGCCTTCTGTCTTTTACTATTCGTTTCCGATTCATTACAAGCACAAATCAATGATAAGGTCTTCAAGACCGATTACAATATAAACCCGGAACAAACGAACGAATTGCGCATAGCGTTCAATAATTTGAATTTCTTTAAAAATAATGAGTTCGACAATGATTTCCTGAAAGGATACAGCCTTCCAGGTTTTTGGGCGCAACTCAAACTAACCTACCAACCGCTTGATATACTCCGATTGGAAGCCGGAGTTCATATATTACGCTTCTGGGGGGCGAATAAATATCCGAACTATGCTTACCAGGATATTGCCTGGTGGAAAGGGAATCAATATCAAAAAGGCTTCCACTCGCTCCCTTATCTGCGAGCGCAACTCCAATTGTCTGATCATCTCCATTTGATTTTCGGAAATATCTATAGTGGAGCTAATCACCTCCTGATAGAACCCCTTTATAATCCTGAACTAAACTTGATGGCCGACCCTGAAGTGGGAGTCCAGGTGCTTTACCATTCACGGCTTGTAGACGCAGATGCCTGGGTAGACTGGCAGAGTTTCATATTCGATATGGATACGCACCAGGAATCTTTTGTGACAGGACTTTCTTCGCGCATTAAATATAATACGGAAGATGCAGTTGTTCACTTCTATTCTCCTATTCAGGCATTAATCCAGCATCGAGGCGGAGAAATCGACACCATTACGACAAACTCTGTACAAACATTTATGAATGGAGTTGTAGGAGTTGGCGCTATCTGGAATATAAACAGAGGTAAACTGAAAAATATAAATGTAGAGTTAGATGCGACAGGTTATTACCAGCAGGCCGGCAACTTATGGCCATTCGACAACGGTACAGGAACCTATGCCCGCGTTTCGGCCAACATTGCCGATTTCAGTGTAGATGCTGCTTACCAGCGATGCGACAACTTTATTTCCATGCTGGGCAACCCCCTTTACGGAGCAGTCTCTACATCTAAAAACGATTTTACATTCAAAAATACTCAAATGCTCATACTCGGTCTCGAGTATTCCAAAAGTTTCGGCAAGGGTAGTTCATTCGGTATTGATCTCGATATATTCCAACATTTACCTACAGTAATCCATACTCCCGAAGGTAGCTTCAATAAAAAAGCTTCTACCAGTTTTTCTGTCGGCGCTTATTTGCGTTTCAATACATCATTCCTGATCAAGCGGTAATTATTATTTTCATATAATGCCAATCACATCGTATAATTTTTTGTACGTTTGTATTTTATTGTTCCGAAAAAAGTATATCAGAAAGCCTATTATTTGTGAATATTGTACCTGGAAATAATATATCGTCAGAACAGAAAAAAGACTCTCGTGAATCTTTTATTAAACTATTTCATTACTATTATCCCAGAGTAATAGCATATGTTTCGTCTATCGTTGAAGATAATGTAGCCGAAGACATTACCCAGGATGTATTCTTATATGTATGGGAAAATCATAAAAAATTGTCGTTAGAAGAGGGGTTTCATTCTTACTTGTTTCAAGCCGCCTATACCCGCTGTTTAGATTATTTCAGAAAAACTCACAATATCAAGAAGTATAATCAGCAGACTTTCAACGAGTATATTGAAAAGTATCGTTTATTACTGGATGATGATTGTAAAACCATCAAGTCATTGTATGCCAAAGATTTTTATGAACGTTTGTATTGCCTTCTCAATGAAATACCTCCCGAACGCAGAGAGGTTTTCATTATGACTTATTTTAAAGGAATGAAAGCAAAAGAGATTGCCGAAACATTAGGTATGCCTCAACGGACTGTCGAAAGCCACATTTATTTAACCGTAAAATATTTGAAATCTCATATGTCAAAGAACGATTTCTTCTTATTATTACTTTTTTTCAAAATAGTTTATTAATTCTACTTTAACACATTTATTCCTGTTTATCAAAAATAATAATATTCTCAAAAAGAAATATAACTATCGTAAAATGCAAAACGCATTGATGTGTTAAAGTAGAATTAAAATTTGTCAACCAGAAAAACAAAAAAGCAAAAAAACAAGTTTCTTCTCCGTAGTTTTTATCCGTCATACGTTTTGCCGGTATAAAAGAAGAAAAATGGATTTTGATCATAGATTATTAGTCAACTATATTATCGGGGATTTATCTCCGCAGGAATTGGAGGCTTTAATGGCCTGGAGGAAGGAAAGCGGAGAGAATGAAGGTATTTTCAATGAATTAGTCCAATTAAGAATCAGACGGAAATTCGAGTACTATCACACACCTGAAAATATAGACAAAGCATTTTCTCACTTTAATAAACGGGTTACAGCAACATCGCGCAGACGTTTGCTACGAACGGTTTTTAAATATGCCGCTGTCGTACTTTTGGCCATATCTATAGCGTTTCTTGGCAAGATCTCAATTAAAAAAGAAGAAACATATATCGTTTACAAAGTAAATGCCGGAGACAATATACGGAAAATTCCACTTGACGATGGTTCAAATGTTTGGCTAAATTGTTCCTCCACACTGAAAGTTCCGACTTCCTTTTCTGTAGAAAAACGCCAGGTTATACTCGATGGAGAAGCTTATTTCGAAATTTGCAAAAGACCAGTAGGTTCAGGTTCATTCTTGGTATCGACAGACCAGCTAAAAATAAAAGTACTGGGAACATCATTCAACGTAAAGACGACAGGAAAGAATAAAGATGTGGAAACCACTCTCGCTTCCGGAAAAGTTACCTTGTTCGACAAAAATGATAACACCGTTTACCAAATGTCGCCAGGCGAAAAAGTAACCTATAGCCCCACAAACAAAGAATATACTATTGAAAATATTGACACAAACGTACGTACGGCATGGCATTTAGCCCAATTCATACTCGAAAATGCAACGTTAAGGGAAATTGTCAATAAACTGTCCGTGAAATTTAATGTAAATATCAATTTGGAGTCAAAAAAATTAGCAGAAAGAAGATATCGCTATGTAATCAATAAAGATGAATCATTAGAAGAAGTATTGGATATTTTGAAATACTTGGCGCCTATCCAATATCGTATTGAGGGAAATGAAGTTTTTATTAGTGAATAACATTAAAATTTGTTGCCTATGAAGAATTAAAAAATGCTTATTTGTATTTGTAACTTGCCGATTGAGATAAATTTTTAATTATAAACTTAAATATTATGTTATGAACAAATGCAACAATGCACCCGGCATTCAATTTCTATTACCCGGATATAGTTTTATAAGAACAATAAAAATTACGTTAGTACTTTTTTTCTTTGTCTTTCCTATAGTAGCTAACAATACATATTCGCAGTATATTAACCTTGAATTATCTCTTGAAAAGACGACTGTCGCAAATGTAATAAATAGTATTAGTACACAAACCGGATATGAATTTTCATATGATGTTGTCATCTTAAACAGAGAAATAAATGACGTGAATATCCATGTTAAAAATGAGCCTATTGAAAATGTTTTGAATGTAATCTTTAAAAACATGGATATTTCTTTTAAAGTGCAAAACAATCGTATCTTCCTGAAAGATGATAAGACAGAACTGATTCAGAAAAAAAACGGACAACCTGTTCCTGTAATTCTTCAGCAACATTCCATAAAGGGAAAAGTCGTCGATTCATTCAATGAACCGATAATAGGAGCCAATGTTATTGTCAGAGGAACTATAAATGGTACGATAACCGATATAAATGGTGAATTTACGCTTGCCAATGTTCCACAAACAAGCATATTGGTTGTATCCTACATCGGATATATAGAACAGTTGGTAAATGTAGAAGGGAAAACATCGCTTGATATTGTTTTAGTAGATGATACACAAGCGCTGGATGAAGTTGTAGTTGTAGGATACGGTACGCAAAAGAAAGCGAACCTGACAGGGTCGGTTTCAACCGTAAGGTATGATCAGGAATTAGAAAACCGTCCAATTACAAATCCATCACAAGCCCTTTCAGGAAAAATGACCGGACTTTGGGTAAGCCAAAACTCCGGAGAACCCGGTTCCGACGGTGCAACCATACGAGTAAGAGGATACGGAACATTAAACAATACCGATCCGTTAATCCTTATCGACGGTATAGAAGGGCGACTGGCAGAATTAAATCCGAACGACATCGCCTCCATAACCGTGTTGAAAGATGCGGCTTCTGCTGCAATCTACGGTTCACGTGCTGCCAATGGTGTAATTCTGATCGAAACGAAACGAGGGGACGTTGATCGAGTATCTATCAACTACAACGGATATGTGGGAATCAAGAATATATCGAAAAAATATGATTTAATTACTAATAGTCCGGAATATATGCGCTTGTGGAACAGCGCTTTCATAAATAGCGGTAGTGATCCGCTTTTCCCAGACGATGTTATACAAGCATTTGAAACGGGAAACGATCCTTACAAATACCCAAGTACAAACTATTTCGACGAAGTACTCCGTACAGCCCTCACTACACAGCATAATATCTCAGCTACTGCCGGTGGTAAAAAATCTACCAATTATGTTTCGTTATCTTATCTGAAGGATGATGGAATTATTAAAAATTCCGGTTCCGAACGGTATAGTCTTACCTTGAATAATGAGACAAAAGTCAATGACTGGTTAAAATTAGGAGGAAGAGCCCGCCTCATGCGCAAGACTACGACAGATGCATACCAAGGTATCGAACGTGTTATTTACATGATGGCAAACGGACATCCATTCTCTACACCTTACCTACAAGATGGTAAAACCTATGGAGGTACGCAGGCATTGTATATGTCGGGAGAAAAAGCTGGACAACCGATTGTAGATACCCGTAATCCGTTCCCCGACTTATATAACGGTGAACGCCAACGAATCAACAATTTCATGAAAGGTAACGTATACGCTACCGTCGATTTCATGAAAGGATTCAGTTTAACGGCGCAATATAGCGGACAGTATAATACAAATAACAATGACCGCTATAACCAGACGGCCTTTTGTTACACAGACCTGAATGGAAGCAATCAAACAAAACCGTTGGATTATCCTTCTACTTTAAATGTTATACGTGAGGTGGCTGACGAATATTATTCTACATTTTATGCAAACCTGAACTTTAACCGCATATTCGCTGAAATACATGATATTTCCGCTGTATTAGGTTTCCAGCAAGAGGCATTAACGAAACGGACAACCACCGCACAAAAAACCGATCCGTCGAAAGAAAACCTACACCAGGTCAGCTCGGGAACCATGAATCCAACAGCAGACGGTAATAAATACCAATGGCGTATGTTATCTTATTTTGGTAGGGTTAACTATGCATTGATGGGTAAATATCTGATAGAAGTGAACCTGCGTGCCGATGCTTCTTCCCGGTTTGCGAAAGGTAACCGTTGGGGATATTTTCCCTCTTTCTCTGCCGGATGGCGTTTAGGGGAAGAACGCTTCATTAAAAATCTGGGATTATTCGATAATCTAAAGATACGTGCCTCTTGGGGGAAACTCGGTAATCAAAATATCGGGAGTGAGTCTAACAGCGATTATTTCCCTTATCTGACAGTACTGACACAAGACTACAAAACCAGCTACAACTTTAATAATACGTTGGCTCCCGGTGCGGCGGTCACCAGTCTGGTAGATCCCCGAATCACGTGGGAAACAACTACAACTACAGATATCGGCATTGATTTAGGTTTTCTGAAAAACAGGTTGAACATTGAAGCTGATTATTTTGCACGCAAAACGACTGACATCATCGTTCAGCTTCCTATTCCTTCCGTTTTGGGTAATATGACAGCTCCTTTTGAAAATGTAGGTGAAATGAAAAACAATGGTTTCGAACTCAACATAAGCTGGAACGACAGAATCCCCAGCGCCGACTTTTCGTATCGGGTAGGTGGAAATATTACATATATTGATAACGAAGTTACCAAATTCAGAGGAGGTCAATCACCCGACCAACTCTATCTGATAAGAGAAGGATATTCATATAAAACATTGTATGGTTTTATTTTCGACGGAATTTACCAAACAAATGAAGAAGCCAAACAACACATGCATAGCAATGGATACATGCCGGTAGCCGGAGACATAAAATATAGAGATGTAAATGGAGACGGAAAACTAGATTATCGAGACAAACAGGAAATCGGTAATACAATTCCTAAATTCACCTATGGACTGAATGCGGAATTAAGTTGGAAGAATTTCAATCTTAATCTTCAGTTCACCGGTATGGCCGGCTTAAACGGTTATTTCCAGAATGCATGGACTGAACCTTTAGGTATATCAGGTGGCACCATAACTAAAAGATGGTATGATGCCTGGACACCGGCTAACCATTCGAACGAATTACCACAAATCAAGGTAAATGATACATGGAATCGTCAGCAATCTTCCTTCTGGGCATGTAACATGTCATGGCTTAAGTTGAAAAACATTCAGATTGGATATGCCTTACCTAAGGAAATCACACAAAAAATGTTCCTACAAAGACTGTACATTTATGCCAATGCCACCGATCTGTTTACTTTGGTAAGCAGTAAATATGAAGGATTCAATCCTGAAAGAGATCCTTTTTCCGACGGATATAACCATTATCCGACTTCCCGGATATTTACATTTGGTTTGAATGTTACTTTCTAAAAAATGTCCAATCCTAAGAATTAAGAATATGAAAAAGATTATATTTCTTTTGATAGTACTGTTTTTATGCAGTTCGTGTGAAGATTACCTCGATACTATTCTTCCTGATGATAAAATTACCAGTGGAACGTTCTGGACTACCGCCGCAGATGCTGATTTAGCATTAAACGGAATATATAATGTATTACGAAACAATTATGTATATGGATATGGAGGAGGCTATGATGCCTGTACGCCCAATGCCTATCAATGGGCACACTGGGAAGGACAACAAATGCAGGTAGGCGACGGCTCTATTTTTTCCGGTTCGGGGGCAATTGTATCCGACCGTTGGAAATATTGTTATAATGGAATATACAGGGCGAATTATTTCTTTGAAAATATAGATAATGTTCTCAATATGGATCCGGCCCAAAAAGAGGTTATGATCGGCGAAGTTTACTTTTTACGGGCCTTGTTTTACGACCTTTTAGTCCGGTCGTACGGCGGTGTTCCCATTATAACGAAAACAATTACTTCCGAAGAAGCCCGCAATGTTTCACGCGCCGATAAAGAAGAGACATGGACACAGGTTCATGCAGATTTCGACGAAGCAATCAAACGTTTGCCAAAAGAAGCTTCAGTAAACGGACATGCTACATTGGGCGCTGCTTACGGTATGAAAATGAAAGCCTATTTATTTACATTGCAATGGGACAAGGTATTGGAGTTTTGCGACAAGATAGATGCCTTAGGCAAATATAAACTGTTTCCTTCCTATTATGGCTTATTCCAATATGAAAATGAAGGGAACAATGAAACGTTATTTCCTCTATGCTTTATGAATGGGGCCTTCTCGCAAGGAAGTGTTTTCGATCGTTACTGGCAGCCCCAGAATCTGAAATACGGAATTGATGGTTCCAACTCTGTAGCCCCGACACAAATATTGGTTGATCAATATGAAACACTCGATGGTTCACCTGTCGATCCTAATAATCCGTATCATAACCGAGATCCCCGGTTAGACTTTACGATTCTCCGTCCGGGAGCTTATTTTCAAAGACAACTTTATCCTGATGAAATAAGAAATCATACCGGACAACGGGTAGGATTCGGCATTCGTAAATATACCATAGAAACGATGCAAGTGGTTTCCAATCAATCGCCGTTGGATTTCATGATTCTTCGTTACGGTGATGTATTACTCTGCCGTGCGGAAGCTATGATTGAAACCAATGGCAATATCGATGGAGCTATCGATATTATCAACCGTATCCGCACAGAACGCGAAGACGTCAAGCTACCTCTCATTCCTAAAGGATTGAGTCAGGCTGAGGCCCGTAAGAAACTACGCCACGAACGCCGTATCGAATTGGCTTTGGAAGGCCAGTTCTGGGACGACATCAAGCGATGGAATGCAGGGCCTGAGTTTTATCCGTGCGATGTTATAGGTGGCTTAGGTGAACTGGTTCAAACAAAATTCCCGAATGGATATAATCCGGAAAAGGATAATTTATTACCAATACCAGACAGTGAGATATCCCTTAATTCAAAACTGAAACAAAACCCGGGGTATTAAATAATATAAGAAGGAGCCGTTATTCGTTCAGCTCCTTCTTAATTTTAAATAATGCGCCGTTGTATTTGAAATATATTTAATACTTTTACAACTCATTGTGAAAATTATCATTAAGTTTAATATAAATATCAGCTATGAGAACAAACAGAAGAGAGTTCTTAAAAGCCCTCGGAGGAATAGCGGCATTGACTATTGTGCCGCGGCATGTCTTGGGGAACGGCTATCTTGCCCCAAGTGATCAATTAACAAAAGGTATTATCGGTACAGGTGGCATGGGGCGTGGGCATGTCAACTATGCAGGTACGCGGCTGGTTGCCGTGTGTGATGTAGATAAAAATCATCTGGAACTGGGGAAAAAACTGGTACAGGGCAACATTGCAGCTTACCATGATTTCCGGGATTTGATTCTGGATCCGAATGTAGACATTGTACATATTGCCACGCCTCCGCACTGGCATGGTATTATGTCTGTAGAGGCTGCTAAAGCAGGGAAAGACATCTGGTGCGAAAAACCTATGACTCGTACTATCGGCGAAGGTAAACGGGTGATGGAAGCAGTTAAACAATATGGGAGAATGTTTCGCCTGAACACCTGGTTCCGTTTTGAAGACCAATTTTATGGATTGGGTACTCCGGTCAAACCGCTTAAAAAATTAGTTCAAAGCGGTTTATTGGGTTGGCCATTAAAGGTTACAATCAGTAAACATACCGGTTTCGATTGGAAATTCTACTGGGTGGGTAAAGATTATCTCGAACCTCAACCCGTACCGGCAGAACTGGATTATGATTTCTGGTTAGGCCCGGCTCCTTATAAACCTTATAATGAACATCGCGTTCACCAGACATTCCGCGGATATTGGGATTATGATGGCGGCGGTTTAGGTGATATGGGACAACATTATATCGATCCTGTCCAATATTTCTTAAATAAAGACCATACCAGCCCTGTTAAAGTAGAAGTAGATGCTCCGCAGCAACATCCGGATGCAGTAGGAACCTGGCAAACGATTACGTATACCTATGACGACGGTTGCCAGATCATTCTTTGGGGAGGTGATTACGGCGACCCAGATACGCCCTATATTTCGGGCCCGAACGGAAATGTTTATAAGAACTTTGTTTGTGATATCCCTAACTGGGAAAAGAAACTGGCCGGTTTCCCGGAACCCGAACCACAGGTAACCGATTTTATTGAATGTGTAAAGACGCGCCAGCCTTTTGCCTTGAATGAAAGAAACGGATTCCGTTCGGCTACGATTATTAATATGGGAACTATCGCTTTACGCTTGAACCGGACACTTCATTTCGATCCTGTGAAACTGGAATTTATCAATGACGAGGCGGCAAACCGTTTACTGGATCAGCCGATTCGTTCACCCTGGAATAGTTAATTTAATCCGATAGTAATATGAAAAAAATATATGTATCCTTTTCGATTTTATTTCTGTGCGTGAGTGTATTATTGGCACAATCGTCGCGTACAGTTCAAACAATTGCAGCGGATGTATTGGCCCAAATGCCAACAAGCAATCAGACCGACTACAACAAGCAAATCGGCGACTTAGCCTCTACTGGAGAAGATGGTATCCTGCTATTGGTTAAAATGATAAATCCTCCCGGACAAGGCAGCAATGCAGCAGTAGATTATGCTTTAAGCGCCCTCTCCTATTATGTAATGGAAAATGGCCGGGATAATGCCCGCCTGACTACCGCTAATGCTTACATCAAAGCGTTGGATCTGGTAAATGAGCGTGAAGCAAAAGCATTTATTATCCGTCAATTGCAAATAGTAGGTAAAGATGAGAGCGTAGATGCATTAGGCCGTTTCCTAAATCAGGAGGATTTAAGCGGACCCGCTGCTCGAGCATTGGCAACAATCGGTACGGAAAAAGCAACTCAGGCTTTACAAGCGTCTCTGCTTCGTAAAATGGGTACGCCTAAAACACAACGGGATGCTATTCTGGCTATCGGGGAAGCGCAATTATCCGTACCGGAAGACCTCATTAAAGGTATGCTTGGTACGGGCGACGAAAACTTCCAGAAGGATATTCTTTATACATTAAGCCGTATCGGAAGCAAAGCGTCGCAAAAAGAATTAGCTACTGAGGCTGAAAAAACTGGTTTCGCGCTGGAAAAGACCGGAGCGAATGAAGCTTATATAGCTCTTTTAAAACGAATGGTACAGCTTGGCGAAACAAAAGAAGCCGAAAAAGCCGCCAACGATTTATTAAAGAAAGCTACAAAAGCAAACAAAACGCACACGCGCGACGCCGCACTGCAAATAATACTTTCTATTCGGAAAGAAAACGGCCTCAAGCTGGTGTTGAATGCCTTGAAAGATCCTTCTAAAGAATACAGGAATGCCGCATTAGATTATACTTCCTGTTTTGCTAATAAAGAAATCTATGTAGAGCTATTCAAGACAATGATGAAGGCTAAATCGGAAGAAAAAGTGGATATACTAAACTGGATAGGCCGCGAAAGTACTTGTCCTGAAAAGAATCCTATCATCAAGAACCTGGAAATCCGGTTCGACCTTTCGGCTAAGCAAGTCTTATTAAATCAACTAAAAGGTCATGACTTTGCCGTTAAGCAAGCGGCTGCCTGGGCGTTAGTTAAAATTGGAGATACGTCCGTTATCCCCGCGCTAACCGAATTATTGGCAAACAGCGATAAGCAAACTATCCAATTGGCTAAAGATGCGCTTACTTCTTTCAAGGGTGATATAGCGCCGGTGGTAACGAAGATTATTCCGCAAGCTCCCGACGCCGGTAAGATTGCGGCCGTAGAACTATTGGCGATGAGAAAAGCTTCGGCCAATATCAATACCGTACTCGAACTGATTAAATCGGGTTCTCCGGAAGTGAAAACGGCTGCTTATACGGCGCTGAAAGATGTGGTAGCAGAAAAAGACTTTACGCTTTTGTGTGGTATGTTGGAATCGGCCGATGCTTCGGCTGTGGCTCCTTTGCAACAAGCGGTGATTGCTTCTTTGGCTTCTCAGCCGAAAGCGAATCAGGTTTCTACGATTTCAAGGCGCATGCTACAGGCGGGTGAAAGCAAGAAACATTTATATTATGCTGCTTTAGCCGCTACAGGCGATAAGGAAGCTTTAATAACCCTCGTTAAAGGTTTCAAACAAGAAAGTGGAGCAGCTAAAGAGGCTGCTTTTGAAGCGTTATTGGATTGGAAGGGCCTTGAAGTAGCCGGCGAGTTATATGCTATTTGTCAGGATGCTTCAGCATCTTCTTATTTCGACAGGGCGCTTGCTGGATATGTAAAATTGGTTTCCAGTCCTTCCCTTACCGGTGAAAACCGTATGCTTGGCTTACGTAATGCGCTGGAAGTAGCTAAGACCGATCAGCAAAGGAATACAATCCTCCGTCAGTTAGGCCGGACCGGTACATTCTTGGGAATGTTGCTCGCTGGTGAATTTCTGGATGATAAAGCGTTGCAACAAAGCGCAGCCAATGCTGTAATGAACATTGCTTTATCGCATCCCGACTATGCCGGTACAAATGTAAGGACCTTACTTCAGAAGGTTTCCAGGGTATTGGATAATCCTGACGCCGGCTATCAACGCGAAGCTATTAAGAAATATCTTGACGAGACGCCGGCCGTAGAAGGTTTTGTTTCCCTCTTCAATGGTATAGACCTGACAGGATGGAAGGGATTGATTGAAAACCCGATCGCCCGCGCTAAAATGAAACCCGCCCAATTGGCAAAAGCCCAGGTAAAAGCCGACGAACAAATGCGGAACGACTGGAAGGTTGAAGATGGCCTGTTGGTTTTCGATGGTACCGGATACGATAACATCTGTACCGTAAAACAATATGGCGATTTTGAAATGTATGTAGATTGGAAACTCGATCCGAATGGAAAAGAACCCGACGCCGGTATTTACCTGCGTGGTACGCCACAAGTGCAAATGTGGGACACAGCACGCGTAAAGGTAGGAGCTCAAGTGGGATCAGGCGGTTTATACAACAATCGGTTCCACGAAAGCAAACCGTTGAAAGTAGCAGACAATCCGTTGGGCGAATGGAATACGATGTATATCAAGATGATCGGCGACCGTGTAACCGTTTACCTGAACGGTGAATTAGTAACCGACAATGTGATCCTCGAAAACTTCTGGGACCACAAACAACCAATATTCCCGGTAGAACAGATCGAACTGCAAGCGCACGGAAGTAAAGTATATTACCGTAATATATATGTAAAGGAACTGGAACGTCCGGAACCTTTTACGCTTTCAGCCGAAGAAGTAAAAGAGGGTTATAAAATGTTGTTCGACGGAACAAACATGTTCGAATGGACAGGGAATACCGTTGATTACACATCAAGGGAAGACGGTACTATTACCTTAGTTCCAAGTAAAGGATCGGGTGGTAACTTATATACAAAGAACGAATATGATAACTTCATCTTCCGTTTTGAATTTATGTTGACTCCTGCTGCGAATAATGGTTTAGGTATCCGTACTCCGATGGAAGGCGATGCCGCTTACGTCGGTATGGAATTACAGATATTAGACAACGAACATCCGGTATACAAAGACTTACATATCTATCAGTACCATGGTTCTGTGTACGGCATCATTCCGGCTAAACGCGGATTCTTGAAACCCGTAGGCGAATGGAACTATCAGGAAGTAATTGCTGATGGCGACCACATCAAGATTACACTAAACGGTGAAGTTATCCTTGACGGAAATATCCGTGAAGCAACAAAAAACGGAACCCCCGATGGAAAAGAACATCCCGGTTTATTCAACAAGAAAGGACATATCGCCTTCCTCGGCCACGGCTCGGAAGTGAAGTTCCGTAATATACGGATTAAGGAACCCCCCCCAACCCCCTAAAGGGGGGGTAATGGGGACGACTCCCTCTACTTCCCTTTAGGGCAATCCCTTGTAGAGACTAATAAATACTATCCATCCTCTCTACCCCCCCTTTAGGGGGTTGGGGGGTGGATTGCTTGGGATTTAGGTACCTTTTAACTACTACAATAATCCCAAGCCCTAACAAACCGATCAGCAAATAGGCATACCGGATGCCGAATACCTGTGTTATGCCTCCTATCAGTAAGGGGGCTACTAATGAACCGATAAAGCTGATACTCGACAGGATAGTAAGGGCAATGCCCAACGGCATTTTGGATTTTTCTCCCACAAAACTATAAATAGTAGGCACCATACATGAGATTCCCAGCCCCACCATCATAAATCCTAAAGAATTAACGATAACCTTCGCAAGCATGGAACCGAACACTTCGCCCAATAAGGAAGAGGTAAGGAAACCAATAAATATCAATCCCCCGGCAATAAACAATACATTTTTCTTACCAAAAAACTGATAAGCATAGTTGGTAAGAAAACGCCCGGCAGTCATCATCACCATAAACACAAGGAAACCGATCTGCAACGACTTGGGAGCTTGTATAACCGATTCGAAATAAATACCGCTCCAGTCAAACATCGCACTCTCTACAATCAGGGCAAACAGACCAATAAGCCCTAACTGCAACAATATCTTCTCCGGCATCCTGAACCAGCCCTTCTTATCTTTCTCGCCCTTCTTGTCTCCATCGTCTCTAATGTTTCTATCGTCTCTCACATCCTCCTGCAAATAAGGACGATTCAGGATTGTAATTAATAGAATAATACAAGTTATCAGCGAAAAATGATAGAAAGGGGGTACGTTCATCACGATCATAATAAAACCAATAAGCGCTCCCAGGCAGGCGGCTAAGCTCCAACCTCCGTGAAAGGTAGCCATAATGGTCCGTCCATATACCCGTTCAATTCCGATACCCTGCGTATTGAGGGATATATCGCATAAATTCCAGCAAACGCCAAAGCAGAACAGAAAAACGCCCAACATCACAATATGCGAAGCAATCCCGATAGCAAACAACGACAGCCCGTAGCCAATAATACTTACCTGCACCATAATACGGCTTCCCAGTTTAGACACCAGATAGCCCGCCAACGGAATGGCAATAAATTTACCCGCAGGGATAAGAAACAAAACAAGCCCCCAGTAAAAAGCATAATGTACTTCAAAAATATCTTTGATATCCGGAATACGACTCGCCCAACTCGAGAAGCATAAACCTTGCGCCAGAAAGAAAGTAAGGGCGGCATAACGAATCCTCTCTTTAGAAACCCCAGTAATTTGTATATTGTCCATAAAGCAATGTATTGGTTTTTCATTAACGGCAATAAAGATAGAAATTTTTTCTTCTTCGGAGATTTAGGCACACCTCTTGAGATTGATAAATAAGCCTTTTCTTAAACAGTACTTATCCTTTTTGAGAAAGATGCTTACCTTTTTTCAACAAGGTAGGCATGAAATTTTTAACACCAGATGAGTAAATCAAGCACAGCCTGGCAAGGAAATCACTTAACTAAACGACATTGAAATAGAGTCTGGAAGCCGTTTTAGCATTGACTTTGATTTCGGAATTTGCTACCGAAACTACCGATGCCCTATTTGCAGCCGGACGAAAAAAAAGAAAGAAGCATCTATTTTATTATGGGAAAAATGTATATTTGCCAATTATCTTTGAATTCTAATAACAGACATGGAAAAAGTTGAAGTAAAAGATGCTAAGGGCAAACTTGGCGTTCTTATTGTGGGAGTAGGAGGAGCTGTAGCCTCTACATTTATTACTGGTACACTATCGGTGCGAAAAGGAATCGGTATCCCTATCGGTTCGTTAACACAATTGGCAACCATTCGCTTAGGCAAACGTTATGAAAACCGTTTTCCCAAGATAAAGGATGTAGTGCCTTTAGCCGGGTTGGAAGATCTTATTTTTGGAGGATGGGATATCTTTGATGAAAACGTTTACGAAGCAGCCAAGCATGCAGAAGTACTGAAAAAAGAAGACATCGATATCGTAAAAGACGAGTTGGAAGCTATCAAACCGATGCCTGCCGTATTCGACCAGAATTTTGTTAAACGTTTACATGGTACGCATGTAAAGAAAGAAGCTTCGCGCTGGGAACTCATCGAGCTGTTGCGTGAGGATATCCGCAGATTCAAAGCAGCTAACGGATGCGAACGTGTGGTTGTTATGTGGGCTGCCAGCACGGAAGTGTACATCCCGCAAAGCAAAGAGCACGACAGTCTGGCGGCTTTTGAAAAGGCATTAAAGGAGGATAACAAAGAGGCTGTTTCGCCCAGTATGTGTTATGCCTATGCAGCCATTGCCGAAGGTTGTCCGTTCATTATGGGAGCTCCCAACCTTTGTGTAGATATCCCCGCTATGTGGGAATTTGCCGATAAAAACAAGGTTGCTATCAGCGGCAAAGACTATAAAACAGGCCAAACCATGCTGAAAACGGTGTTGGCTCCTATGTTGAAAACACGTATGTTGGGACTTGAAGGATGGTTTTCCACCAATATACTCGGAAACCGGGATGGCGAAGTTTTAGACGATCCGGGTTCATTCAAGACAAAAGAAGTAAGCAAATTATCGGTTATCAATACAATCCTTCAAACGGAAACCTATCCTGAATTGTATGGTAATATTTATCACAAGGTACGTATCAATTACTACCCGCCCCGCAAAGACAATAAAGAAGGATGGGATAATATTGATATCATCGGCTGGATGGGTTACCCAATGCAATTGAAGATAGATTTCCTTTGTCGTGATTCTATCCTGGCGGCTCCTTTGTGCCTTGATTTGGTATTATTCTCCGATTTAGCGCAACGTTGTGGGTTCTATGGCATCCAATCGTGGTTGTCGTTTTATTTCAAAAGCCCGATGCATGCTCCCGACCGTGTACCCGAACATGATCTATTCATCCAGCACACGATTCTGAAGAACACGCTTCGTAAGATTATCGGCGAACCAACGCTGGATTATCTGGATTAATGGATTATGCAATTATTGCTGCCGGAGAAGGCTCCCGTCTAGTACAGGAAGGCGTTAAATGGCCTAAACCACTGGTACGATTAAATGGAACTCCCTTAATTGAACGTTTGATAGACGTTTTTCTGCAAAATGATGCAACGACAATCAACGTTATCGTAAATGAAGAAATGAAAGAGGTACAGGAGTATCTCGGGAAGTTGCAACTACCAGTACCGCTCCGGCTTCTTATTAAGTCTACCCCCAGTTCGATGCATAGTTTCTTTGAACTGAGAGCATATCTGGAAAACGAGCGATTTTGCCTTACAACGGTAGACACTATATGTAAAAAAGAAGAATTTAAACAATATATCCAATCCTTTTTAAAAAGTGAAGACATCGATGGACTCATGGCCGTTACAGATTATATTGATGATGAAAAGCCTTTGTATGTAAATACAGGCCGGAATCTGCTTATAAAAAGCTTTTCGGATAAGGCGGAACCAGACAGTCGCTATATATCGGGAGGTATTTACTGTTTAAAACGTACGGCATTAAAAGTATTGGATAGTGCAATGGAAAAAGGTATGTCGAGAATGCGGAATTATCAACGTTTATTGATTGAGGAAGGATTAGTGCTGAAAGCTTATCCATTTGGTAAAATAATAGATGTAGACCACGCTGGAGATATTGTAAAAGCCGAACGGTTTTTAAACACATAATATATTCATTGATTGTGTGTATGAATGAAATAACAATAGCAGGTATCCGCAGGGGAAGCAGATATTCTCCGAACCATGTGGGAAATGATGCGGCTATATTCCAGCTTACAGCGAAAGCGCTTCGCAAGCGCGGATGTATTGTGAACGAGTATTCCGAAACGGATTTGTCGGACAATAAAATAAAGGAAAACTTCATTTTTAATATGGTGCGCGACTGGGAGTCTATCTATAAGTTGCAGAAATATGAAAACGAAGGCAAGACTGTTATTAATTCGGCATACGGAATTGAGAATTGTACGCGTGAAAAGATGACACGCCTATTGCTGCTAAATGATATTCCACATCCCCAAAGCTTGATTGTCCGTACGATAGACGATCCACTGCCGGCCTTTAAAGACGTGGAGTTTCATAATTGCTGGATTAAAAGAGGCGATTTTCATGCTATCCACCGGGAAGATGTTACGTATGTACGCAACCGGGAAGAGGCGCAAAGCATCCTGGAAGAGTTTGCTATCAGAGGTATTGAGAGCGCTGTTATCAACGAACATCTGGTAGGCGACCTTGTTAAGTTCTATGGCATAGCCGGCGCCGACTTCTTTTACTGGTTTTATCCTACCAACCAAAATCACAGCAAATTTGGTTTGGAACAGATAAATGGCAATGCGAAAGGGATTCCTTTCAATGAAGCGCACCTGCAACATTTATGCAATAAAGCAGCTAACGTATTAAACATCCATATATATGGCGGCGACTGTATTATATCGGAAGATGGTATCGCCCGTATAATTGATTTCAACGATTGGCCGAGCTTTGCTCCTTGTCGTGAAGAAGCAGCTTCCCATATTGCCGAACGGATTTATTTATTAATCAACAAACCATGCAAAAAAGAACAAAAAAGCCTGATATAGTATCTACCTTCAAATCACTGGATACGGAAGAACCTATCGATATTTACTTTTACCGTCCTATCGGTTATGAATGGGCATTGCTGTTTCACAAGCTGGGAGTTTCGCCGAATGCTATCACCATTGCCGCTATTTTTATAGGCATTGCTGCCGGCATTTGTTTTTACTTTCAGAATATTCTTATCAACGTTATGGGCATGCTACTGCTTGTATGGGCTAATTCATTCGACAGCGCCGATGGGCAATTGGCGCGTATGACCGGCAAAACTTCGCCGTTAGGGCGTATGCTCGACGGCTTCTGCGGCGACCTCTGGTTTATTGCTATCTATGCCGCTATCTGTTCACGATTGTTTCCCGAGTGGGGCTTCTGGATTTGGTTATTCGCTGCTATAACTGGTTTTTCGCACACCACGCAAGCTTCTATGGCGGATTATTACAGAAATGTACATCTATTATTCCTGAAAGGAAAAGCAGGAAGCGAATTGTCTAATTCGGCAACGCTTAAAGAGAACTACCGGAAAATGAGCTGGGGGAAAAACTTCATCTATAAATTGTTTGATAGTTCCTATATTAGTTATACAGTCAGACAAGAAAAGTTAAGTCCGAAACTTCAGCAAATGATGAAAATAATCCGTGAGAAATACAACGGCGAAGCGCCTGAATGGTTTCGTAAAGCATTCAGGGAAAAGAGTCTTCCGCTTATGAAATACACAAATATGTTATCATTCAATACACGAATCATTGCTTTATTTATCAGTTTATTTATAAACAGGCCCTGGCTCTATTTCGCTTTTGAAATAACGGTATTGAATATAATGCTCATCTACATGATTATAAAACACGAACATATTTGTGCACAATTCATCAAACAATTAGAATTCTAAAATCTTATTAACTATGCTCAATTTAGAAAAAATAAAAGGAATCATTTTCGACTACGGAGGTACGATTGACAGTAACGGTATGCACTGGGCCGACGTAATTTGGATGTCTTATGAAGCGCTGCATATCCCGGTAAGTAAAGACATTTTCCGCGAAGCCTATGTACATGGCGAACGTACTTTGGCTAAAAACAGGATCATACTCCCCAATCATAATTTCTGGCATGTAATAAGGCTGAAAGCCGAAACGCAGATACAATGGTTGATTGATAACAAATACCTGTCCGAAGATGCCGATTTTACAAAATATACAACAGGTATTGCCGATTGGTGTTACGCCTATGCGCAGATGGCTGTTAGTATGGCGCTTCCCATCATCAAGAAATTATCGGAGAAATATCCGTTAGTATTAGTTTCCAATTTCTACGGCAATATAAAAGCGGTATTGAAAGACTTCCATCTGGCAACCCTTTTCAGTGCAATTGTAGAATCATCGGTTGTAGGCATACGAAAGCCCGACCCCGAAATATTCAGACTCGGCATAAAAGAATTGGGATTTACCGCCGGCGAGATAGTAGTTATCGGCGATTCGTATGATAAAGACATCGTACCGGCCAAAGCCGTAGGTTGCCAAACAATCTGGTTAAAACGCACCGGGTGGAGCGAATACAAAGGAGACGAGACAGCAGATAGCGTCATTACTGATTTTGCAGAACTAAAAGAGATCTTCCAATTACAATAAAGACAGAAAAATACTACATTTGCAAGTATGCACGAATTATCAATAGCATATAGCATTGTAGAATTGGCCGAAGAGCAGGCTAGTAGCCGAAATGCTTCGGAAATTGAAGAAATAGAACTTGAAATCGGGCAACTGGCAGGCGTTGAAATACAAACGCTCACCTTTGCCCTTCAAAGCGTCGTAAAAGGCACACGGCTCGAAAAGGCGCGCATTGTAATAAAAACGCCACATGGAAAGGAACTCCGTGTCAAATCGATTGTTATCAGTTAGAAAACAAATTAGTAACAATAAAACAAGAATTATGTGTGGAACTTGCGGATGCGGAGGCCACGGGCACTCCCACGATCATGAACATTCCGATGGACACCATCATCATGGCGAACGTACCATCATACAGGTAGAACAAGACATTCTACAACGTAATAATCTCCTTGCCGAGCGTAACCGGGGCTATTTTGAAGCAAAAAAGATCCTTTGCCTCAACTTGATGAGTTCTCCGGGATCGGGAAAAACGTCATTGCTTGAAGAAACCATTCGCCGGCTAAAGGAAAAAGTCTATGTTATCGAAGGCGATCAGCAAACAAGCAACGATGCCGACCGTATTGCCGCCCTTAACGTACCGGTATTCCAAGTCAACACCGGAACAGGCTGCCACCTCGAAGCAGATATGGTAAACCATGCCATCAAGCATCTTGATCCTGCTGAAGGCGCCATCCTTTTTATTGAAAATGTAGGCAATCTGGTATGTCCTGCCATGTTCGACCTTGGCGAAGCCCTGAAAGTGGTCATTGTCTGTACAACCGAAGGCGACGACAAACCACTAAAATACCCACTGATGTTCCAGCAAGCCCACATCTGCATCATAAACAAAATAGACTTGGCGCCCTATCTAGATACGGATGTGAAGATACTTCGCGAAAACGCACTCAGCGTGAACCATCACCTCCACTTCTTTGAAGTTTCAGCCACAAAAGGAACCGGAATGGAAGAATGGTGCAATTGGTTGGTTTCCGAATGTGCAAAATGTAAATAAAATAGCCCAGATACCTTGTGAAAATCGATAATAACGTTATATTTGTGCGATAATATCCATTAAAAACAGTCAAAACGTTATGATCAATAGAGAATTAATAAATCCACAAAGCATCGTTGTCGTTGGAGGTTCCAACAATGTACATAAACCCGGCGGGCGTACTGTAAGAAACTTGCTCGATGGCAAATACAAAGGTGGATTATATGTAGTAAATACCAAAGAAACAGAAGTACAAGGACTGAAGTCGTACCAGAGTGTGAAAGACATTCCCGAAACAGAGTTGGCCATCATTTCTATTCCCAATAAATCTTGTCCCGAAATGATGGAAGTATTAGCGAACGAGAAAAACGTAAAAGCCTTTATTGTCGTTTCGGCAGGTTTTGGCGAAGAAACGGAAGAAGGAGCCGTTTTGGAAAACCAACTCCTGAAAATAGCCAATGACGCAGAAGCATCCTTGATAGGTCCCAATTGCATTGGCGTAATGAATATGAACTATCATGGAGTATTTACCCAGCCGATACCCGAATTTCATCCCGATGGCGTTGATTTTATCTCCAGCTCAGGCGGGACAGCGCTCTTCATCATGGAATCAGCCCTTACCAAAGGCTTGCGATTCTCTTCCGTCTGGACAGTTGGCAATTCAAAACAAATCGGTGTAGAAGACATCATCGAATACATGGACCAACACTTCGACCCCGTACTCGATTCTAAAATAAAAATGATCTATATGGAGAGCGTTAAAGACCCGGACAAACTCCTCTACCATGCTTCTTCGCTCATCCGGAAAGGATGCCGCATTGCCGCAATCAAAGCGGGAAGCACAGAGTCTGGGAAGCGTGCCGCATCTTCTCATACCGGAGCTATGGCTAGTTCTGATTCAGCTGTCGAAGCCTTATTCCGCAAAGCCGGAATCGTACGTTGCTTCAGTCGCGAAGAACTCACTACCGTTACAAGCATCTTCACCCTCAAAGAAGTAAAAGGGAAAAATTGCGCCATTGTAACACATGCCGGCGGACCGGCTGTTATGCTGGCCGATGCTCTGTCAAAAGGTCGTATTAACGTTCCCGATTTGAATGGCCCTATCGCCGACGAACTCAAAACAAAACTATATCCCGGCGCCGCCGTAGGCAATCCGATAGATGTCATCGGAACCGGAACACCCGAACATCTGGCAACAGCTATCGACTACTGCGAAAATCGTTTCGACAATATCGATTTGATGATGGTTATCTTCGGAAGTCCCGGCCTCGTTAAACTTTACGATGCTTACGAAGTCTTGCATAAGAAGATGGAAGAATGTGGAAAACCAATATTCCCCGTCCTTCCGTCCATTGTAACAGCCAGTCCTGAAGTGAAAAGCTTTATAAAGAAAGGCCATGTTAACTTCTCCGACGAAGTAACCTTAGGAACGGCCTTGTCAAGGGTGATAAATACGCCTAAGCCAGCAAGTACCGACATACAGTTATACGGGGTAAACGTCCCGGAAATACGAAGATTGGTAGAAGCCTTGCCCAATGGCTATTTAAGTCCGGAGGATGTGCGTAAAGTCTTATCAACAGCCAGGATACCTTTGGTAGAAGAACTCGCCTCATCCACTAAGAAAGAGTTGACGGCATTCGCCAAGAAGGTAAAATACCCGGTAGTAGCCAAAGTAGTAGGACCTGTACACAAAAGCGACATCGGAGGAGTAGCACTCAACATCCGCAGTGAAGAACATTTGGTATTGGAATACCAACGGATGATGAAACTCCCGGATGTAACCGGCGTCTTGGTACAGCCCATGCTACAAGGGCAGGAGTTATTCCTGGGAGCAAAATACGAAGACCGTTTCGGACACATTGTCTTATGCGGATTAGGTGGAATCTTTGTTGAAGTGCTACAAGACGTATCCTACGGCTTGGCGCCACTATCCTACGATGAAACGTTCTCCATGATTCGCTCCCTGCGCGGTTACCCGATAATCAAAGGGACCCGCGGACAAAAAGGAATCGACGAACAACAATACGCAGATATTATCGTTAGGTTGTCTACACTCCTCCGGTTTTCACCCGAAATAAAGGAAATAGACATCAACCCGATTGTAGCCACCGAAAGAGGATTATTTGCCGTTGATGCCCGTATCAGAATTGAAAAGTAATCGTATCTTTGCTCTACAGATACAATAACTAATAAAAAAGAAATGTTATGAACGAAAAAGAAGATCTCTTTGAATACGACGACGAAGATGCCGTTAAATTCATTCAAAATTACCTTCCCCAGGAACTGAAAGGTAAATTCACCGACGATGACATCAACTATATAGTGGATTTGATATACGAATATTACGAATCCAAAGGCTACCTGAATGAAAGAGATGATGACGACGATGTGGAAATAGATGAAGATGAACTAACAAGTTTTGTAATTAAAAATGCACAAAAAGATGGAATCGGCAAGTTTGAAGCCGATCAGATTATGTTTATTGTGTTGGGAGAATTAGACTATTGCGATTCACTCAATGATTGATTAGAATTATATCGTTTTAAAAATAAGAATGAAGTTATGCGAAATTTGAAATTGGTAGCTGTCGTAGCGCTTTGTATGGCAGTATTATTTTCCGGTTGTGGAGCAAGCAACACAGTAAAAGGTACGGGAATCGGCGTGGGAGCCGGTGGCGCTGTAGGAGCCGGCGTGGGAGCATTGGCTGGCAACACGGCTTTAGGCGCTGTGATCGGTGCAGCAGTTGGTGGTGCAGCAGGTGCACTGATTGGTAGGAAAATGGATAAACAGAAAAAAGAACTCGAAGCAGTTGTTCCGGATGCTACTGTTGAAATTGTAAACAATGGCGAAGCTTTAAAAATTACTTTTGATTCCGGAATTCTATTTACGACCAATTCGAGCTCCGTAAGTGATGCCTCCAAATCAGCTCTCCGGAACTTTTCTACAAGCTTGAAACAAAATCCTGATACGTACATCAAAGTTATAGGACATACGGATAATACAGGCAGAGTAGACTATAACCAGACATTGTCTGAAAAACGTGCACAAAGTGTATACGATTATTTAATGAATCAAGGGGTAAGCAGCGACCGTATGACATACGAAGGTAAAGGTATTCACGACCCGGTAGCAACTAATGCCACCGCCGAAGGCCGTGCACTGAACCGCCGTGTTGAAATTATGATCATGGCTAATGAAAAGATGATTCAGGAAGCTCACCAAGGTACACTGAAGTAAAAAGTCAAAAGAGTTAAAGGAGTTTTGTTTAACTCCTTTACTACTTATTAACCGTTGCAGCAGCAACTGCTACCTGCCCCACCGAGATACCCCCATCATTACACGGTATGAGAGAAGGGATATAAAGCGGTATCTTTTCTTTATGGAAACAACGTTGCAACATCCTGGTAAGAAGATGGTTCTGAAAGCATCCTCCCGAAATAACCACTTTACCTACACCGTTCTTAGCTAATAGAAACTTAGCCTCCTCCGTTATCAGTTTAGCCATTGTGAAGTGGAAACGATACGCTATACGTTCAACCGCCATTTCGGTAGACAAATCAGTAAGGATACCCCTCAGTATACCTTCCAACGGCAAAGTACCTTCGCTTATAGAAAAAGGATAAAAATAACTCTCCGACGTTTTTTCCGTTAGCGCTTGCTGTTCTAAAAGGATAGCGGCTTCTCCCTGATAAGTGGAATCATCACATATATTCAACAACGAAGAAACGGCATCGAATAGTCGTCCGGCACTCGAAGTCGACGGGCTGTTTATATTTTTGCCTATCATTGTTTGTATAGTGTCTATGTTCAGTGCCCCTACTCTCTCGGCAAAAGATACGGGATAAGGCAGGTTATATTTCAGAAGGTAAGCGATTGCCATACGCCAGGCGTTTAACGATGCTTTGTCACCACCGGGCAGGCTGACATATTCGAGATGTGCCAAACGTTTGTATGAAATCTTGTCGCAAAGCAGAAACTCGCCACCCCATATAGCACCGTCATCGCCCAATCCGGTACCATCGAAAACAACAGCTATCACCGGCTCGTCTAAACCATACTCGGCCATACAAGCGGCGGCATGAGCGTGATGATGCTGCACCTTTATTACGGGTATTCCCTTACTATAGGCAAAACGGGCGGCTTCAATGGAAGAGTGATAATCGGGATGCATATCGCATACCACTTGTCGTGGCCTAAAGCGGAAAAGACGCATGAAACGATCCATCGACTCCTGATAGAAGTTGTGGGTTTCCCAATTCTTCAGGTCGCCAATATATTGGCTCGGTATAATCATATCATCTTTACCGAGGGCAAAGGTATTTACTGTTTCAGCCCCGAATGCAAGGATTCCTTCGGTTTTTATTCCTGCAAAAAGAGATTCGGGCGCATATCCACGCGAACGGCGGATGATAGAAGGTTGCCGCCCGAAAACCTGTACTACCGAATCGTCTGCCCGGTTATATATCTCCCGGTTATGATGAAGCAGAAGGCTTACGTTCCGCCCGAAGCATCTTTCGGCCTCTTCGGGTGAGATAACAATGGGCATATCACTTATATTAGCGCTCGTCATTACAAGTACCGGCGTATCAAGGGCATCAAACCAATCATAATGGATAGCCATATAGGGAAGCATACAACCAATTGTCTGCATCTGTGGGTTCACTCCGGATGAAAGCGGTTTCAGCTGCCGAAGCAAAACAATCGGCCGGCGCCATGAAACAAGGAGGCATTCTTCTTCTTTATTTACAAGAGCATATTGTTTTATATCTTCCATGCTACGAAACATTACGGCAAAAGGTTTATTATCCCGTTGCTTCAGTTCCCTCAAAGACCTGACAGCTCCTTCATGAAGGGCGTCACAAACCAAATGGTATCCACCCAATCCCCGCACGGCTATTACCTCGCCTTCACGTATAAGGCGAGTAGTCATTTCCAGGATTTGAGAATATGTACCGTACCGTTCTTTTTTATACGTAGCCGCGTATGAGGGACCGCAATCGTTGCAGGCCATCGGCTGGGCATGGAAACGCCGGCCGGCCACAGTAAGGTATTCATTACGGCAATGAGGGCACATCGTAAAAGGAGCCATTGTGGTGCGCTTCCGGTCGTAAGGCAAGTCTTTGATGATAGTAAACCTTGGACCACATTCCGTGCAATTAATAAAAGGGAAAAAGATACGATGCGGTTGCCTTTTACGGTCGGCCAGGCATTTGGGACAAATAGCAATATCGGGAGATACCTGTGTTACCTTATTGGAAGCCGTATGACTTGATGCGATACTGAAACCTACATATTCTTTATCACTCTCTTCTTCCCTGATTTCTATGGAATGGATAGATGATACCGAGGGATGTTCTTCCCTTATCCTTTTAATAAACAAATCGTAGATATCAGCAGAAAGTTTGGCATGGATTGTTACGCCATTTGTATTGTTTTCTACCTCGCCGCTGATATTCATCTGTTGTGCCAATCTGTAAATAAACGGACGGAAACCTACGCCTTGCACAAGTCCCCTGATGTGTATTGCTATATTCTTTTCATACATGATAACAAAAGTAAAAATAATGAAGTTATTTCTTTTTTTTGAATACCTAAAAAAAGAAATAACCCACTAATGTCACAATTAATACATTTGATGTAAAACAGAATCGTTACCTTTGGGTCTGGCTATCATAAAGAAAAAGAACTATGTGTTTGGCAGTACCTGGCAAAATTATCAATATAAACCGTTCCGTACCTGAATTGGCAATGGCGAGCGTGGATTTCGGAGGAGTAATCAAAGATATTTGTATACAATGGGTAGATGTGTCGGAAGGCGATTACATTCTGGCGCATGCCGGATTAGCTATTGCCACAGTAGATGCTGCTGAAGCCGAACAAACATTGAACGATTTAGACACAATTGCCCGAAACACCCTGAAAGATGAAGTATTTGAATGAATATAGGAATAAGGAACGGGCAGAAATACTTATAGAGGCTATCCGCAGACAAGTTACCCGCCCGTGGCATATCATGGAAGTATGCGGGGGACAGACGCATGCTATCGCCCGTTATCGTCTGGAGGAATTATTGCCTCAGGAGATAACCCTGCTTCATGGCCCCGGCTGTCCGGTATGCGTTACACCTGAAGCTACAATTGATTACGCACTGGAACTGGCTATGCAGCCAGATGTAATTTTTACCTCTTTCGGCGATATGATGCGTGTTCCCGGCAGCCGGGAAGACTTGCTTCGGATAAAAGCTCGTGGAGCCGACATCCGCATGCTCTATTCGCCTCTCGACGCTGTAGAGATAGCCGCCAGCCATCCGGATAAAAGGGTCGTATTCTTTGCTATCGGTTTTGAGACGACCGCTCCCGTACACTTGGCGGCTGTTAAGGAAGCGCACCGCAGGCAGTTGTCCAATTTCTACCTGTTGCTTTCGTTGTTTACTGTCCCGGCAGTTATAGAGGCAATTCTCTCCGAGCCAATTTGCAGGATAGACGGATTTCTGCTTGCCGGACATGTATGTGCTATCGCCGGCTATCGCGATTACCAACCGATAGCCACCAAGTATCACACGCCAATGGTGGTGACAGGTTTTGAACCGGTAGATTTACTTTATGGTATCTATCGCTGCATTACTCAACTTGAAACCAGTGCTTGCTCTGTAGAAAATGCCTATAAAAGAGTGGTAACAGAAGACGGGAACCGCCAGGCACGCGCTCTTATCGACGAAATGTTCGAGCCCTGCGACCAGGAATGGCGTGGGATAGGAATTATACCCAAAAGCGGATTCCGCATGAAGCATAGTGAATGGGAAATAAATCCGGCTAATCATTCAAGTAAAAGAGACGAGAGGAACAATGGGGACAAAAGAGTTTCTTCCGATTGCATCGCCGGCAGCATCATGCGGGGACTGAAACAGGTGACCGACTGCCCGCACTTTTGTACAGATTGTACACCACTCCATCCGATAGGCGCTCCGATGGTTTCGCCCGAAGGAGTATGCGCTGCTTATTATAATTTTAAATAATCAATGGAGTTAAAAGAGTAATCAAATAAATCACAATTATGACTTGTACGGTACCTTTTACCGATTCCGATCGTATACTTCTGGGCCATGGTAGTGGCGGGCGCCTTACACATGAATTAATTCAGAAGGTGTTTTATCCGGCATTTGCCAATCCTTTTATAGAGCAGAATCACGATGGTTGTACTTTCTCCGTAGCTTCGGGAAATATGGCTTGTTCTACCGATTCGTTTGTGGTAGACCCTATCTTTTTCCCTGGCGGTACGATTGGTGATCTGGCGGTAAATGGTACATTGAACGATCTGGCTTGTTGCGGAGCTACTCCCCTGTACCTGACTGCCGGATTTATTCTTGAAGAGGGCTTGCTGCTTTCCGATCTTCACCGTATTGTGTTATCAATGAAAGAAGCTGCCGCCCATGCTGATGTAAAAATCATAGCCGGAGATACCAAAGTGGTTGAACGCGGCAAATGCGATAAACTATTCATTAACACTACCGGTATCGGCATGGTACCTGCCGGCATTCGAATAGCGCCTGAACTGGCACAACCTGGTGATGTGGTTATATGTAGCGCCCCAATCGGATTACATGGTATTACCATCCTGTCGGCACGAGAGAGTATCGGTTTTAAAACTATGCTAAAAAGTGATACCGCTTCGCTAAACAATATGCTCGGCCATCTGTTAACTAATATAAAAGAGGTACATGTTCTTCGTGATCCGACACGAGGAGGCGTAGCTACTACATTAAATGAAATTGCCGGCTCGGCGTCTGTTGAAATCGTCCTCTACGAAGCAACCCTGCCTATACCGGAGGGTGTAAAGGCTGCATCGGAAATGCTGGGATTAGACCCACTTTACATTGCCAACGAAGGCGTTGTACTTGTTATTCTACCGGAGAAAGAGGCAGACGAAGCGCTCCGTATCATGCACCGTTTCCCGGAGGGGAAAGAAGCAGTCGTTATTGGAAGAATTGTTGACGGGAAACCAATGGTCAGAGTAAAAACCTTGTTTGGCGGTTCCCGTATTGTAGATATGCTTACAGGGGAACAACTCCCCAGGATTTGTTAAAAATTACACTTATGGAAGAGAATAGACCTTCTTTTTATGAGGAATGTATCCGGAAGGGGGTTTCCCGCAGGGATTTCCTCAAGTTCTGTACTACAATGGCAGCCTGGCTTGGCCTTGAATCCAGCGGAGTAGCGCAAGTAGTAGAAGCTCTCGAAACAAAACCAAGGCTTCCTGTCATTTGGCTTCACCTGCAAGAATGTACATGTTGCAGTGAATCGTTTATCCGTTCGGCACATCCTGTGCTGGCGACGCTTCTTTTCGACAAGATTTCTCTCGATTACACCGAAACGCTTATGGTGGCAGCCGGATATCAGGCCGAAGCCTGTAAGGCAGATACCATGAAAAAGCATCATGGGGAGTATTTACTAATGATTGAGGGTTCCATACCTGTAAAAAATGAAGCTTACTGTTGCATTGGCGGACAAAGTGCCCGCCAGCTAGTGGAAGAGGCTGCCAAAGGAGCTAAAGCCGTTATTGCCTGGGGCAACTGCGCTTGTGCCGGATGTGTGCAGGCAGCGAATCCAAATCCTACGGGAGCTCGTCCGGCTCATAAAATCATCAAAGGCAAACCTGTAATTAATGTACAGGGATGTCCGCCTATTGCCGAGGTTATGGCGGGGGTGGTTGTTCATATTTTATCCTTTGGAACCATTCCTCAGCTCGACGGGTTGGGGCGTCCGAAAGCCTTTTATTCCCGCCGTGTACATGATAGTTGTTATAGACGTGCCAACTTCGATGCCGGCCTCTTTGTTGAAAGCTTTGATGATGATAATGCCAAACGCGGTTATTGTCTTTATAAAGTAGGATGTAAAGGGCCGAATACCTACAATTCATGTGGTATTATTAAATGGAACGAAGGGGTTAGCTATCCTATCCAGAGTGGCCATCCCTGTATTGGTTGCAGTGAAGCCGATTTCTGGGACAATACACCCTTCTATAAGCATATTCCTGATGCGACAGGTTTTGGTATAGAAGCTACTGCCGACCAGATTGGCCTTGCCATTGGCGCTGCTACTGCCGCCGGTATCGCCGTCCATGCCGTAGCCACAAATATTCGTAAGAAAAAACTAATTGATAACGAAAAGAAGGAATAACATACCATGAGCGAGCGAATAGTTATAGACCCTATTACCCGCATTGAAGGCCACCTGCGGGTAGAAGTAGAAATAGAAGGTGGTAAAATAAAAGAGGCTTACAGTTCGGGCACCATGGTGCGCGGAATCGAGACCATCGTAAAAGGCCGTGACCCACGTGATGTATGGGCTTTTGTGGGAAGGGTATGTGGCGTATGTACGTCTACACATTCACTTTGTTCGGTTAGAGCTGTTGAAAATGCATTGGATATTGTTGTACCTCCGAATGCGGAATTAGTGCGTAACCTGATGGCAACTACATTATATATGCACGACCACGTAGTGCATTTCTATCATTTACATGCTTTGGATTGGGTGGATGTGGTATCGGCTTTAAAGGCTGATCCCGTGGTTGCTTCCCAGGCTGCACAGCAATTGTCGTCTTGGCCGAAAAGTTCTGCCGGTTATTTTATGGCGATACAAGAGCGTATTAAAACGTTTGTGGGAAGCGGACAGTTGGGTATCTTTGCCAATGGTTACTGGGGGCATCCGGCTTATAAGCTGACGCCCGAACAGAACCTGATTGCCGTTGCTCATTACCTCGAGGCGCTTGAATGGCAAAAAGAAGTGGTTAAGATACATACGGTATTTGGCGGAAAGAATCCGCATCCTAACTTTGTGGTAGGGGGCATGCCTTGCAGTATTAACCTGAATGAAGCGAATGCCATTAATGCCGAACGGCTTGCTTTTGTCCGTCAAAAGCTTGAAGAAGCAAAAACGTTTATCGATCAGGTATATATTCCCGACTTATTGCTTATCGCCGGCGTATATAAAGATGAATGGAGTAAGATCGGAGGAGGTATCAGTAATTATCTTGCCTTCGGAGACTTTCCGCTATATGGTTATGCAGATGTAAGTGATTTCTGTATGCCACGCGGCATCGTGATGAACCGCGATCTTGGTAAAGTACATCCTGTGGATGCCGCTTCTCCTGATGAAATCAAAGAGTATATCTACCATTCATGGTACGCATACAAAGCGGGCGATAAGGTGGGTTTGCATCCTTTTGAAGGGGAAACCAGCCTTCATTACACGGGGCCCAAACCACCGTACCAACATCTCACTGTGGAAGATAAATATAGCTGGATCAAAACGCCGCGATGGAAAGACAGTCCGATGGAAGTAGGGCCATTAGCCCGGATGGTGGTAGCCTACGCCGCCGGAAAAGAACCGCAAAAAACGCTTATAGATAGCGTACTGAAACAACTTGAACTTCCTGTCGAAGCACTTTTCTCCACCCTCGGACGTACGGCTGCACGTGGCCTAGAGACAAAGTTAGTGGCCGACTGGGCGCTTGATTTTCACGATCAGTTGATGGATAACCTTCGCCATGGCGATACCCGGATGGTGAATCACGACAATTGGCAAACCAACGCTTGGCCGGCTGAAGCTAAAGGAGTAGGGCTCACTGAAGCGCCGCGTGGAGCCTTATCACACTTCATCGTTATTGATGATAAACGGGTGAAAAATTACCAGATGGTGGTCCCTACTACCTGGAATGCTTCGCCAAGGGATGAAAAGGGAGTTCTTTCCGCTTATGAAGCAGCGCTTATCGGAACGCCTGTGCACGACCCGAAACAACCGCTCGAAATCTTGCGGACCATTCACTCTTTTGATCCCTGTTTGGCTTGTGCTGTGCATCTATATGACGAAGAAGGGAAATATGTACATCAAATGAATACATTCTAATGATCATTTACTATGAGAAGTCGTAAAAAACGCCTGAGAGAAGTGTATGTATGGGAACTTCCCGTACGGTTCTTCCATTGGCTGAATGCTCTTTGTATTGTTATTTTATGTATCACCGGTTATCTGATAGCTGATCCGCCGGCTATCCTTACGGAGAGTGAGGCTAACTTCAGCTATTGGTTCGGAACGATCCGTTTTATTCATTTCGTGACGGCTTTTGTATTCTTTTTTAATTTCATGTTCCGTATCTATTGGGGATTTGTGGGTAATCGCTATTCGCATTGGAATAACTTTATCCCTTTGAAAAAGAAACAATGGCAGGAATTCTTTGACGTCATAAAGACTGATGTGCTTATGATTAAAAATAAACCAGTGGAGAGTATCGGACATAATACGCTGGCAAGTGTTATTTATTTTGCGTCATTTTGTGCTTTCTTACTACAATGTATTACCGGTTTTGGAATCTATGCCAAAATGAGTAAATCGCTGTTGCCACAGCTTTTTGCCTGGACGATACCTCTTATGGGCGGAGACTTAATGGCACGACAAATTCATCATTTCCTGATGTGGTTTTTCGTTTTGTTTGCTATCGTACACGTTTATCTTGTATTCTATCACGACTATATCGAAAGACGGGGCGTTACCTCCTCTATGATCGGCGGCTGGAAATTCATTGAAGAAGAAGTTGCCATTGATGAAGAAGTAAATGAAAATGCCGAGTTGGCAACAAAAGCCGCTCAACACAAATGAATACACTGATAGTAGGCGTAGGTAATCTATTGTTAAAAGATGAAGGAGCAGGGATACATGTTGTCCGGATACTTGAAGAAGAAGAATTACCCTCCGGCGTTACCCTTATAGACGGTGGCACCGGAGGGTTACATCTGATAAGTTGGCTTACCGGATACGACCGCATCATTATGGTAGATGCAACCCTCGACAGTCACCCTCCGGGAACCGTACGAATGCTTCAACCACGTTTTGCTTCCGATTTTCCTCCCTTAATGAGCGCTCACGAAATTGGATTAAAGGACATGATAGAGGTCATGGCGCTATCGGGCGATCTTCCCCCAATTTATTTAGTTGTCATCTCAGTAGAAAATATCAGCGAAGTCGGCACAACGTTGACCTCTTCTGTAGAAGCAGCCATCCCGGATGCAATTAAAATAATCAAAGAAATATTACAGCAGTGAAACTACGAGGCCTGCTTCAAGCATAACTATTTTAAAGAGTAATACAGGGCAGCGGCAATAGCAGCGCCGGCTATCGGAGCCAATACCGGAATCCACGCATATCCCCAATGACTGCTTCCTTTTCCTTTGATAGGAAGGATAGCGTGCATAACACGCGGAGCCAGGTCGCGCGCCGGATTGATGGCATATCCGGTAGGTCCTCCAAGTGAAAGGCCGATTACCCAAACAGTAAATGCAACAGGAATTGCTCCAACCGAACCTAAACCAATAGGTAAGGTACTGTCGCTATCGTACCAGGTAATCTCGCCGCCTGTGATATAAAAGACAACAAACATGAGTACAAATGTTCCGACTACTTCAGTGGCAAAATTAATAGCCGGATTGTTGATTTCAGCGCTGGTCACAAAGACACCTAACTTGGTAGCTGCATCTTCCGTAGCATCGAAATGGTCTTTATAAACAAACCACACAAGAAATGCGCCTAACATAGCGCCAGTCATCTGTGCAACAATATAAGTACATACATCACACCAGGGGAATTTTCCTCCAATGGCTAAACCGATAGAAACGGCAGGGTTGAGATGTGCCCCACTATAAGGTCCGGCTACAACCACTCCGATAAACACACCCAACGCCCAGGCAGTGGTAACGACCATCCACCCGGCTCCGTTTCCTTTTGTTTTATTTAAACAAACATTCGCACATACGCCTACTCCCAATAGGATAAGAAGCATGGTTCCTATTAATTCTGCTATAAATGGAGACATGTTATTTGATTTTAAATGTTCAATTTTCATTCGGCAGTGCCCAATGCCGGGCGCTATCAACCGCTTTGTGCCATTCTGTTAATAGTTGGGAAGCTTGTTCTTCTTTCATTTTCGGATGGAAGACTTTATCAAGCGACCATTGCTCTTTCAGTTCATTTATATCTTTCCAGTAACCAACAGCCAAACCTGCCAGATAAGCAGCTCCAAGCGCCGTAGTTTCAAGCACTTTAGGACGTACTACCGGGCAGCGACTGATGTCTGCCTGAAACTGCATAAGGAAATTATTTGCAATAGCGCCTCCGTCTACCCTGATTTCCTTAGGCTTGTAATTAATGTCACTCTCCATAGCCATTAATACATCATCTACCTGATACGATATTCCTTCCAAAGCGGCGCGGGTAATATGATTGGCTGTTGTTCCTCTTGTGATACCGATTATCGTGCCACGAGCATATTGATCCCAGTAAGGAGCGCCAAGGCCTGTAAGCGCCGGAACAAAATAAACACCTCCATTGTCAGTAACAGCTTTTGCCATTTGTTCGCTTACGGAAGCATTCGGCAGTAGCCCGATTCCGTCGCGTAACCATTGAATAGCGGCTCCCCCCACAAAAACACTTCCTTCCAATGCGTAGGTTATTTTATCATTAATTTTCCAACCAATCGTTGTCAGCAGGTGATTCCGGGAAAGAACGGGCTTTTCTCCGGTATTGAGTATCATAAAGCAACCGGTACCATAGGTGGTTTTTATCATTCCTTCCTCAATACAAAGCTGGCCAAACAAAGCAGCTTGCTGGTCGCCGGCCATTCCAGAGATAGGAATACCCGATCTAAATAACGGCTCTTTCGATTCGGCATATACTTCACTGCAACTTACCACTTCCGGCAACATAGACGATGGGACCATAAATAAATCAAGCAACTCTCTGTCCCATTCCTGCATATGGATGTTGAATAGCATAGTGCGGGAAGCGTTTGTTATATCGGTGATAAAACGTTCTCCTTTTGTTAATTTCCAGATGAGCCAGGTATCAACGGTTCCAAAACAAAGTTCTCCCCGTTCGGCGCGTTCGCGTATGCCTTTTACATTATCTAATATCCATCTTATTTTAGTTGCCGAAAAATAAGCATCAATCACCAAGCCTGTTTTCTGTTGGATACGTTCGGCATATCCTTTTTCTTTTAAATCCTCGCAATAATCGGACGTTCGGCGGTCTTGCCACACAATGGCGTTATAAACCGGAAAACCAGTTTCTCTATCCCATACAATGGTTGTTTCGCGTTGATTGGCTATCCCGATACAGGCAATATGGTTGTCCGATACATCCGCTTTTGCCATCGCTTCTTTAATAACCGACGACTGGGTATACCAGATTTCATTCGGATCATGTTCCACCCATCCCGGATTAGGGAAATACTGTTGGAACATCTTCTGCGCTACTGTTATAATATGCCCCTGAGGGTTAAAAAGAATCGCTCTCGACGAGGTAGTTCCCTGATCGATGGCTAAAACATACTTGTTTTTCAATTGCATATTTTTATATTGATTAAGAGTTAATCATTCCTAAACAAGAATATAAGCAGAAGCTACTTCTTTAAAAGCATTCAACTGGTTTTCCTTCCAAGCATCGTCTTTTGATAACTCAGCCGTAAGGATTTCAGCTACGCGGGGAGCCATTTCCACAGCGGCACGAGCATCTAAGAATAAAATACGCAAACGCCGGGCGAGTATATCCTCCAGCCTGCGCGGCATTTCATTACGGACAATCCAGGTTACTTCTCCCACCGTATAAGCATACTTGGGATGTATTTTCTCTGCCATTCCGGGCGCGGAAGTTATCAGGTTCCGTATCTCATCCGCATCCGAACCATAAACATAGAGTGGATCCGAGAAATCCGGATGGGGTTTTGATCCGTGGATAGGATAGAATTCGGTTACACAGTCGCGCGTGGGTATATGCAGCTGACGAATAGCAAAGTCTAACGTTTCTTGCGCCATCTTCCGGTAGGTCGTCCATTTTCCGCCGATGATTGAAATTAAACCCGACTTCTCACGAATAATCTTATGGTTCCGGGATATCTCCTTTGTTTTCTTCCCTTCACTCCGGGGAGCGGCTAACGGACGGAGTCCGGCAAATACCGAAAGTACATCCTTTCGTTGGGGAGCACGTGTCATATAATTTCCTGCCGTATGCAGAATAAATTGAATTTCCTCTTCCAAGGCAACCGGTTCTTCCAACGTCTCTTTCATCAACGTATCCGTAGTACCTACCACTACTTTATCATGCCAGGGAACAGCAAAGAGTACCCGCCCATCCGACGTCTTGGGAATCATAATAGCATAATCACTTGCTAAAAAGGATGCATCCAGTACAATATGAACCCCTTGGCTCGGACGTACCATCGGGCGTTTCCCCGGCGTATCCATTTGCAGTATCGCATCAGCAAATACCCCTGTAGCATTAATAACAGCATGCGACTTTATCTGATAGGTATCTCCGGTTTCGCAGTCTTGTACAACTACGCCGGTTACTTTTCCATCCTCTTTCAACAGATTGATAACCCTCATATAATTTAAAACGCACGCTCCTGCATCTATTGCCGTACGCACCATATTTACAGCTAAACGAGAATCGTCAAACTGTCCGTCGTGATACAAAATGCCGGCGGTTAACCCTTCCCGTCGAAGGTTAGGGATCGTCTTTACGGAGCGTTTTGGGCCAATACACATCGAACGGCCAAATCGCAAGATACCCGACATAAAGTCGTAAACTACCAGCCCGCAGAAGTAAAAGGGTCCCTCCCACCATCGGTAACAGGGAATCAGGAAACGCTGGTCTTTTACTAAATGTGGTGCATTTTTTCTCAATATTCCGCGTTCGCGTAATGCTTCCAATACAAGCGAAACATTCCCTTGCGCCAAATAGCGGACTCCTCCATGCACTAATTTCGTACTTCGACTGGAAGTTGCTTTTGTAAAATCAGATTGTTCAAATAAAGCGACTTTATATCCTCGTGTAGCTGCATCAAGAGCAACACCCAAGCCTGTTGCTCCCCCTCCAATAACAATAAAATCAAAGACACCTTCCGTCTCCGTTAAATGACGAATAATGGATTCGCGGTTCATACATACTTTGAATTAAAAGATTAACAATTCCCAAATATAGGAAAAAAGGAACAAAAAATAGGAAAAAAAGAGAAAATTAATCAAACATTTTATCAATGCCACCTATATCGGTAGGGATATTTAAAAGTTCTTGTTCCGTATGGTCTTTACAAGGATTGGCATATTGTGGAGGAACATCAAAATCTTCTGTTTCCGAATAGCCAAGCGTCTGGTCGGCATATACTTTTTGCATAAAAAGCCCGTAAATAGGTAAGGCCATACTTGCACCTTGCCCTTCATTCATGGTATTGAAATGGATAGAACGTTCTTCGCCTCCTACCCAACAACCGCCCACTAAGCTGGGTGTAAAAGCCATAAACCAGCCATCGGAATGGTTCTGCGTAGTACCTGTTTTACCTCCCATTGGCCCGCGAAGCCCATAACGGTAACGGATACGGCTACCTGTTCCCCCATCCATAACGCTCCTAAGCATATGCAACATTTTATACGTCGCTTCTTCTGTTAGTACCTCCCTCATCTGAGAATTAAAATTTGCTACCGTATTACCAAAAGAATCTTCGATACGTGTAACATACATAGGCTCTACACGAATCCCTTTATTGGCAAATACGGAATAGGCCCCTACCATCTCGCCTACGGATATGTCGGGTGTTCCTAAAGCAAGGGAAACTACCGGGTCTATTTGCCCTTTCAATCCGTAAGAATGTAATAAGTTAACTAATATATAAGGCGACAACTGCTTCATCAGATAAGCGGTTACCCAGTTGGAAGAATTTTGCAATCCCCATTGGATCGTTACCATTTCTTCTACCCTTTTGGCTCCCGCATTACTTGGCGACCATGGTCGTCCATTTTCATCCATTAATTGTTGTGGCACATGAAGCATCTGGTCGCACGGGCTAAAGCCGTCTACCATAGCCAATGAATAGAGGAATGGTTTCATCGTAGAACCAATCTGGCGCCGCCCTCCATTCACCATATCATACTGAAAATTATTGAAATCTATGCCTCCCACATATGCTTTCACATACCCGTTATGCGGATCCATTGCTGCGAAAGCCGAACGAAGGAAGCTTTTATGGTATCGGATAGAATCCATAGGCGACATAACCGTATCTATCTTTCCCTGCCAACCAAATACCGTCATCTCTACCGGCTGTTGAAATTCTTTACGAATTTCCGCTTCGCTTACTTCTGCCTTTTTCAATCCTCGGTAGCGATCAGTCTGCTGCATCGAACGAAGCATTATGCCATCGATTTCATCCTGGGAAAGTGTACGGGAGAACGGAGCGTAGCTACTCCCTTTTTTCTCTCTAAAGAAAGCAGGTTGTAAAGTTCCGCCTATATGCTCGCGAACGGCCTCTTCCGCATATTGTTGCATGCGGGCGTCTATTGTAGTATATATCTTTAAGCCGTCGGTATAAATATTATAGAATGAACCATCTGCCTTTTTATTTTTATTACACCAACCATACAACGGATTTATTTCCCACGAAACAGAATCGTCCTGAAATTTCTGCGACTGCCAGGAAGCATAATTTTTACGTTCCGGTTTTTTAGCTGTCATAGTCATACGAAGATATTCACGGAAATACCGCGCTAATCCTTCTTTATGGTCTATACGAGTGAAATGTAGTGTAAGCGGTAGCGCAGTTAATGAATCACATTGGGCTTTTGATAGATAACCAGCCTTCTCCATTTGCGATAATACTACATTACGGCGTCCTTTCGAACGATCATTATACCTTGCCGGATTATAGTAGGAAGGATTTTTACACATACCTATCAGCATAGCCGCTTCTTCTGTTTTTAATCCTTTAGGAGTAGAATCAAAATAGACGCGGGATGCCGATTGTATACCTACGGCATTATACAGAAAATCAAATTTATTCAGGTACAGGTTTATAATTTCTTCCTTTGTGTAATAACGTTCCAATTTCACTGCTATCACCCATTCTATAGGTTTCTGTAGCAAACGTTCAAAAAAGTTATCAGCGCTGGGCGAATACAATTGCTTTGCTAATTGTTGCGTAATCGTACTACCTCCACCGGCATTCTTTTGAAATAACAAACCTCTCTTTATAACAGCACGGAATAACCCTTGTACATCTATCCCGCTATGACTGGCAAAACGAATATCTTCCGTAGCAATAAGGGCTTTTACTAAATCGGGTGATAATTCATTATAATTTACATGAATGCGGTTATCCTCGCTATGGGCGTAAATCCCCAAAGTTTTTCCATCAGACGAAATAATCTGGGAAGCGTATTTATCTATCGGATTTTCCAACTGCTCTACCGGAGGCATATAGCCAATAGAGCCATTTGCTATTGCGGCAAATGTAATAATAACTACTGAAAATATAACGACATACAGTATCCAAAATCCAAATATGATACTTTTCTTTACTTTTGAAGTCATGTACTTTCTCTTCTGCTTCTTCATATTAAACGACAAAGATATAAAAACATTATTTTTTTCCTCTGCTAAAATTAGTTATTTGTTATAGTAAACACTTTCGAAAGAATCTGTGTTATATAAATAATGTACATTTGCAACTAAATCAATTATCTATAAATTGATCTATTACAATGCTGATACAATTAACTTTTGTTTTGATAGCCATCATCGTGGGCGCTCGGTTGGGAGGTATAGGATTAGGTGTACTCGGAGGAATGGGGTTAGCTATACTTACTTTTGGTTTTGGACTGGAACCTACTTCTCCGCCTATCGACGTGATGTTAATGATTGTTGCTGTTATTGCGGCGGCAGGATGTATGCAAGCAGCAGGAGGATTAGACCTGATGGTGAAAATGGCAGAAAAATTACTACGTAAAAATCCGCAAAAAATTACGCTCTTAAGTCCGTTGGTAACTTACTTCTTTACGTTTATCGCCGGGACCGGACATGTAGCTTACTCCGTATTACCTGTCATCTCGGAAGTAGCTACAGAAACCAACATACGTCCCGAACGTCCTTTAGGTATAGCTGTAATTGCTTCTCAACAGGCTATCACTGCCAGTCCGATTTCGGCCGCTACGGTAGCCTTACTCAGTATGTTGGGAGATAACGGTTTCAATATAACACTCATAGATATATTGGTAGTAACAATACCTTGCACTTTACTAGGCGTATTGGCCGGCGCATTCTATTCGATGCATGTAGGGAAAGAATTAATAGACGACCCTGAATATAAGCGCCGCCTCGCTTCGGGAGAATTTAATCATACACGTCATAAAAGTACCGATGTAAAAAACAAGCGTTCGGCCCTACTTTCCATCATTCTGTTTATGATTGCTACTGCCGGCATTATTTTATTTGGTTCTATCGAGTCGCTCCGTCCGCTTTTTATGGTAGACGGAAAGGCCACCCCGTTGAATATGGCTTCTATCATTGAGATATTGATGCTTTCTGCAGCCGCTCTTATTTTATTAATCACCAAGACTGACGGTTTAAAGGCAACGCAAGGTTCCGTATTTACGGCGGGTATGCAAGCTGTCGTTGCTATTTTTGGTATTGCTTGGATGGGTGATACTTTTATTGCCGGCAATATGGCAGAGTTGAAAGGTTCGATAGAAAGTTTTGTAACGGAGATGCCCTGGTTATTTGGATTGGCCTTATTCTTTATGTCTATTTTGCTATTCAGTCAGGCTGCCACGATAAGAGCTTTATTTCCTTTAGGCATTGCTTTGGGTATATCTCCTCATATATTAATAGCTCTTTTTCCGGCGGTAAACGGATATTTCTTTATTCCAAACTATCCTACGATTGTAGCCGCCATCAATTTCGACCGGACAGGTACCACGCATATCGGAAAATATATACTAAACCATTCCTTTATGATTCCGGGATTAATTGCAACAATTACTTCTGTGGGGCTTGGTTTATTAATCGTTCAATTCATTTGGTAAAAACATCGGGTACCAACATCTTACGGTTCGTTTAAAACTATTCTTGATTGGATCGCATATATTTCGTGTTTTTATGATACGCTTTTTATCTTTCCACCCAGGTGGTACACGTATACCACCTAGGTGAGACAATTATACCACCTAGGTGAAATAGATGTACCACCTGGGTGAGATAATGAAAAAGAAATAACCGAACGATTACTTATTCACCCATTCAGTTAATAAAACGATGGGACCATTTTACGAATTCCACAAGAACTTTCCCGAAAAAGAAGGTAATATATATAGGAAATGTAAAAGATTTTGTTAATTCAAGCGTTTTTTCTCTTTTCAGACTAAAATAATTGAATATCTTTGTCATTCAAAAATTGATTTGTTTTTTCATGAAACTTTTAATAATCGTGGCGCTATTCTCATTTAGTACAAATATCTTATCTGAACAATTATCCGAATCACTCCAGGTAAAAGAACACAAATTAAGTAATGGAATGACTGTATGGTTAAATGAAGACCATAGCCAACCTAAAATATTTGGAGCCGTTGTGGTAAAAGCCGGAGCAAAAGACACTCCTAACACCGGCATAGCCCATTATTTTGAACATATGATGTTTAAAGGGACGGATAAGATAGGTACAACGGATTATGCTGCCGAAAAAATGCTGCTCGATTCCATTGCTATTAAGTATGATGAGTTAGCCTCTACTACAGATGCCAAAGCGCGTCTGAATATCCAGAAAGAGATTCATGAATTAAGTATAAAAGCCTCCGATTATGTGATTCCTAATGAGTTTAATCATTTGATATCCAAATACGGAGGGACACGTTTAAATGCCGGTACATCTTATGACTATACGGTTTATCTGAATACTTTCTCTCCTAAATACATCGCCCAGTGGGCTGAGCTTAACAGTGAAAGGCTCCTAAATCCTGTGTTCAGGATGTTCCAAAGCGAATTGGAAACCGTTTATGAAGAGAAAAATATGTATCGCGATGCCACGGGATGGGACGCAATGGAAAAGTTTATGGAACGCTTTTTCCAACCTCACCCCTATGTTTATTCGATATTAGGCAGTGCAGAGCATTTAAAGAATCCACAGCTTTCGGAGATGATGAAATTCTTCAAGGAATATTATGTGGCATCTAACATGGGACTGATTCTTAGCGGTGATTTCGACTCTGAAACAACACTCTCTATTCTTGAAACTGCTTTTTCCCGTATACCTAAAGGAGAAATCCCTGCAAAAGAACCCGTAAAGATACCGCCTTTCAACGGAGAAGAAAAATTCTCCGTCCGTTTTCCTATTCCTTTGATCAGTGCTGCCGGCTTTGCCTTTCGTGGTGTTCCGGCCAATCATCCGGATCAGGTTGCATTGAATATTGTTATTGGCTTGCTTAATAATTCAAATGGTACCGGATACCTTGATAAGTTAATGGTAAACAGAAAGCTGATGGCTGCCATGACAATCAATGAAAGTTTTAATGACGCCGGCATATTAGGAGTTATAGCTGTGCCCAAGCTTGTTTTTCAATCTTTGGCAAACGCTAAAGAATTGGTCTTAAATGAGGTTAAAAGAATTAAGAATGGAGATTTCAGTGAAGATGTATTCAACAGCCTGAAATTAGAACAAAAACGTAAACATGTATCCAAACTGGAAGATATTAATTCCCGCTCAGAAGCAATGATAACATTATTTTCGCAAGGAAAATCATGGGATCGTTATTTAGAAGAAATAGAACATATCAATGCGCTGACAAAGGATGATATTGTAAGGGTTGCTAACAGCTACTTTACAGACAACTATTTGTATGTTACAAAGAAAACCGGAAAATACCCGAAAGATAATCTGCCTAAGCCCAATTTCCAGCCGATCATTCCCAAAAATATGGAAGCATCTTCAGCCTATGCCAACCGTTTGGAACAATTGCCGGTTAAGGAAATAACGCCTCGTTTCCTCGATTTCGAACAGGATGTAAAGATACTTCCTCTTTCACCGCTTGTTAAACTATATGCGTCTGCAAATCCCGTCAATGATATTTTCTCATTAGACCTGTCTTTCGGTATCGGTAAAATAGAAAAACCGGAATTGATTCAATTAACAAGTTATCTTCCTCTTTTGGGAACAGACGAGTTGTCTTTTGATGATTTTCGCGGGAAATTACAAACATTAGGAAGTACGCTTTCTTTTGATGCGGACGATGATCGGTTTATTATCAAAATAAGTGGATTCGATGCCAATTTCAATGAAACATTGGCGCTTGTCTCTTCTTTTATGCAGCATGTGAAAGCCGATAATAAAAAAATTAAGCAACTAGCTGATGAAGAAAAAGTGATAAAAAAAACCTTTTCTAAATCGACAGATAATGTAGCGCTTGCTTTACTTGAAAAAATCAAGTACGGTAAGAAGTCAAGTTATTTGAATAAGCTTTCCCTTTCCGACATTAAAAAAATGAAAGGAGAAGATTTATTAGCTGTTTTCAAAAATGCACAAAAGGTACAATGTGATTTATACTACTGTGGTACTCTTCCTGTTGAAACGGTTGGTAATTATATCAAAGAACAGTTGAATCTTAGCCATGTAGTAATCAAATCCAAAGCGCCTGTTTATCGTCCGAAAAAGGAATATGCCGAACCTCTCGTTTATTTCTGTGATATGCCGGATGCCTCACAAAGCATTATTTATGCCTATGTATTGGGTGATTCCGTTAAAGATGAATCTTCGCGTGACGCTGCCAAACTTTTCTCCGGCTATTTCGGTGGAGATATGTCTTCTTTAATGTTTCAGGAAATACGTGAATTCCGCTCATTTGCCTACCGGACGAGCGGTAGCTTTTCTCTCCTGCCTTTAAATCATAAAGAAAAACCGGGCGAGTTTACAGCTATGCTTTCTACACAAAATGACAAGACAATAGATGCTCTTACCGTTTTGGATCAACTTATCAATGAAATGCCTGTTAAACCGGAACGATTGCCTGCCGTAAAGCAAGCACTGATTAACCAATCCGGTAATAACTATCCTGCTTTCAGAAAAATTCCGGGAAAAATCGCTTCTTTAATAAATGAAGGATATGAATCCGACCCGAATGAAACCCTGATAGACAATTTATCGAAAATGTCTATGAATGATGTCGTTCGCTTTTATGAGGATAATATAAATAGCCGTACCGTAGTTTATATGATTGTGGGTAACTCAAAGAAAGTAGATATGAACAAGTTGTTTGAGTTCGGAAAAGTAATCCGTGTAAAGAAAGATAGTCTTTACAATTAGTTTTATGAAAACCACCATTAAAGGTAATTTATAGATAAAATTTTTACCTTTCGGTATTGTTATTCTAATATTAAATTCTATATTTGCCATATGTTAAGGATTGTATCGCATCTTGAAAGATTATTGATGGTACAGGACTTTGTAACTGTACCACGGCTTGGAGGCTTTGTATTACAAACAGTTTCCGCTTCATATCGCATGAATGATCATTCATTTCATCCGATGCATAAGGAAATTACATTTAATCCAACGATAAGGCATAATGATGGTTTGCTGGTAGAATCTTATATAACAAAATATAGCGTCGATTACCAGCGTGCTTATCGTATGCTCGAAGATGACGTGAACGAAATAAAAGAAATTCTGCATAATGGGATGACTGTTTCGTTAGGTGCTATCGGTACATTCCGTAACGGGAGAGAAGGAGAGATCATTTTCCGGTCGAATGAGACGAATCCGTTCAGTACGGAATCTTATGGGTTGACCTCTTTTCATTTGAAAACATTACATACCTTACAACGCGAAGAGGAAGAAGCTCTTCTTGCAGACGAAAAAAAAGCACGGAGAGATATATTTTACATTCCTGTCAACCGGAAAATACTTCGCGGGATTGCATCCGTGGCGGCGGCTATTACTTTGTTTCTGATTATATCTACTCCCGTAAAAGATATAGATACCCAAGCGTATACCGCCAGTTTTATTCCTGTCGAAATAGTTTCCGCTTCAACCCTAATTTCCTCAAAACCTAGTATGGGTATACAAGCGTCAAACAATATGCCGACGTATTATGTAATTGTAAGCAGCGTAAATACAAATAGCCAAGCCAATGTATACCTTGCTGGTATGGATCGTTCGGTATTCAAGAGAGCCAATAAATTAACGGGTGAAAATAAAATCCGTGTTTATGCAGATAAATTCTCCAGCCGGGAGAAAGCAGATGCTTATATGGCTAAGCTCCGTAAAAATCCTAAATACGCCGATGCTTGGATATATGTAAATCCTTAAGTTAACTTTCCCTTGGAATTCCAACTTGACACGGACAACAAAGAGTTTCAGGATGCTCTGCAACTAATTACATATACACGTCAATCGGTATTTCTTACAGGAAAGGCTGGAACCGGTAAATCTACTTTTTTAAAATATATCTGTAAACATACAAAAAAGAAGCATGTAGTATTAGCTCCTACCGGTATTGCTGCTATCAATGCTGAAGGAGTTACTTTACATTCGTTTTTTAAACTTCCATTTCGTCCTATGTTACCCGACGATTCGGATTTAAGTTTGAAAGACAAGCGGATTTTTGATTTTTTCAAATATAAGAAATCACATCGCAAACTTCTTTCGGAAGTAGAATTGATTATCATTGATGAAATATCCATGGTACGAGCTGATACTATTGATTGCATTGATCGTATCTTACGGGTATTTTCCGGCAATATGCGCTTGCCTTTTGGAGGAAAACAACTCCTTTTTGTAGGAGATATATTTCAATTAGAGCCTGTTGTTCCTCCCGATCAAAAAGAAATACTCAGTCTTTTTTACGCCAGTCCGTTTTTCTTTTCCGCTCGTGTATTCAAAGAGATCAATCTGGTTCCGATAGAATTGCAAAAAGCGTATCGCCAAACCGACCCGGTATTTATCAATATATTAGACCAGATACGGAGCAATACAGCACATAATCAGGAGCTCGCTATACTGAATGCCCGTTATTTTCCTTCTTTTTCGCCTAAAAACGAGGATATGTATATCACGTTGGCTACTCGGCGCGACCAGGTAGATTACATCAATGATAAGAAATTATCCGAACTTCCCGGAGAAGAATATATCTGTGAAGGCATTATTGAAGGAGACTTTCCGGAATCATCTTTACCAACTCAATTGCATTTGTCTATTAAAGAGCAAGCTCAGGTTATTTTTATTGACAATGACCCTGAGCGTCGTTGGGTAAACGGAACAATCGGTATCATATCCGGAATTGACGAAGACGGCCATGTCTTCGCCTTGCTGGAAAATGGAAAAGAATATTTGATAGAACCAACTTCCTGGCGAAATTATAAATATAAATACAACGAGAAAGAAAAGCGGATAGAGGAAGAAATCATGGGTAGTTTCCAACAATTACCGATCCGTTTGGCTTGGGCAATTACGGTTCATAAAAGTCAGGGATTAACGTTCAACCGTGTAGTAGTAGATTTAACTGGAGGCGTTTTTGCCGGCGGACAAACCTATGTAGCATTAAGCCGATGTACTGCATTAGAGGGATTGGTATTGAAGGGGAAAATAACTATGCGGGATATTTTTGTAAGGAAAGAAATTGTTGCTTTTAGTCAGGAATTTAATGATCAAAGGTTAATCGAGGCTGCTTTACGGGAAAGTGAAGCTGAACTGTTATATGCACAATCTATTCATGCGTTCGATAAAGGAGACACAAAAGGAGCCGTAGAAAATTTTGTAGCTGCTATAGGAAAGCGGAATGACCTGACAAACCCATTAGCGCAACGATTAGTCCGTTTCAAACTACAACGCATCAATACGCAACAGCAACAGATAAAGAAGCTGCGCGATGAACTTTATAAACAAAAAGAGATGCAAATGGAATATGCCCGGGAATATTATCTTATGGGTAATGAATGTATAACAAAAGCAAAAGACCCTAACGCTGCCATACGTAATTTTGATAAAGCTTTAAAGCTATGTCCTGATTTTACAGATGCCTGGATAAGAAAAGGGGTAACCTTATTGGATTTAGAAGATAATTATGCGGCGCAAATTTGTTTTAACAAAGCTGTCGGATTAAGCCCTACTTCTTTTAAAGCACGTTATAACCGTGGCAAATGTCATATCTTGCTTAAATATTATGAAGAAGCTGTAGGCGATCTGGAAAAAGCAACGACTATAAAACCGGAACATGCCTCTGCTCACGCATATTTAGCTGAAGCATATCGCTACCTTGGTGAAAATGAATTAGCCCAACATCATCAGGACATTGCCGGCAAACTGCGTGACAAAAAAAGTTAACAACACTATATTAAATAAAAAAAACTACAACGTATCATGAGAAGAAAATTATTTTTAGCAGCGCTTTCCCTCCTGGTTATCTTTTTTACCATGGAAGCCCAGGTAACCACCGCAAGCATGAGTGGAAAAATAACAGACGGTTTGTCCGAACCGATGATAGGAGTTAATATCAAAGCAACACACGCTCCTACCGGAACAGTGTATTATACAGTTACTCAAACAAATGGAAGTTATTCCTTTACGAATCTCCGCATAGGAGGACCTTACATCGTTGATTATACCTATATCGGGTATAATCAGGAAACACGCACCGGTATTGTTTTAGCTTTAGGTGAAGAATTCCGACTGAATATTACCATGCGTGAAGATACACAAGCGCTCGACGAAATAGTAATAGTAGCCGACCGCAACGGAATTATATCCGGAAACCGTACCGGCGCCCAGGAAATCATTACGCGCGACAAAATGGATAAACTGCCTACGTTAAACCGTTCACTCAACGATTTTACTAAGCTTACGCCAATGAGTAGCGGAAACAACTTTGCCGGCATTTCCTACCGGTTCAATAATATTACGGTAGACGGTGCTTCATTTAATAATTCATTCGGATTAAGCTCTTCTTTAGGAGCTTCGGGAACGGAACCCATCTCCCTTGAATCTCTGGAGCAGGTGCAGGTAATGATTGCTCCTTACGACGTAAGGAATGGCGGCTTTACCGGAGCAGGTATCAATTCGGTTACCAAATCGGGTTCTAATGAATTTCATGCCTCTGTTTATACCTATACAAAAAGTCCGTCTATGATGGGTTACCGTATAAAAGATAGGATTGAGCCTATTTCCGAATTTTCAAACCACCAGTATGGTCTTACCTTATCAGGGCCGATTATTAAGAATAAATTATTCTTCTTCGTCAATGCCGAAATGGATCGTCAGGAGGAGCCGATTACCTATACAACCGAAAATTCGGTAGTCGATGCTACCGTACTGGAAGATTTATCAACGTTTTTAAATGATAATTTGAATTACAACCCCGGTACATATAATGTAAATAAAAAGAATACGGAGGCCGACCGTATTACTGCCCGGCTCGACTGGAATATCAATTCTAAAAACACCTTGAGTGTGAAATATTATTATCTGAAATCTTTTAATACCAACAACCCCTCTACTTCGGGGGCACCAACTAACGGACGTGGCCCCAATCAGTATGCTATCCCTTTCTCTTCGTCCTATTATCGTACAAACAATAACTTTAATATCTGGATGGCCGATCTAAATACAACGATTAATGATAAAATGAGTAATTACTTTAAAGTGGGTTATTCCAGACTACGTGATTTTCGCGATATGGACGGAGGTTTCTTCCCGCAGGTAGATATCTTAAACGGAAATAACCAGGCTTATACTACATTTGGCACAGAAGCCAATTCATATAATAACCAATTAGATACGGATATCTGGCAAATTCAGGATAATTTTATTATGAATCTGGGTAAACACCAGATAACCGTTGGTACACAGAGCGACTATCGTGCGTTTAAGAATGGTTTCGCCCAGAATTATCCCGGTGCATGGGTATTTAATTCTTTAGACGACTTTAAGTTCAATGTATTGGCTACAAAGGATTATATGAACAGCCATAACGGTAGCATACAAGGTTTTGACGTCCGTAAATACAATCCGGCTGATTATGGTTTTGCGCCGGCAGTTACAGGTATTACTAATTCTGCTACGACAGGATCTCAGTATTATACACAAAAATATACATTAGGCGATACATTCCCGTTTGCCAAAATAAATGTATTCCAGTTAGGACTTTATGCGCAAGACAAATGGACAGTAAACGACAGGCTGAATATGACGTTGGGCTTGCGGGTAGATGTTCCGTTCTTTATGACCGACCTTCCTTCAAATGACCGGGTAGCATCAGAAACCTATCGCGACGGGATAAAGATCGATGTATCCAAATATCCGAATGCCAAACCGTTATTTTCTCCCCGTTTCGGATTTAATTATAAACCTTTTGAAGATGGTTCTTTACAGGTTCGCGGAGGCACCGGATTATTTTCAGGTACGCCTCCTTATGTGTGGATCAGCAACCAGGCAGGTAATAACGGCGTGTTGTTTGGAGATTTAAGTTTATACCGGAATGGCAAAGGTACGCCTGAAGAATTTGATAATCTTGCACCACTTGGATTCACTGGTAGTTTTGATACATACAAACCGGCGCAAGGTGCTGCAACACGCGCCGATATAGCCATTACGGATCCGGACTTCAAATATCCGAACTTATGGAAAAGTAATATCGCCGCCGATTACCGGTTCCTCGACGGATGGATTGCTACGGTAGAAATGCTTTATTCCAAAGACCTCAATGCGATTTATCACGACAATATCGGTTTGTATAAAACCGATCAATTTGTAAATGACGGTGGAGAGGGTAATAAACGTCCCGTTTACGACGGTCTTTACAGTAATATGGATGGAAATGATAGAGCGGCTAACAATGTTGTGATGCTACGCAATACCAACAAAGGATATTCCTTTTATACCACCTTCCAGTTGCAGCGTACATTTAACGACGGAATAATGAAAGGTCTTTATCTGAATGGTTCGTATACGGTAGGTATAGCCAAAAGCGTAACAGACGGAACGTCTTCTGTTGCAACATCCGCCTGGAGATACCGACCAGCACTGGATAGCAATGCCGAAGAGCTTGGTTTCAGCGCCGGTTCTACCAGCGGGCGATTATTATTGTCGGCTTCCTATACAGCCAACTGGAGCAAGAATACATCTACCAATTTCGGCTTAATTTATCAACGATACCGCCCCTTCCGCTATTCGTATTGCTATAACGGCGATGCCAATGGTGATTCTCAATCTGCAAATGATTTAATATATGTACCAAGAGACTTTAACGAAGTGAAAGACCATCTGACAGCCGACGGATTCGATAGCCAAGAAGACGCATGGAAAGCCATGAATGCCTTTATCGAACAAGACCCTTATCTGAGCAAACACAGAGGTGAATATACCGAACGCAACGGAGGTATCGTTCCTTTTGCAAATCAATTGGATATGAGTATCTATCACGACTTTAAAGTATTCCAGAAAAGCGGACGCTCCCATACGCTACGCATCAGCTTTGATATTGCGAATTTCCTTAATCTGCTAAATAAAAACTGGGGCGTACAACAAACCACTATCTCCGGCAGTGCAAGCAGTCCGCAGTATCAATTCTTGCAAGTAAAACAAAGTCCCAACAAGAATAATAATTACACATTGAAATATGCCATGAATAATAGTCTTACCGAAACATTCCAGGATTATACCGAAAAGGCTTCGCGCTGGCAAATGCAGTTTGGTGTAAAATATATCTTCTGATAACTGGGTTCTTTTGAATAATGTATCATATAAGAGGTTTCATCATCTTTGTGAAACCTCTTTTTTTCAACTCAAATATTTTTATTGTATGTATAAGACATTGATTTCATTGGGTATTTGCTTCTTTTTATTAATTACCGGATGCGCTTCTAAAAAGGCGCTGGGTGAGTACGTGGTTGTTCTGTCATTAGATGGATTCCGTTCCGATTATACGAAAATAGCCCATACACCTACGTTGGATTCATTGGCGAAGGTAGGCGTAAAAGCAGCTTTTCGCCCTTCTTTTCCCAGTGTAACATTTCCCAATCATTATACACTAGCTACCGGATTGCATCCCGACCATCACGGATTGGTAAACAATTCTTTTTATGCCTCCGAGTTGGATAAGGTTTACCAGATAGGCAATAACGAAGCCGTTACCAATCCCGACTTTTATGGTGGAGAGCCTATATGGAATACAGCGGAGAAGCAGGGAGTAAAGTCAGCCATATTCTTCTGGGTAGGAAGCGAAGCCCCCGTACAGGGAATGTGGCCTTCTATATGTAAATCGTATGATAAATCAGTACCTTATACCAACAGGGCAGACTCTGTTGTCTCATGGTTGCAATTACCTAAAGATACCCGCCCCCATCTCATCATGTGGTATATTGAAGAACCGGATGGCATTGGGCATTATGCTACGCCCGATTCCTCCGCTACGTACGCGATGGTGGAAAAGCTGGACAGCGTATTGAATTATTATTTCACCGAAGCCCGTAAACTGAAGCACTTTAAAAAGATAAACTTCATCGTTCTCTCCGACCATGGTATGGCTACTTACTATCCCGATAAATACGTCAACTTGAACGATTACCTCCCCCGGGATAGTTTCGATTACGTATTCGATGGAGTTCCAACCTTTTTATATCCTAAAAAAACATACACGGACAGCGCAATGGCTATCCTGCAAAAGGTCCCTCATATAGAAGTCTATAAAAAGGAAGATATACCGGAAAGATTCGTTTATGGTAAAAACCCGCGGATTGGCGATATCGTAGTGATCCCTCACGTAGGGACGTATGTACAATTCCGCCCTCAATCAAGTCCACGACTGGCAGCAACTCACGGATATGATAATTTTGCTCCCGAAATGGAAGCCATCTTCTACGCAGCAGGCCCTGCATTCAAGAAAAATGTAGAACTCCCCGTTATGCCCAATGTAAACTTATACCTCATCATAGCCAAACTATTAGGATTAAAACCAGCTCCCAATGATGGAGATATAGAAATAATTAACCCATTATTCAAGGATCAATAACAACTACTTAAATACTCTCTGTTCCTATTTATAGTACACAGAATACGCAGATTCATACGGATATTTTATTATTATTCCGGTACATAAATAATTTCTCCGTTTTCAAGTTCGTAGGCAATACCTACTTTACGGCCTTTTTTCTGAGATGAAGATTGATCTTGGGAGGGGGTGTATTTATTTATCTTGTTTCCTTCTTTGGTGATTATCTCCATGTTGTCTTTCCCTGGGTTTTTTACAATCGTATAGTCTTCCTGGGTGAAGACTTCCGTCATGTTCATGTGCATTACCATAGCTACCATCAGGGCTACGGCAAATACCATCGCTACATCGAAGAGATTTACGATAACACTTAGCGGATCGGCATCTTCTTCTTTTGAGAATTTACTGATTCGTCTTTGTTTGTTTCTCATGGCTATAGCTGTTTATCGGTTAGAATTCTTGATACATAATCAAGATTGTTTACATCGTGTGCATACCAGCGTTGCTTAAACTGGAGGGTGACTAAGCCGATAGCGCTTACTACAAGCCCTACAACCGTTGTGGCAAATACTACCTGCATATTATAGGCCATTCCTGAAATATCGCCTGTTGACAGACCGACCAACGCCGGACTCATGGCTATCAATGTCCCGATAAGTCCTAATACAGGTCCCATCTTTGCCAGTAGCTTAGATAGAGACGTATCTTTCTCTGCTTCATTTTCAAAATTGGAAATAAGGAAATCACAGTAGGCTTCACTAGGGGGAGTGGTCAGCAAATCCCGCATATATCTTATGAATAATGAATTGTCTTTTTCGGGCAAAGCAGCTTTTAATGAATCGATAGATGTTAAATTCAGATTCTTTATTTTATCATTGAGCTTCTTGTCATTCTGTCGCTTTACCATAAACTGGTTGTAGAAGCCGCCAATCAATAACAGTGAGCGGGCAAAAAGCACCAACAGGATAATAATATCAGGGATCAAAAGGCTGTTTGCCACCCAGAACAACAGGTTAGAGATAACTTCCATTTTTTACGCTTTTATTTTTAGTTGATTTCTATTTTTCAATTCTTTCTTCCGCCTGATTATCCATTTTGCCTTGTCGCACAAATAACCGGCCAGAAAGGCCGCAGCAAAGAGGGTGAAGGATAAAACGAGGGCTTTCCCGTCCAGCGGTTTTTCCACGGCGGCATAAGTAACATTCCCATCCACCGTAGTAATAAGGCCTGTAATGCAAACAAAAAGACTAACAAGGAAATGTATTTCCAGTCTGAGTTCTTTTTCCGGATACAGATATCTCATCCAATAGGCCAATGCCGGTAATCCTATCAATACACCGGCAGCCAGAAGGTATGAGATCGTTGTGAAATCTGTTCCCGGCATAGCAAAGATCAGTTGTGTGAGCAGGTAGAATAATACCGGAAAAATCAGCAGTCCCGGATACCGGTATAGAGGTTGTACCCATCTTTTTGTTTTCTTGCCGAACAGTTCACGCAGGGCGGCAAAACAAAAGGCAAAGCAAAGGGCCGATTCTACTGTAATTAATACAGCTGCGTCTTGCATCACCTTTCTGTTTTTCAGATAATCGGCCAACTGTGTTTTGGATTGGAGGATGGCATACCGGCACGCCCAAACGATAAAGACGGCACAGATAAGACTGAACAGAGCTGCCTGCCAAGGTTTCCAGAAACTTAGTTTCAGGATACAATTTATCAGGATGAACAGCATCAATAGCTGGATGATAAGTTCCATTAGTTATTGTTTCTTTTCTTCCTCACAATCATCATGATTACCACAAAAGCGCCAAGTGCAATTGCCACAGATACAATTCCGTTCAATGAATTTTTTTCTCCATCCTCAAATGAGGAAACCGTTTCTTTTTTAAGTACGGTGCCACTTTTATTGATTTCGAAAGAAGCGTCTGAAACTTTCATCTTTTGAAGTTGTTGCTGATACACAGCCGCATCTTCAGAGGAAGAGTTCCGGGAGATAAAATCCTGAAGCTTGCTATTCGAACCTGCAAATCCCGAACCACTCGCTCCAAACTCTTTCACCAAATCAGTATGAAGCTGCGCTATGTCGATCAACTGTTGGTCTGTGGCTTTCCACATACCTTTACGGGCCGTTTCCATCATTACGGCGGTGATTTCCTGCATGGCCTGCGGATTCTGCTCTTTGAAGAATTGCTGTATGCCCAGTTTGTGGGTGTCTTTTACATATACATCATATAAACGGTCCCACATTTCATGGTCGATAACATCAGGCTTCATCACATTCCAGGCATAGGTATTGGTGACTACTTCGGTTATCTGCGCCGCACTTGATGCTTTGCCTTTCATTATTTCCCGGATATAGGCCAGATTAAAGACTGTCGAACGCGATTCTACGCCGATAGCTTCTTTCAGTTCCTGTATTTTCACATTGTTACGGTTGCGGTAATCGGCAAAATAAGCGTCAGGGTCTTTACCCGTAACATCGCGTACGGCCAGATTAAGACCACCCATAAATTCAAACACATGGTCGAGACTCAAAGCTCCCCAGGTATTGCTCTGGCGCGGCTGCACCACTACATCCGTATGATGGAGAGCAGCTCGGAGCAGACCTGCCTGATAGTCACCCCAGCCTTTTTCGCTTCCATAAACAGCGCTCATGTTATGAATATAGGTTTCGGCAATTTCTTTTTCGTTTTCCCACTTATCTCCGCTTTTCACCATTTCCTGAATACCCGTTCCATACATGCCGTTGATACCTCCGAATACACGTTGGGTAGACATTTCCCGTGCGTTTTTGGGCGCGATGCCCTGTTCTACCAATTGACGTTCTATTTCGGTGGCGCCGGATGATACAAAGTTTTCGTAGGTATCGCCTTTAGCCGAAGCGGCCATTTCTACCGCTTCGGTGATTAAAGATAAGCGTGAAGCAGCCAGGTCTCGGAATTGTCCGGACGTCTGCACAACTACATCGATGCGCGGACGACCTAACGTTTCGGAAGCAATCAGGCGAATATCGGATACCCGTCCGAAGGCGTCTCGTACAGGTTCTACTCCCAGCATGTATAAAACTTGCGCAATGGTAGCACCCTCGCTTTCTATAAACTCGCTACTCCAGAAAGTATAACTTACTTTTCGAGGGTATTCGCCATGCTGTTTCCGGTATTGCTCCAACGTGGCATTTACTAGTGAGACACCTTTATCCCATGCCACTTCCGAAGGGGTAGCCTCTGCATTGATAGAATACAGATTACGTCCTGTCGGGACTGCACTTGGATTGGCTATGGCGTCACCACCCGACGAAGGGATAATATAGCCTCCTGACAACGCATTGAGGATAGCTTTCATTTCTATTTCGGGGCTTTGCTGTAAAGCGTTTTGGTAGTTTAGTATGTTGTTGATAGTTCGTTCTACCTCTGCGATGGCACGCGCCCGGTCTTTTTGTTCTTTAGTGTATTCAGGTTGTTTCGGCTTTTCGGTTTGCTTGGGCATTTCTGCTTTGGGCGTTTTTACATCATCCGGCTTTTTTCCTATTTTAGGGATCCATGCCGGATGGCCGCCTCCTGAACTTTCCGAAGGTTTGCCTCCTCCCTTTGCTGATGACGAGGCTTGCATCATGGCGGCCATTCCCTGCCGCGGAGGAGTCAGTATTTTGTTCGCTTCTGCCAGGTCTTTCGGTGTGATACCGGCTACGTTACAGATAAAAGCACTATCTATCGTTTTACCATTCATTACCTGATTGACCAATGCTTTGGCCGGATCTAAATAACGGCGGGTGAAGAAAGACTTGTTCTTTAATTGCTGGTCGGTTACTTTTCCTCGCTGTTTATCTAATGCGGCCAGGCTATAGGCTATTGGATCGGCACTCATTGCCAGTACAGACGAATGGATTTTAGCAGGTTCGTAGGTAATTCCGGTGGTGTACATTTGGCCTGTCATCTTTTCGTTGGCAATTTCTTCGGCAAAGTTTTCAATCTTCTCTACTTCCTCCATCGTATATGGATTGGATAGTATACTGTCGAGGCGTAATTCGCGGTGCAACCCCATTTCAACGGCTATCTTTTTTACGGTTAGAGAAGCTTTGGGTTGCATCGGCTCGTCTGTTTTGTAATAGTCTTGAATCTTACTTTGCAACACGCTAAATTGCGAACGGGTTTCGCTCTCCATAAACGGAGGGGTAAGGTATGAAACAACCGTAGCATACGAACGGCGTTTGGCCATCATGCTTTCGCCAATGTTACCAATCGTATAATAGTAAAAATGCGGGATTGTTCCTACCAGGCGGTCTGGCCAATCGTTACTACTCAGCGCAATCTGTTTCTGAGGGGTAAATTCAAGGCTTCCGTGCGTTCCGAAGTGTAGCATGGCATCTGCCTTAAACGCATATTGCGACCATAGATAGGCAGCGATATAAGTATGCGGAGGCGCTGCTTTGGCCCCGTGAACAATGGCGAAAGCGTCTCCACCAAGCGCAGCCATCGGTTGAGGCAGTAAAGCGATATTTCCCAGTTCGATGCGCGCTACTGCCAAGTATTCCTTTCCTTCTCTATTCACATGCATGTAAGCGCCGGGGGCTTCGCCGTAGGTAGTTGTTACATCGGCATACAGTTCTTCCGGCAAGGAGCGGTTTATCCACGATTCATATTCCTGCTTTTCTATTAAAGCCGGTTTGCCGTTTTTAAGATAATCATCGAAAGCGCCTTCGGCATAGGTACTCATAACGGCACCTTGTGTCATGAGGAGCTTTTCGAACGCCTGTTCGCTTGCAGGCAGATTGTCTACCCTATAGCCTTCCTCCTTCAATCGTTTCAGTAGATTGTAGAGGGAGGGCGTTGTTTCCAATCCTTGCGCAGTGAGAGTTTCTTGTCCAGCACCTTTAAAATAGTAGATGGATATTTTCTTCTCGGCATTGTTCTTCCTTTTCAGGGAGATGAAATTGCTCACAATCTGTGTAAAATTCCTTAGTCTATCCGGAATGGCTTTGAATAGGTACAGACCCTCTTTATCTACTTCCTGCACATTTACAACATAGGGATAAATAGTGCCATCCAGTTCAGGCATAATGATGCTTTGCGACATGAATCCTCCCATCATACCGTTCGGGTTCTCCATCCACTCTTCTTTGGTTTGCAGTATCGTCAGAGGTGAGAATACAGGAATGTTCCTGTCTTTAAGCCATTCTACCGCCCTGTCTGCTTGCCCCATCGCCATTCGTCCATGAGCAAAATATACAACGGCGTTGGGCTGTATCTGTTGCAGAAATTCTATACGCTTCATGGCCGATGAAACGGGGTATACGTTCATTCCTGCCTGTTGAAGGGAAACGATCAGACTGTCTATATTGTCACGATTTCCGCTGAAGGGATCATTCAAGCCGCCAATGATAGCTACTTTGGGGGCTCCTTCTTTGTAACAGTTCTGTTGTTTCAGGTATTGTTCATATTCATCAACCTGCCGGAAAGAAACGTTTTCGTTTAAGTGATAGAGAACATCCGATGCGCTTTCCACAACCGAATCGGCTGGAGCTGTAAAAAATGTTTTCTTATCGATATGCCGGCGGATATATCGCGCCATGCTGCCATAATTCTTTTTGTTGCCATTTTTCAGATAAGCCGAGATGTCTTCCCGCTGTACACTATCCATATTGCAGATGTCATTTTCCGGATTGGTAGCGGCATATACAAACAGGGGTGTTCCCCTGTCGGCTGTTGTTTGTATGATTTCACGTTGTTCGGCTGAGATACCCAATCCCATCCCAAAAGCCAGTACACAGTCGTAGTTTTTCAGTTTACGAAGTTTTTCCAAGGGAACAATTTCGTACGTTATAAATGTATCATCATTAGCCCTGACAATACTTGTTACCTGAAATTGCTGAAAATTGACCAAGGCAATCCGGGTAGTAGACGCCAGCTTGCTCCATGCAAACCAACAGGCTCCAACAACAAGGATCATACCAAGGACCATAATAATTAATTTCTTCTTACTCATAACACTATTGTAATTTATCTATTAGTTGAATAATTTATCGATATCCAACGAGATGCCTGCTGAAACGGTAGCCCCTGTTGTATAAGGCGAGTTGAAATAATAGTACGATGGAACATAATTGAATAAATTATCTACAGCCAGCGTAAGGTTTATCCCTTTGCGGATAGTTTGCAACAAGCTGAGTTTCCATATCGTATAGGCCGGATAAGAAACCCTCATTGTTTCTTCGTACGATGTGATACCAGTATATTCATCGGCTGTTACTTTCGAGAGGAAGCGTCCGTTCAACATGAGATTGAAGCCGTAATTTTTCCACGACTTACCGTATTCTATGCGGGCTGTAGCTGTGTGTGGACGTGTTACCGATACCAAAGGCTGCCCTTTTTCAATCGTTTCGTGCGTGTAAATGTAAGAAAAGCGGGCACCTATACCACAGGGGAATTTTGCCGAGGCATTAACGTCGGCGCCTGTAATCGTGATTTTATCTATATTGGCATATAGTTGACCTTTCAGCGCCTGGCTCCATGCTGTTGTAATGCGGTTTTCTACCAGGTTGTAATAACCGGTGGCAGAGAAGTTGTAATAGCTGTTGGTGTATTCGGTGGAGAGCGTAAAGTTGTGGCTCGTTTCGGGCTTTAAGTCGGGATTTCCATAAATCATGAATACGCCGGCCATATCGAAATCCATATACATTTCTTTGAGCGTAGGCGCCCGAAACCCCGCAGCATACGAACCCCGCAGCGAGCAGCGTCCTACTCTGTACATGAATCCTGCTTTGGGTGAAATCCGGTTGATCTTATTTTCGGAGAAATAATCGTAGCGTAAACCTGTTATTACATTAAACTTATCGAAAGGCGTCCAATCTGACTGTACAAAAACATCCGCTACGTGTTGCCGGTAATTTCCGTTGTCTTTAAACTGGTAGCTCATCAGGTAATCGCGCATATAATCTCCTCCTATCGTCAGAATGTTTTTCGGGGTGAAGGAATGGTTGTATAATCCTCTTATACTGTGTTGCACATTACTATAATCTCGTATGTCGTTTTTCGTTTCTGTGAAGTAATCGCTTTTGTCGTATTGATCAAAAGAGTAAGCGAGTTCCAGATTGTTTCTTTCATTGATGGTATAATCTCCCTTTATTCCTCCGCTGAAGTCGCGATAACGATCCTTGCCGGTTATTTGTAAATCCCTTTCCCTGAAAAAGTATCCTGCGCGGCCGGTAAGCTTCATCCGGTCGTTCAGAGTATATTGCAGGCGTTCTTTGAAATTCCATGTGCGGCTGCCGAATACTTCTTTATAATCTCCGCTGTTCGCCATTTCATAACTATCTATGGAAGTCCGCTGTACATTGGTCAGGCTACTAAAGCGCCCTGTATTGAAACTTACGTTTCCTCCATGCCGCTGTTCATTGTGTGCGGCAAGCTTGCTATTGATCGTTGCCGTCCATGGATCGACAGCGTCTTTACTTATTATATTCACCACGCCACCCAGGGCATTGGAACCATAAAGTGTAGAGGCAGCTCCTTTTATGATTTCTATACGCGCTACATTATCCAAATTAAGGCGACTGTAATCTATATTGTCCAGCGTTTCGCCTGCAAGGCGTTCTCCGTCTACAAGAAAGAGAACCGAATTTCCACCAAAACCCTGCATATTGAGCGACACTTGTTGGTTCATGGAATAAGAAAATTCAATACCGGGCAATTCCGATTGTAATAATTCGCCTATATGCGTGGCGTCTACTTTCTTTACTTCGTCTGCTGTGATTACTTTTGTCAGGATCGGAACGTTTTTCAATAGCTTAGGTGTACGCGTTGCCGTTACAACTATTATAGGTAAAGACAAGGTGTAATGCTCGCCGGAATCCGTTGATAATACTTCATTATCTCCGAAAACGGTTCCCTTAACAATCTGTTGGGAGAAAACCGGAACAGACAGAAGGCAACCCAACAGCAAGCACATTATTGCCGGTATTTTTTGCATATGGATGATTGTTTAAAATTCAAGAGGGTAAATATATTCTACCGTCATATACCCTTTTACTCCGGATGCGTCCATAAAATTACGAAGGCGTATGGCGGCAATGGTATTGTCTTTCAACTTTACGACATACACTTTATTAGACGGATTATAAGCGGGAGGCATCGTGCCGGTATCTACAAACAACCATTTGGAAAGTTCGGTGTTATAGAATGATTGGGCATATTCTAATTTACCTTCCATCATGCCGGACATATCAGTGATAATCTTATTCTCAGTCCATACATCTTCGATATAATTGCCTTCAGGTATCCTTCCGCCGGTTCTGAGTGTGGGTAATCCGGTAAAGCCTGTTTCGAGAACAGACGCTCCGTTTGTTTTTGCATCGTAGCGGTGGATGGCGATGTCCCAGGCTTCGGGTTCGCTTTTGTTTTCCGTAATCTCCAACGAATCTATGGTGTAAGTATGGAAATTGATATAGGTCCATCGGGTATAATCCGTAGCATTGATGTAAATGACTCCGGAATTATTCTCTTTATCTATTTCTACAAATCCAAATTCTTTTCGATTTTCTTTCAATGGATCATCATATATGCCATCCAATATCCCATCACAAGCCGGGAACGACAAAAGTATTGCCATCCCCGGCAGGATTGATTTTAGAAAAGAACGATATCTCATCTTCCTTATTTACTGGCAAATGTAGCCGTAATAAACATAGGCATAGCCCCGGGTTTCAATAGAAAGGTGATAGCCGCTTTACCTTCTTTGATTGTTCCTTCCATACTTCCGGTCACTTTTGTAGAGCCGCTGGTGGTATCTATTGTAGCAGATACGGTATACGATCCGTCACTTACGGCTGCAACTTCTACGTCGTTTATCACAATATCATCACTGAAACCCATCCCTCCTTCGGTACTGAATGCAGCCAGCGTTACTTCTACTTTTTCATTTTCAAGGTTTTTGATGGTAACTTTGCTTTCGTCTTCTGTCCCGACACTCTGTCCCGACACGGATAAATCCAACGAGCCTTCATATACACCTGCTATTACCTTATTGGCAGGCGCGTCGCCCAGGGTAAAGGTTATTTTAAGCCCACCCATTACAGAGGGAACATTAAAAACGAAAGACACTGTTTTTTTGTCTTTGCTGATAGTCCCTTCTATGGTACACTCATATTCTTTTTGTGAGGCAGGATCCATGCCCATTAAGGTTTTTCCACTGCCTTCAACCGTATAAACATTGTTTTTAAGCGACGTCACTGCGTCCGACATCGTGAATTTACCCCATTGACCGGATTCGAATGAAATATTGCATGTACCGTTCTCGTTTGCTGCTAAAGAAATGCTTTCGCCAGGTGTCGTCATCGGTATGGCAGTATATTTGAACTCAGCTACCGTGTAACCTTTATATGTACCTGCAATGTCTTGTGCAAGATTTGGAGTCGAATCGTCGTCGTCACTGCCACATGCTGCCATAAACAATGTGGCAGCCATCATAATGAAATGTAATCTAAATTTCATGTTTGCTTTAATTTTAGTATTAAGTATTATGTTGAAATTAAACAATTGCAAAATTACAGGTTCTTAAAAACTGTTTCAATACCTAAGAATTGGGATTTTTTCCTCTCATGTATCATCGTTTATAGCCATATGTAGGTAAATTCCCCTTGAGAGCAATAAATGATTTCTATGCTGTATTTTGACGACTGCGATAAATGATATATCCTGTAATCAAAACAACAAGAGATAAGATTCCGGCAATGAATACAAACAGATCGGCTATAATGCCCGGCAAGAACGTGTAAATACGTCCTACATGAACTTCGAGCGACAAATGCCATAAAGACATACGGGCTTGGCGAAAAACATCGGGCATGGGTGAAAATTGTTTTTCCTGTTCCAATACCTTTGCGCCTTTATCATATTCGAAAACAATCGTTTCGCCCACAAATGCATCACAATACCCGCCTACTGCATTTGTAAAAACCGGCATTCCACCACGCTTGGGTTGATAAGGTTTACCTGTAAGGAAATCAAAACTTTCGCCCGTCTGCCTGCTCCATTGATAGATCCCACTGAAAGATGCTACGATCCAATTAATACTATCCTGCTGATTGAAAACAGTAACTCCCATGACGCTTACAGGAGGCGCTTTTTTCAACTTCTGAGGTTTGAGGCCAAACGATTTCGTTTGATAAAAACCGTCGGAGGAATAGAATATCCATTCTTCTTCAGCCTTGTCATATCGCAGGCATCGTAACTTGTCGTGCCATGGGTTTTCGCTGTCCAGCATCGTTCCGGGTATTGGTTTTGATTTGCCCCTGATGATGGAAATCAAAAGCGGAGGACGCAAGAACATACCGGAAACAACAACAAGCAAGAAGATAGCAAAGAACCATGCTCCCAATTTAGTATGCCATTTCAATGAAGCTTTGAAAAGGGAGATAGCGCCTTTTACCTCTTTTCCTTTCTTCTTCTTCCTTTTAATTAACTTCGGAAAAAAGAATAAGATAATCCCTGTAACACACAGTACAATCGTACAAATCCCTATTATATCGACGATGATTCTGCCCGGCATGCCAAATAGCTCTCCGCTATGCAGTGTCCATAAGGTACGAAACCATGAGGCTTCTTTTTTATAATTCTCAGGAGCAGGCAACTCTATTCTGTTAAAGCCGGTATAGGGAGTTGTAGAGATATAAAGATGCGAGCGGGTCATTAATACAAGAGAATCCCCTTGCACGGCAATATCCGAAAAACGTTCTCTGCTATCAATGAGCTTAGACAGATTTATCCATTCGCCCAAAGATGGATTGAGTTTATAAATATCGAACGTGGAGACAGCAAATATCTCGCCAGACGAGGTCTTTACGATGTTGTTGATAATCGCATTATCAGCGCCGCTTTTTATACTTTTAGTAAAAAGAGTAAACTTCGAATGTAAAGAATCGGTCAGCCAGATACCATTCCCTCCGTAAAGCAGAATAGAATCCGGCGATAATTTGAAACCGCCTCTGACAGCTCCCTGATTCCAGTTATCATAGCCGTATGCGCTTCCCATAACCGAACGTGGCAGGTCTAGCGATGATATGGCCCGCCGGTGATTCAGGAATATGCCCGACAGGGCAAACAGAAACATGAAAACGGCAAACAGAAGCCCCAGCCATTTATGCCATTTTTTCATACGACGGGATGTTTTTTTCTTCTTCACTTCAGGCTCCATTTCAGTCCGATATAAAAGGTTCTGCCCGGAGATATGCTTGAATAAAAACTGTAAAATTTAGTTTTATAGTCGAACAAGTTATTGATGCCGGCATGTAATGAAAGATTAAAAGGCAGCGGTTGGGTTAGCGTCAGTCGCCAGATGGAATAGGCATCATAACGGACTTTATATTCTTTATCGGCTTCCTTATCGATTCCGGTTTCGTCGTCGGTTTCTGTTATATCCCCTGTTGCGTATATATCCATACCACTGAAATATTTGCCGCTAAAAGAGATGGCAGGGTTGTAGCTCTTGAAGAAAGAAGCGGTGTAATCTGCCCGTAAGGTTGCCGTATGCGGACGGATGGTTGAACGTCTCCCCAAATCGTCGTGTACATAAGCATATGTTCCTTTTATATGTATACGGTTGTTAAACGTATGGGAAATAGAAAATTCCGAACCGAAAATCTTTGCTTTCCCTATATTAATGTATTGTGTTGTATCGTTATTGACCCATACATTATCAATTTTATCACCTATAACGGAATATTGAACCATTGCGGTAAACAGCGTTTTCCCAAAGATACCTTCTGCCGAAAAGTTAAAATTATTACCAGACTCGGCTTTCATATCCTTATTTCCTATAATCTGAAAACCACCCCCATACGGATGGAACCAATCGGTATACAGTTCTTTAAGAGTAGGAGACCTGAAGCCTCCTGAATAACCGCCTCGCAATGTTATCCTGTCAACAGGTTTATACATGGCGGAGAGACGCGGGCTAAGATGCCCCTTAAATTGGGAATGATAGTCGTATCGAAGTCCGCCGACGAATGTTATCCTATCATTTAACGCCCAGTCTTGCTGAGCGAATATCGAGTAAGTCTGCGCGTTCTTGCTTTCGTTTGTTCCATCGCTTTCGAACATATAAGTCATAAGAGCTTCCGAGAAATATTCAATGCCGGCTACCAACGAATGTTTTCCGGCAATCATACGATCATATAATGTACTGAAACGGATCTGTTCGTTCTCATAATTCTTTTCTTTTTCGTTCAGTAATTTGTAGTAATTATATTTGTCGTATCGGTCGTAATTTCCGGAAACGCTTATGTGCTGTTCGCCCGATATGGAATAGGTTCCTTTCAATCCGCCGGAGTAGTCGTAAAAGTGATTTCGCATCTTTTTACCATCCATACCTCCTTGATTCCTTTCTTTGAAATAGTATCCGCCCTTAGCTTCCAGTTCCAACTTCGAACCCCAATTAAAAGAGACTTTAGGAGTTATGCTGTAATCTTTATAACCGGCCACATAGGCGTCATGAAGCAGATATGGATCACGTGCTTTGTATGCCCCTGTCAGGTTTAGCCATCCCCACTTTTGTTTAGAACTGATGGAAAGATTCTGATTTTGTTCGTTTTCACTGCCTCCACGCGCAGCGGCTTGCACGTTGAACGGTTGGGATGGTTTTTTGGTTATTATATTGATAACCCCTCCTACCGCATTCGACCCATATAAGGAGGAGGATGCTCCTTTTATTATTTCTATCCGTTCAATATTTTCCATATCGATCCGGTTGTAGTCGATGTTGTCAAAAGATTCTCCGGCCATACGTTCTCCATCAACCAGAAACAAGACATATTTGCCGCTAAAACCCAGCATATTTATATTGGTATATCCTCCATTATTGGTAAACTCTATTCCCGGCAACTCATACTCCAGCAAGTCTCTCATCGTTGAAACCTGCATTTTTTCAATGTTCTTATTATTGATAACCTGGATAGCTATGGGTACATTTTTCAGATTCCTTTCGATACGCGTTGCCGTAACAACAACCTGATCCAACTCAACTAATTTTTCATCTGCCTCGATTAATAAATCACTGTTTTGAGCATGGATATGAAAACCGGCCAACAAAAGAACCAGCAGATAGATAATTCTCATCGATTTGTTTATTATATGGCTGAACAAACAGGCCTTGCTTTAGTTATTCAAATTGGGAAGAACCACTTGCATTATACTGATATTTAAAACTAATGTAAGCGCCTGCTGCATTTTTTGCATCCTTATAATCGTAAATCTGCAATTTAACATATTTCCCATTAGCCGCCTTTACAATATATACCCAGTTATGATAGGTATATACCGGGGGAGGATTACTTGTATCAATCGTTAACCATGTGGCAAGGATTTGCGAGAAGGATTGTTCTTCTGTTTCTATTCCTGTTCCGGTGAATGCCGTAGTTATTGTCCCCATCTTATCGCTAATATATCCTGACGACGGAGCCTCGGTTACCAAATTCCACTCTGTCTTATTTGTATTTATAGCAGCTCCCGCACCCTTTCCCGAATCACCTCCATTCAAACGAACGTCGCCACGATGGAAGGCTATATCCCAGGACAGATCGTTTTTATAATCCGTCACGGTTCTTATTTCCCCCTTTTCGAACGAGAAATAGACCCAGTCTGTATAGGATGTTGCATTGAGATACTCGTACTTATTTACATTTCCGGAAAGTTTTTCATCATCATCGTCATTACTACAAGATGATAAACAGATAGCACTCAGTAAGATTGCAAAGATCAGTTGGCTTTTTTTCATGTGTTTTATTGTATTTGCTTGAAATTTGTTAATTCTCAAGTGCAAAAATAGTGGGAGCAACTAAGACATACAATCACTCAAAATAGGGAAAAAAAATATTGATAATACCTACTTATGGGTACGATGTTGTTTCGTTAAGTGAGTTCCTTACCAGGTTGAACCGCATTGGCCGATAAAATTTCATGCCTACCGTTTTTAAAAAGGTAAGCATCCTACTCAAAAACGGTAGGCGCCTCTTGAGAAAAGGCTTATCTTATTAACCTTAAGGAATTGTCTCCAATCTCCAAAGAAAGCGACTGGGTTTAATTAAACGACATTGGATTTATAATGGCAATTGTGCTATTATTTTATCGGTTGCACCGGCATTATTCTGTACGAAGTCACCAGCTGCCTGTCCGGCTGATTTCAATAGGTGACGATAGGTTAACAGTTCGTTCATTTTTTCCTGAAAGGAAGTTCCGTTTGATACGGAGAAGCCGCCGCCGATAGCTATGATATCTTTGGCTTCTTTAAACTTCTGGTATTTCGGGCCGAATAGAACAGGGATACCGTATACGGCTGCTTCCAGAATATTATGAATGCCTTTTCCAAAACCACCGCCAATATAAGCGATATCTCCATACCGGTAAATGGACGACAGCAATCCGAAGCTATCAATAATCAAACAATCTTTACCGGCGATGTGTTGTTCGCTGGTATTATCCGAAAGGCGTACCGAAGGACGTTTTAACTGGGAATGGATATCCAGTAAATGGCCGCTGTCTATCTCGTGAGGAGCGATAATCAGTTTCATTTCCGGATGTTCATTGAAGTACCGGATGATAAACTCTTCATCTTGCGGCCAAGAACTTCCTACAACCAATGTAAACTGTTTTTCGCCTTCCTTATTTTTTATGAATTGCTCGACGAGAGAAATCGGCTTTGCCTGCTTTTGTACATCAAGCACCCGGTCGAAACGGGTATCTCCTTCTACTGATACATGATTTATTCCGTAGCTGGCCAATAATTCGGAAGAGGCTTTGTCTTGTACAAACAGATGATTAAAGCAATGAAGCGCTTTCCGGTAAGGCTTTCCGTACCATCGGAAGAATAGTTGGTTCGGACGAAAAATGGCTGAAATAATATAGGTAGGGACATTCCGCTTCTTTAATTCCGTCAGGTAATTAGCCCAAAACTCATACTTTATAAAGATTGCCATATATGGATTTGCCAAACGAAGAAACTTTTTCACCTTAAAGGGTGTATCGAAAGGAAGATAACAAATAACATCTGCGCCTGAATAATTCTTACGAACTTCATATCCCGACGGAGAAAAGAAGGTAAGCAGGATTTTATATTGCGGATAGTTTGCCTTTATTTTTTCCATCATAGGTCGTCCTTGCTCAAACTCCCCCAACGAAGAAGCATGAAACCATATATATTTGGCATTGTGGTCTATTTTATCGCGAAGTATACCGTTGGTTTTCCATTGCCCGAACCGTATCATCCTCGCTTTCCTATGGAAAGGTGATAATAACTCCACAATGAGTGCATAAAGGTGAATAGCTAATGTATACATTACTTACTTATCTGTCAAACTATCAACTAAGTTTTGTTATTGCTTGTTGAACCCTTTTTATGGTTTCTTCTTTTCCTAATGTTTCTGTTATGTCAAAGATATGCGGCCCTTTGCTTTCTCCTACCAGGGCTAAGCGGGTGGCGTTCATTATATTTCCTAAATGATATCCTTTGCTTTCAATCCAGGCTTTGACGGTTTCTTCCGTACTATGTGCATCGAAAGGAACCTGTGTACGAAGGACTTCGGTGAGTTCCGTCAGTTGGGCGGCGGAGTCTTCTTTCCAGCGTTTCTTTACTACCTTTTCATCATATTCGGCTGGGGCGGTAAAAAAGAAGGAGGATTGTTCCCATAGTTCTTTTACAAAAGTTACCCGCTCTTTTACCAGGCCAACTACTTTCTCTACATAATCCGGATCGACTTCGATTTGATGTTCTTTCAATATCGGTAGAAAGAGTAGAGCTAATTCTTTATTGTCTTTCTTCATCAGGTATTGGTGATTAAACCATTTACCTTTTTCGTAATCGAACTTGGCGCCGCTTTTGCTGCAATGTTCGAGGCTGAATAGTTGAATCATCTCATCCATACTCATCATTTCCCGGCCATCCCCCGGATTCCAACCTAATAAGGCTAAGAAGTTGTTGACGGCTTCCGGTAAATAGCCGCTTTCACGGTAGCCGGAAGATAGTTCCCCGGTCTTTGGATCTTTCCATTCCAACGGGAAAACAGGAAAGCCTAAACGATCGCCGTCTCGCTTACTCAGTTTACCGTTCCCTTCGGGCTTTAATAATAAAGGCAGGTGGGCAAACTGCGGCATGGTGTCTGTCCAGCCGAAATAGCGGTATAGCAACACATGCAAGGGAGCGCTCGGCAACCATTCTTC
>JAISDJ010000225.1 GCA_031264865.1 Tannerellaceae bacterium | reverse complement strand
CGTACGATATTATTATTGTTTTCCTTTATAATAAGGTCGTTAAATTCTTTTGCCGTATGCATCAAACCCAATGTACGAATGGAAAGTTCCACCGTATTTCCTTCTATACTGCCTGACGGAAGTTCTACGTTTTCGGCGTCTACCGCATTCTTTACATCCAAGGGGGTTACGCCATAACCGGCCATTTTAATCGGGTCGAGCCATAAACGCATGGAATATCTTTTCTGCCCCCAGATTTCCACGCCGCTTACATTCTGTATGGTTTGTAAGCGCTCTTTTACGGTCAGTTCGGCAATTTCACTTAGCTCCATCAGCGAACGCTGGCTGCTTCGGATGCCAATTTGCATAATCGGAGTCGCGTCGGCATCGGCTTTGGATACGGTTGGAGGGTCGCAGTCGCGAGGCAAATATCGTTGGGCGCGTGAAACTTTATCTCTTACATCGTTGGCGGCCGTTTCAAGGTCTACCGAAAGTTCAAATTCAACCGTAATACGACTATTCCCCTGGCTACTTACACTGCTTAACGAACGGATACCTGGAATACCGTTAATGTTTTGTTCCAACGGTTCGGTAATCTGGTTCATAATTACTTCGGCATTTGCTCCCGGGTAAGATGTATTGACGGAAATAATCGGCTGGTCTACGCTGGGATATTCACGTACGCCCAACCATTGGTACCCAATCATCCCAAACAAAAGGATAACCAACACGATTACAGTAGAGAGTACCGGACGATTTATACTCAATTCGGAAATATTTGCCATAGCTTATTCCTTCAGGTTATCAATATTTACTTTCATACCTGTACGTAGCTGCATAACACCGGTCGTTATTACCGTATCGCCGGCATGGATACCCTCTAGCACCTGTATACGACTTTCGGTACGTAGCCCGGTAATGATTTCCTGCGGATAGGCTTCTCCTCCTTTATACAGGTAAATGATACTTTTCCCCATTTCAGGAATAACGGCTTCGCTGGGAATAGCTAATGCATTCTTTATTTCCCGTTTATTTATTTCTACCGATAGATATCGTCCGGGTAAGATTGTCTCATTCGTATTCGGATACGTGGCGCGCACTCTCAACGAACGGGTCTCCGTCTCCAAGATACTTTCTACGGCATATACCGTTGCTCTGTATTCATGCGTCATCTGGTCGGCGCTTTCCATCCGGAAAATAATAGATGTGCCATCCTTTACGTCAGAGGCATGTCTCTCCGAAATAGAAAATTCAATCTTTATGGGGGAGATCTTTGTTAGTTTAGCTATTTGGGTAGAAGGGGTAGCATAGGCACCTTCGCTCACCGAACGCAATCCGATAATACCATCGAAAGGGGCTCTCAATTCAGTTTGGGCAATATTGGCTTTTACAAGCTCTATATCCGCCATTAGTTTTTCGTATTCGGTAGTTACTTGTTCAAAAGCTTCCTGGCTTACCGCATCCTTTTCCAACAATGTCCGTTGCCTGTATACCCTGTCTGTTGCTAAAGGGACTTCGGCTTCCAGCTTTTTCAATTGGGCTTGTAGCGGTTTGTCATTTATTTTAGCAAGTAAATCACCTTCTTTTACATGAGTACCTTCCCTAAAGTAAATCGCTATAATCTTCCCGGACGATTCGAACGATAAATTCACTTCTTCGTCGGGAATTGTACTTCCGGTACTGATCACTTTATCTGTTAAGGATTGAGGTTTTACGATTTCAGCCTGGATAGTTAGTACCTGTGCCCTTTGCATAGTTGGCGGCGGTATCTCCGATTCATTTTTAGATGCAGTTTGCGCTCTCTTAATCCGGGGATATACAGTCATGCCGATAATAAACAATGCTATCACTATAATTACACCCCACTTCGTACTTTTCGTCATGTTTTTAGATGGTCTTTGTTTTTAGGTTTACCAATAGAGTTGCACATTAAGACTTTATTCAGAGGAAAAGGTTTAATTGAGTAGTGTAAAAATAATAATAATTCACTTGTCATTTTTTATTCTTTCGCACGTCTAATAAAATAAAGAGCGGATAAGATGAAACATTCGACAGAGATAGAAAAAGCTTTTTTAGAAATGATTCGTGAAAATGAACGGCTGATTTATAAGGTATGCTCGTTCTATACTTCGGATGAGTATCCTTTAGCTGATCTATATCAGGAAGTGGTCTGTAACTTATGGACAGGGTATCCCAAATTCAGAAACGGATGCAGTTTCTCTACCTGGATATACCGTATTGCCTTAAACACATGCATCTCCGGATTACGGAAAGAACTGAAAACACCTCAAAAGGTTCCGGTATCTGTCTTGGGAGACGTACTTATCGAACCGGAGAGTATCAACGACCAAATTAAAGAAATGTATCATTTTATCCACCAGTTAAAAACAATGGAACGAGCCATTATCCTGCTATACTTGGAAGAGAAATCATATCAGGAAATTGCCGATATAACAGGATTAACAGTAAGTAATGTGGCCACAAAACTGAAACGATCCAAACAAAAACTAAAAGAAATGTCGAATCGTTAAAAACATTACATCGTATGGAAACAGAAGATTTAAAAAACAGATGGTCGTCGTTGGAAGAACAGTTAAAGAAACAGGAAGTATTTAATAATCTTGTAACAAAGGAGCTTTTACAAACCAAGTCTAATAAGGCCTTGAGCCGATTGATGACTTATGAGGTACTCGGGATAATAGTACTTCCGATAGTAGTACCTGTGATTATATATGCTCTTGGCATGGACATAAAAAGGAATCCATTCGAATACTATTTTCTATATTGCATGATAGGTATTTGTGTATTTGGTTTTTTTTGGCAACTATGGAAGATATATGATTTGATGCAGATTGATTTTTCCAATACACTAAGTAATAATGCCCGATACACAAACAAATACAATATAAAAATCAAGAAAGAGAAAATTACAATGCTGTTTGTTATACCGGCCTTAGCTCTTTCCATTATCTACATTTATGCAAAATCAAATGTACCTGCCTTGATTTGGGCATTCATGATTTGTACGTTCGTTTGTGCAATATTATACACTTACTGGGCATATAAGAGATTATATGATAAAAACATTGCATCTATCCTGAAAAGCCTCGAAGAATTAAAAGAACTGGAGGAATAGTCGTAAGTCATAAGTCATTTTACCCTCTCCCTGTTTCGCTTATTTGTACATCCATTCGGGATAGCCTCCCAAAACACGTTGTATTTGGCACTTTCCTTTTGATAAAATAACATGAAGAGAAGGGAAGAATTAACTATATGCACACCCGCTAACCATGCATCTATATAAAACGAATTTTCCGGCTGCTTTCGGGCTTTCTGATTTTTCATTACGATGTCTTCAGCAAACCATCATAGTGTTCTTATAAAGACATCACAATGCCTTTGCAAAGACATCGTAATGCTTTCCTCATGACTACGTAATGTTTTTCTGAAGTTCCTGCGTAACTCAACTCTTAACTTGTCTTACTCTGTCTTTTCCGGTCGTTTTCGTCGAGTAGTATTTTGCGCATACGCATATAATTGGGGGTGATTTCTACGTACTCGTCTACCTTTATATATTCCAACGCATCTTCGAGGCTGAATACTATCGGGGGGGCTAATGCTACTTTATCATCCGAACCGGATGCACGCATATTGGTCAGTTTCTTTGATTTGGTGACATTTACCACCAGGTCGCCTTCTTTTGTATGTTCGCCAACTACCTGTCCGGCGTATACTTCATCTTGCGGTAAAATAAAGAAACGGCCGCGTGATTGCAGGTTATTCAGTGCATAGGCATAGGCCGTACCTGTTTCCATCGCGATGATCGAGCCATTTACCCGGCGTTCTATTTCTCCTTTCCAGGGCTGGTAGTCAAGGAAGCGATGGGCGATAATCGCTTCGCCGGCCGAAGCTGTCAATACGGCATTATTCAGTCCGATAATACCGCGCGACGGGATGTTAAATTCGAGGAATATCCGTTCGTTTTTGTTTTCCATCAAGGTCATTTCGCCTTTACGCCTTGTCACTATGTCTATGATGCGGCTAGACGATTCTTCCGGAAGATTAATGGTAAGCTGTTCTACCGGCTCGCATTTTACGCCGTTTATTTCTTTTATGATAACTTGCGGCTGTCCTACCTGTAGCTCATATCCTTCACGGCGCATCGTCTCGATAAGTACCGATAAATGAAGAACACCTCGTCCGTACACCAACCAAGAGTCCGCCGAATCCGTCGGTTCAACACGCAGCGCCAGATTCTTATCAAGCTCTTTTTGTAAACGTTCATAAATATGACGAGACGTAACATATTTTCCGTCTTTTCCAAAGAAGGGAGAATTATTAATCGTGAAAAGCATCGACATCGTTGGTTCGTCAATGGCAATAGTAGGCAGAGGCTCCGGATTATTGGCATCACAAATGGTTTCGCCAATTTCAAAGCCTTCAATTCCGATCAAGGCGCATATATCACCTGATTTGACAGAAGGTACTTTCGTTCGTCCCAATCCTTCGAAAATATCTACTTCCTTAATCTTCGATTTCACCAGCGAACCATCACGTTTACATAAGATGATATCCTGCCCTTCTTTCAACTCTCCACGATGTACACGGCCTACTGCTATACGTCCTACATATTTTGAGTAATCCAGCGAGGTGATAAGCAACTGCGATGGGCCTTCCAGCACTTCCGGTTCGGGTATATATTCTATAATAGCGTCCAGCAGCGGGAAGATATTGTCGGAAGGTTTCTGCCAATCGTCAGACATCCAGCCTTGTTTTGCCGAACCATAAATCGTTGGAAAATCCAATTGTTCTTCCGTAGCGTCCAGGCTAAACATTAAGTCGAATACCATTTCCTGCACTTCGGACGGGCGGCAATTCGGTTTATCCACTTTATTAATAACCACAATCGGCTTTAACCCGAGTTGGATAGCTTTTTGCAACACAAAACGCGTTTGCGGCATAGGCCCTTCAAAGGCATCAACCAGTAACAAACAACCATCCGCCATATTCAAAACACGTTCTACCTCTCCGCCAAAGTCGGCATGCCCCGGTGTATCAATGATGTTTATTTTATATCCTTTATATTGAATGGAAACATTTTTTGCCAAAATAGTTATTCCCCGTTCACGTTCCAAATCATTACTGTCGAGAAATTGATCCAGGTCTTCCTGTCCTTCCCTGAACAGTTTCCCGGCCAGGAGCATTTTATCTACTAATGTTGTTTTTCCGTGATCCACGTGTGCGATAATCGCAATATTCCTAATTTTTTGCATCGAAATTTATTTTTCGGCGGCAAAGGTAGTGTTTTTTTAGAAATGCAGTTGTATTCAGGGGGTTGAATTATTAATATTTGGCGACAGGTAATGATTCAACTACGGAAATAAACCGTACTTTTGTTGAAGTTCATTATAACGTAACTACTTATCATATGAAAACGCTACGCTGTTTATCCTTCCTCATGGGACTGTTCCTGTATGCGAACAATCTTCATCCCTGCTTCGGGCGGACGGCTTTGTGTGGAGAAGGTGTTCTATACGATTGGTGGGGCGGAGACTCGTCTTAAACGGGAAGTGACTTTGTGCAACGTAGTAGCCACCGTGCAGGGAAGCAACCCGGACGATAACAGAGTAATTGTCCTCCTCGCCCATTTCGACAACAGGACTGGAGACGGAAATGACTCTATTGAATATGCTCCCGGAGCCAATGACAACGGTAGCGGCGTGGCTTGCCTGATGGAGATCACCCGCCTGCTTTCGCAAGTTGACCTGCCTGTTACATTGAAGATTATGTTCCTCTCCGGCGAAGAACATGGACTTTACGGAGCACAACACATGGCGGAAATAGCTCACCGCGAAAACTGAAATCTGATAGCTGTACTCAATAACGATATGCTAGGCAATGGAACTGCCGGCGAAACGAATACGCACAACAACACCCAGATCCGTGTCTTCTCCGAAAACAACCCCTTTGTCGAAACTGTCGAAAAGAGGCGCGAACGAGTGTACAATTCTGCCGAGAACGATAGCCCTTCACGGCAATTGGCACGCTACATCAAAGAAACCGGGGTGAAATATGGGGATGAAATAGAAGGAGTCGACTTTGAATACCTCCGTAAGAACACGGGTGTAAACCTGTCTGCTGTAGCTAATCTGGCTTTGGCTCCTTCGGTACCCGATAATGTGAGGCAGGAGGTTTCCGAACTTACCAACTACTTCACTCTCCACTGGGAGGCTCCTAAACAAGGGAAGCAACCGGCAGGCTATTACGTCCTGATTCGTGAAACCGACCAATCACAAGGGCAAATGAAAATACATGTAGACGGAACAGAAGCACGTCTGCCCTACAGTAAGGATAATTATTTCTTCGCTGTGCAAAGTGCCGATGCAGAAGGACACGAGAGTCTTGCCACATTTGCCCGGGGCGGACGGTAACAAGTAATAGTAATATCCTTTTTTTATATTGTTTCTAATTTTTCTTTTAATTTAGAGTACACCTGTTTAAAAACTGTATTACTTTCTTTATCTAACTCTGTGTAATATGGACTTAGTCGTTCTTTAATCCTTTTCTTTAAGGAATTTAAAGTGTTTCTAAGTTCTATTTCTTTATCTTTTAAATTATTACATCTCATTTCGTTTTCTTTGGTCTCTATCATCCCAATAAATTTCGAAATAGTAGTTGTTCTATCTACAATTGAAATGTTTTTATTTACAATATCAAGAACATAAAAAGTCAGTATGATATTTTGAATACTTGCTTCAGAATCATTATCTCTAACATTTAAATTTTTACATAGCTTTTCCATTTCTGTTATTTCCGTATGACAAAGTTCTCTAAGTGCCTCTAATCCATATCTTTCCTTGGTTATTTGAACATTAAATAATGAATAGATATTAATTGCCGAAAATGTAATAAACACACCCAACACTGCTAATATTGTTGTAATGACTGGCTCAAAGTCCGAAGAAAAACTATAATTTTTCCATAAAAAACCGCCAATTAAAAATACATTTACAACTGTAGAAAGCAGAAAAAAGCCTAAAATGAGAATATATCCCCATTTTCCTAATAAAGAGTTAGTACTGCCTGCCATAAGTTTTATTTGTTAAGATTTTTTAAAAAATGATTAACACCGTTAAGTAAATGCTTATAATCTGGATCTTTTAACAAAAAACCTGTTTTATTCCAATCAGGGTCATTTTCTTTCTTGTTTTTGATTTCTTTCTCAAAATCAGAATTCAATGACCAAAATAATACGGGTCTTAGTATTAATTCTTTTTCGTAATACACAAGTCCTGTTCGTAGGCCGTATGTTGTTTCTTCTAAAGGAAATAATCCGAGCGTAGGCATCATTATATCTAAAATAATAAGGTCATAATTATTTTTGTGTAGTTTGTATCTTGCAGTTCCAATGTATCCACAATCATCAACATCATACTCTGTTCTTAAAGCATCAATATAGTTTGTATAATCCTTAATATTTTCATCTATTACTAAAATTCTTTTTTTCATCTGTTATAAATTTATTATTATTAAAATTCATCGATAAAATCGTATTGTAAAAGTAGTTTCATATACTTCCGGATTGAAATATAATCTTTCAAATGTCGAAAATAATTCGAATTTGATATTTATGAAATTAGATATATGGTCGAAATCAATAGATTTATGTTGATAGCTTGGTGAAATTTTATCTTCCCATTGATTTCTATTTCTGTTATAATCCGATTTGGAGTATTTATCTTCTTCATCCAATAAATTGTTATATAATTTCAATCCATAGTCCAATTGTTTTTGTTTGTCGACAAAGTCAAAAAATGATTTAATACCATAATAATTATGGTCATAAAGAAGTTCTGATGTGCAAGAAAGAGTATGATTATTATGAGCCTCAACTACTTCCTTTGCGATAAA
>JAISDJ010000022.1 GCA_031264865.1 Tannerellaceae bacterium | reverse complement strand
TTATTATAAAGGAAAACAATAATAATATCGTACGATTTCAGGATGTGGGCTATGCCGAATTGTCGCCGGAAGATATCCGCACGTTTTTGAAACGAAATGGCGAGCCGATGGTTATCAATATAATTATCCCTCAACCGGGTGCCAACCATATAGAGATAGCCAACGAAGCGTATAATCGTATAGAACAATTAAAGAAAGACCTTCCCGAAGACGTAGCCATTGAAATGGTGTACGATAATACGCAGTTTATCAGGGCGTCTATTGCTGAAGTGCAGGAAACCATTTATGTAGCCTTCCTGCTGGTTGTTATCATCATCTTTATGTTCCTACGCGACTGGCGTGTAACGCTTGTTCCGGTAGTAGTCATACCTGTTTCGTTGGTAGGAGCTTTCTTCGTGATGTATGTGGCAGGGTTTTCTATCAATGTATTGACCATGCTCGCCGTAGTGCTTTCCGTAGGTTTGGTGGTAGACGACGCCATTGTGGTGACAGAGAATATATATGTACGTATCGAGCGAGGCATGTCGCCGAAAGAAGCAGGCATTGAAGGTTCCAATGAAATATTTTTTGCTGTCGTTTCTACTACCATTACACTTATATCGGTATTCCTTCCAATTGTGTTTATGGAAGGTATGACCGGGCGTTTGTTTAAAGAATTTAGTATTGTCATTGCCGGATCGGTTGCGATTTCTGCTCTTGTGGCTCTTACATTTACACCGATGCTTGCCACCAAACTATTGAGAAGGAGAGAACAGAAGAACTGGCTGTATCGTAAAACGGAGCCCTTCTTTGTATGGTTGAATGATATCTATGAAAAAGGGTTGGATGCTTTTCTTACTAAAAAATGGTGGTCTATCCCTATTGTTGCTATCATGTTCGGAGCTATCGGTTATTTCTGGCAGAAGATACCCACGGAACTCTCGCCATTGGAAGACCGTTCGTCTATCTCCATTAATATGCGCGGTCCCGAAGGCGTAACATTTGAGTTTATGCGCGACTTTGCCGATAAGATAGAGCTGATAGCCGATTCGTTAGCCCCCGAAAGAAAAACCATTATGACTCGGACATTTGGTGCGAATGGATTTATCAGTATCATCCTGCCCAATATCAAAGACAGGGAACGTTCGCAAATGGAAATTGCCGAATCGGTCTCGGCGGCTGTGCGGAAAGAAACCCGCGCAAGAGGTTTTGTGCAGCAACAATCTACCTTTGGAGGACAGCGCGGAGGCATGCCTGTACAGTATGTATTACAGGCCACCAGCTTGGAAAAGTTACAGGAATTTTTACCTGCATTTATATTGAAAGTAAATGAAAGTCCCGTATTTCAAATGGCTGATGCAAATCTGAAATTTACCAAACCGGAAGCCAGGATTGAGATCAATCGCGACAAGGCGTCACTACTGGGCGTAAGTACCCGCAACATCGCCCAGACACTCCAATATGCCTTGAGCGGGCAGCGTATGGGTTATTTTTATATGAATGGGAAACAATACCAAATAATTGGTGAAATTAACCGCCAACAAAGAAATACACCATTGGATCTAAGGTCGATTTATGTAAGGAGTAATAACGGGTCGATGATACAGTTAGATAATCTTGTAGGGCTGGAAGAAAATGTAGCGCCTCCACAACTCTACCGGTATAATCGCTTTGTATCGGCTACCATATCCAGCGGATTAGCCAAAGGATATACGCTTGGCGACGGACTGAATGAAATGGACCGTATCGCCTCCGAAGTATTGGACGATACATTCAGGACGGCGCTTTCGGGCGAATCAAAGGAATTCAGGGAAAGTTCGGACTCGTTGATGTTTGCACTTGTACTGGCTTTGTTTATGATTTACCTGGTGCTTGCCGCCCAGTTCGAGAGCTTTAAAGATCCGTTGATTGTTATGTTCACGGTACCGTTGGCTATAGCCGGCGCCTTGATTTTTATGAGCGCTTCGGGGGTAACGATGAATATCTTTAGCCAGATCGGTATTATCATGTTGATTGGGCTTGTGGCAAAGAATGGTATTTTGATTGTGGAGTTTGCCAATCAACGGCAAGATGCAGGTTTAAGTCTGGCAGAAGCTATTCGTTCGGCCTCTATCCAACGTTTACGTCCGATTTTAATGACAAGCGTGTCTACGATACTGGGCTTACTTCCGTTGGTGTTCGCTTCGGCGGAAGGAGCGAACGGACGTATTGCAATGGGTACGGCGGTGGTCGGCGGAATGCTTGTTTCCACATTCCTTACCTTGTTTATCGTCCCGGCCATGTATAGTTTTATCTCTACTAACAGAAATAAGAAGAAAGAGCAAACAGCATGAAACGATTATTCTATATAGGCATAGCAACTTTTTTATCATTCGCTTCCCAGGCGCAGGAAATCGTCAGCCTGAAACGTTGTATTGAAATTGGATTAGAAAATAATTATTCGATTCGTATCATTCGTAACGAACAAATCATAAGCAATAATAATGCGACTATCGGAAATGCCGGCTATTTGCCGACGGTAGATTTGAACGGTGGCCTGAACGGTACGGTTAATAATACCCGCGACGAACGTAAAGACGGTATGGTAGAAACCGCCTCCGGAATAGCATCGGAAACTGCTAATGCCGGACTAACCGTTAACTGGACTGTATTCGACGGCTTCGGAATACAAGCCGAATATGGCCGTTTAAAAGAGCTAAGGGCTATCGGAGAACTGAATACACGCCTGACAATTGAAGATTTTATGGCCAATGTTTCCAGTGAATATTATAACCTGATCCGTCAGAAAATCCGTTTGCAAAACCTTACCTCTACCTTGAATTTATCACGCGAACGCCTTCGTATTGTAGAAGAACGGTATTTTATCGGTTCAATGTCCCGGCTTGACTTACAACAGGCGCAAGTAGACTTTAATGCCGATAGTTCGGCGATGCTAAACCAATTGGAAGTATTACACCGCTCGCATACAAATCTTAACCGACTGATGGCTATTGATAATGTAGAAGAAAGAATCAACCAAAAAGATTCCATTATTCATCCAAACCCATTCTTAGACGAAGTGGATTTATGGAAAAGCACCATGGAAACGAACGTAACGCTGCTGTTGGTGCAAAAGAACCAACTACTTTCGGAACTCGATTTAAAGAAAGCCAAAAGCCGTAATTATCCGTATCTGCGTTTGAACGCAGGTTATAATTATAATGGAAGCTGGACCGAAACAGGAGTGAACGATTTTCAGCGCCGGCTGGGTCTTAATTACGGCGTAACAATAGGAATGACTATCTTCGACGGATTTAATCGTAAACGAGAACAACGGAATGCCCGTATCGAAATAGAAAACAGAGAACTTCGCCGCCAAGAATTAGAACTGTCTTTGCGCACGGATATGAGCAATCAATGGATGGCTTACCAAAACAATTTGAATCTTTGGGCATTAGAAAAAGAAAACGTAGTGGCCGCTCAGGAAAACCACCGGATTGCCATGGAACGCTATCGGCTGGGACAACTCTCCGGTATTGAATTACGTGAGGCGCAAAACAGCCTGCTGAATGCGGAAGAACGTCAGTCTATCGCCGAGTATGCCACAAAGCTATGCGAGATATCATTGCTGCAACTCAGTGGGCAAATAACCAATTATTTACTTCCCGAACCAGACAAAGCAGGCCAGTGAAAGGGTACTTTAATAATGAGTTGAACCGTTCTCCCCGGTTCCGGTATCTCTACTTTCCGGTAAAATCTTAAATGATTGAGATAACGTGTATTTAACAGGTTACGCGCTGATAGTGTAATCTCTGCCTGGGTAGCGCCAATGGGTATTGTCAGCGTGGCCCCGGCATGTAGTAAGTTGGCGCCTGGCGTTGCGTCTTCGTTCCGGTCTGTGCGGGTTTGTCTGGCTATGGACTGATGTTCGGCGTACAGTTCCATATTTTTCCGTTTCCAGGCCAACGTATTCCTCAACGTGGCCGGAGGCGAAAAGGCCAATGGGATATGCTCATCACAATTATAGGTGTGAACATATTCACCGGTTAATGTATAGTTAAAATGAAACGGGAGGTTAATATTAGTTGATACTTCTCCGCCGGCAAAGAGCGCTTCGGCACCGGTATACCGATATATTTGTCCCGCATGCGGTAAAATAGACCATTCGCCGGTTGGCCGCAAATAAATATAATTGCTAAACCAGGCGATAAATGGAGATACATTAAATGTAATGTAGTTACTCGCCCATGTATAAGCCATGTCGAGTTGCCATCCCCGTTCGGAGTTTAAAGAAGCATCTCCTTGTTCATGCCTGAATGTCCCATGATGAACGCCGTTTGAAGCCAATTCATTTGCTCCGGGAAGACGGAAACTATGCCCCATATTTACTTTAAACAAATGTTTGCCTGTAGGTTGCCATACCAACCCTATGGAACCCGACCAATCGCCGAAGTGTTTATTAACCGGATAACTACGTATCTGGTTAACGGCTATTTCTTTTTCTGTATAACCTTGTTCGTGCAGATAGGCCGCCAGATAGTTGTCTGTAAATTCGTCGGCTCTTATTTTTCCATAATCATAACGAAATCCGGCACTGAGGGTAAGTCTGTCTGTTGCCTGATAATTCGTCAGCCAAAATCCCCCGGTAGTGAAACGCTTATAGGCAGGAAGCAAGAAAGAATACCCGCTAATGGTATTTTGTTGATATTGCACATCCCAACCTCCGGTATGTTCCCAACCGGATGAACCGAATAACCGGATTTTAATCCCCGAACTAAACGTATTTAAATGGAATGTCAACTCTTTATCCGGGTCTTTATCCGGCGGAGATTGTGATCCGTAATGCGTATGGAAGAGGCTCCATTCTTCGCGGTGATTATTCTGATAACCGATATCCCAGCGAATTTGTAAAGCATCCCACGTATATTGTTGACGGGTAGAGGCCTTCAGGTGATTTACTTTACTAAAAGGCATGTCGATATTTCGCGAATAGCCATCGTCTTTCACCCGTGATGCATCAGGAATACCATGTGCGCCGGGGAAGAATCCTACTTTTTGATAAGCATTACTCATGGCATACGTACTGCGGTATCGTCCCTTATTATATTCACCCAGCCAGTTTATATTACGCTCAACGCCTGCCGTATTTTTGAGCCGTTTATTGTAAATCGGAATACGTTGCGTGAGATAAATAATCATGTCAGTTGGGATGCGATAGTCGCCGAAACGTTGTTCGGAATAACGTATTCGGGTATGAAAACGCCCCTTTTTGATCCCTAAAAGGAGTGATCCGCCAAATAAATCATTGACCGATTTCCCTAATAAAGTCGCCTCTCCAAAGAATTGGTCTTGAAAAGGAGAAGCAGGCGGCATAATCTCTACCACGCCTGCCATAGCGTCGCTACCGTATAATAAAGAAGCAGGCCCTTTCCGCACATTCACAGATTCCACATTCAGGGCGTCAATTTCCAGTCCGTGGTCAGCTCCCCATTGCTGCCCTTCTTGTTTAATCCCGTTTTCTGTAACGGAAACCCTGTTAAAACCCATTCCCCTGATAACCGGTTTAGAAAACCCCGATCCTATATCCATGGAACGCACACCCGGCAAATGCTCTAATGTTTGCATCAAACTACCCGAAAAGTGCTGGGTCAGAAAGTTCTTATCAGCTACTTCCAATTGAACGGTCAACTGCCTGTTACGGGTTTGCTTCAGGTTTTCGGTAATTACAATTTCTTTGATCGACACCTCTTTCAACGTGTCAGGTTCGTGAGCGAATGCTCCAGACACAATCATCCACAGCAATACACTCACTATTATATAGATACGCATGTGTGATAACGGTTAATGATTCATGTTGCCTCCACAAATCGTTAATTAAACTGCTGCAAAGATAAATAACGTATGCAAACAATTCGTACCTTTGATAAAAAAATAATATGACAGCAATAGAACTATATACTAAACGGGAAGAATTAATCAAATCAATTCTTACAATTGATAATGAAGACCTTTTAAATAAGCTCTCTCAGACAATCATACAATACCGTAAAAAACACTGTGTACGTTATGAGTATTTGGAGTTGTCGGAGAAATCCGAAAGACTTAAAATTTCCGCTTTAGTTGAATTTCTCTTGTATTAGGTAATATACCGGTAAGTCCTAACGAGTCTTCAGAAAACCATTGAGCATAGATATCTTCTGTAAGTGAAATAAAGAAGAAAAAAATTACACATCACTTTATCATACTTTATTCTGAGTTATTGTTAGAAAGACTATACTCACTTATGTTTGCTTTGTTTTTATCGATATAATGCTTCATCACTAAGAAGATGGCTATAGACGTGAAAAATGTAATCAAAAGGGAGCCTTCAAGTCCGAAAAGCCCTCCGTTAAACCAGTTGTTTTCGGGGTAATTCAGGAGAAGGAGAGTATACTCTGCATGTCCGCTTACATTGAAACCTAAGACTGTGCCTTGTGTGAAATTCCAGAACAGGTGCATACCAATCGGAAACCATAAGTTGCGTGTATAAATATAAGCAGAGCCCAACAGTAAACCTGCCAGGAAAAGGTTTATGATCGGTATCAACGATATATGATCATTGAATAAATGTAAAACTGAGAATATGATCGATGAGACGAATAGCGCCACATATTTATTCATCGAATCCATCAGATTCCCCAATAAATATCCACGGCACATTACTTCTTCAAAAATGGCGACTCCTATATACAATACCAATCCTAAAAGAAAAGAGCCGCTACTGAAAGGATTGACGCCGAACTCTATTTGATTACATAGTAAAAGGATACCAAAACAGGTAATCATAATAAGGACGGCAATACCGGAGCCTGCCAGGAATTCTTTTACATGTCCCCGGACAGATAGTCCCAAATCCGCCATTTTCTTATGATCAAGAAAATAATAAAAAAAGGGAATAACAATAAAGATAGCTATAAGTTGAGCGTAAACAGACAGGACAGGATTTATCGAATGGATACTCTCACCTGTCAATAAAGAAATGAGTATGCCGAGTATTGCGGCAACAATCAAAAATACAATCGTGAAAAGCAGTAATTTCAAAAATAGCACGAGAAAACGTGCAACAACAGGTATCTTATTCATACTTATAATTGTTTTTATTATTTTCAATCGGATCGATTGCGTATCCATACATATCCAACTCTTCGTTTCTCCGGATTTCGTTCAGATAGCAATCGTTCAGGAGCATGATGCGATTGACTACTTTGTGTACTTCACGGTAGTTGTGGTCGGTCAGGATGATACCTTTGGTTTGGGAGG
>JAISDJ010000080.1 GCA_031264865.1 Tannerellaceae bacterium | reverse complement strand
ACGCCTTTGTCTTTGTGTATGTTCTCTAAATTCATCACATAAGGCAGAGCAGCATCCCCTTCAACGGCTATTTCTTCATTTATTTTCGCCGGCTGGCGGGATGTACAATTGAACAACGTAAGGAATAAGAACGATGTAAAGATAATTTTATACATAAATACCGGTTTTTTCTATTACAGCAATCCTGTCAGCATTATTATTCGGTAAAGCTACCTATTAATTTTTAAAACGCTACTAATCAAAGACTTTTTTTATAAAAAAAGTCTTTTTGTTGACGGAATTCATTTAAACTAAGTTACGCTACATACTAGCTGATAAAAATTTCATGCCTACCTTTTTTTAAGAAGGTAAGCATCTTTTTTTCAAAAATATGAGTATATTTTGAATGTTTTAGAGTCTATAATGTACTAACCATAAGAAAGACAATGATTCAGGGATTGTATAGTCAAGAGGATACCATATTCTGGGAAAGGTTTCTTTCGGGAGATGATGGAGCCTACGCCTATTTCTATCAGAAATATGTACGGATACTTTTTTCTTATGGAATGCGCTTTACTTCCGATAGCGAGTTAGTGAAGGACTGTATCCATGATGTTTTTGTAAAGTTATATAGTAAACGTTCGAAACTGAAACATGTCAATCAGATACAGGCTTATTTGTTTATTTCTTTGAAGAACGAACTCTATACTATTTTCCAGAAGGATAAAACCGTATATCATATTGATATGATAGAGCCGGTTTTCTGCATTGACTATACAGCCGAAGAACAGTTAATTGCCAAAGAACAGGAGATGGAAGAGCAAAAGAGGCTGAGGCAGATATTAGATACGCTTACCCCTCGGCAGAAAGAAGCTATTTACTATCGTTATATACAGGGAATGGAACTGGACGAGATTTGTAAGCTAATGAAAATGAATTACCAATCGCTGCAAAACCTGATCCAACGGTCTATACAAAAAATTAAAAAGACATTCGAGGAGACTGATAATACTATACAACATGTGAAAAAGCACATGAGTATAACTAAACAGAGATGATATGATGCAGAACGAAATTTCACGCAAAAACGATAGCAACCGGTATTCTATTCATGATTTGTTTCAAGACAACCATTTTATAGCCTCGCAATTAGGGTCGGAACAGGAGTCGGACGCTTATTGGAAGGAAATGATCGAGAAAGGAGTGGTGGATAAAGAAGACTATGCATTTGCCTGCCGCTTTATCGATGCCGTACAGATTCGTCCCGAATGTATTTCAGATACGGATATACTCAATTTATGGGTAGATATTGAGGTAACCAACAAAGCGAAAATGAAGAAGAAAAAACGTTTTCATCTTATTTCAGTCGTGTTGGGTATGATTGCTTTGTTTGCTCTTATACTGTCGATAACAACGATCATTCCGGATAAGATCGATAATTACTCTCCATTATTTACTACCCATGCCATACTCGAAGCAGGAACGGATATTCAATTATACCTTGACGACAATAAACCTGTTTCTTTCGGAGGAAAAGAAGCGAAAATTGCATACAACGAAGAAGATATTACGATAAACAACCATGAAATTGTTTTGAAAAAAGAGTTGTCGACCGACAAAAAACAGACGCTTCATCAATTGGTTGTTCCTTGGGGAAAACGCTCGATGCTCACACTTTCCGAAGGAAGCCGTATATGGGTAAATGCAGGTACACGAGTAGCCTATCCGGTTAATTTTGATAAGAAAAAACGGGAGATCTATGTAGATGGTGAGATTTACATAGAAGTATCTCCGGACGAAAGGCGTCCGTTTATTGTAAAAACAACCCAAATGGATGTAGAAGTAGTAGGTACTACATTCAATATTACGGCTTATGGAGAAAATAATGCCCAACGGATTGTATTAGTTGCAGGCAGTGTAAAAGTACGTACGATTAATCAAAAGACGGAAACCCTCTTGTCTCCTAATGAAATGTACTCATTCAGTAATGGAATTTCAAAGATACAAACAGTGGAAGTAGAAGACTACATCTCATGGAAGTATGGCCTTTATCATTATAATAGCGAACCACTCGGGGCAATTATGGAACATTTATCTCATTATTATGGCTATTCCATCCTTTGCTCTCCCGAAGTATCGCAAATGAAATTCTCGGGAAAATTAGATATGAAAGATAAGCTGGATACGATACTGGAAGGAATTTCTCAGATAGCGCCCATAGCTTATCAATATAATCAGGGAGTTTATACGATTACAAACAAATAAAAGAAATGCCTATGGAACAGGAAAAAAAGAAAACAAACAACCTGGCTTTTCTGAAAAGCCAACCATTTAATTTTGATTAAACAATTAAACCCATTAACCACAAAAAAATCAATACAAATGATAAATCAACAGAAGATTCCTTTAATAAAGTCTACGTATAGAAATGCCATTAGGATTATGGCGATTGTTGTTCTATCATTGATTACAGGTAGTGGGATAAGTTATGCCGAAGTAGCCTATTCCCAATCTACACTGTTAACATTGGAGTTGAACAACAAGTACATTAAAGAAGTTTTAGCTGAAATAGAAAAAAACAGCGAATTCGTATTTTTCTATTATGATGAAGCCATTGATACTGACCGGAAAGTTAGTATCCAAGTGAAAAACGAAACGGTAGATAAGGTACTCGACAAACTATTCAAATCTACTAATAACACGTATGTAATCAGTGACCGGCAAGTATTTATTTCGAGAGCGGAATCCACTCCCGATAAATCAATGCCTTCCCTGAACAGCCAGCAGCAAACGAGAACGCTTACAGGTACAGTTACCGATGGCGCCGGCGAATCACTTATTGGTGTGAATATACAGGTAAGCGGTACATCGATCGGTACGATTAGTGATGTAAACGGACGATTTACGCTACAAGGCGTAACAACCGGTTCTACCCTGGTGGTCAGTTATGTTGGATACGTAACCCAACAAATACGTGTGGGCAATGCGAACAACATTACCATCACCATGGAAGAAGATTCGCAAGCGCTCGAAGAAGTGATTGTGGTAGGCTACGGCACGCAACGAAAAGAAACGTTGGCCGGAGCAGTATCATCTATCAATGCGGCGGAACTTACCACTACCAAGACCGACAACCTGATAAGCAATATGCAGGGAAAGATGGCCGGGTTGCTTATACGCCAGCAAACGGGCGAACCCGGCGATTTCGGCAATATGATCAGCATTCGTGGTTTTGGTACGCCGGTTATCGTTATAGACGGGATTGTCCGTAATCGTGACGGTGTTTCCGAATTGGCGCAATTAACTTCCGATGATATCGAAAGCATTTCTATACTGAAAGATGCATCGGCAGCTATTTATGGTATGAATGCCGCCAACGGGGTAATTATCGTGACTACCAAGAAAGGTGAAGCGGGGAAAGCGCGTTTTACCTATTCCGGCCTCACCGGGATGAAAATGCCTACCGGTATGCCTGAAATGGTAAGCGCTTACGACTACCGTGTAATGGAAAACGAATACCAGCGAAACATCGGCGCAGCTCCCCGGTATAGCGATGAAATACTCGAAAAGTACCGGAACGGCGAACCGGGATATCAGGATTCGGACTGGATAGATATGTATATGCATAAAATAGTTCCCTCGCAAAACCATACCTTTTCGGTAAGAGGCGGCGGTGAGAAAGTACGTTACTACACCAGCTTAGGTTACAACGAAGACAAAGGGCTATTTAAGAATGATGTTCAATATTACCGGAGATACAACTTCCGAAGCAATTTAATGGCCGACCTGACGAAAGACCTTAAAATGAATGTCATGGTGTCTGGACGTATGGACAAAAGGCAGCGGGCACATGAAGATTTTATCTGGACCTATAAGAGCCTTATTGTAAACGATCGCGGTGTGGGCCCGTATACGCTGGAAAATCCCGAGCACTTATCCCGTGTAGGACCGGAAGACAAGAACCCGGCTGCCTTGGTAAGCCCCGACCTGGAAGGATACCGCCGGAATGAAAACATCACCGGAAATGCACAGATAGATTTCACCTACACCGCACCTTTCTTGCCTGGTTTGAGCGTGAATCTATTAGGCTCTTTCGACTTACAGAACAGGAATGAATCGGATAAAGAAGCCTCGCACGATATTTACGACTACTTTACAGATACCTACCTACTGACAAGAGGTGTAGACCGCTATTGGAATCAAATACGCCTTTACAACAAAGGTTACACAAAGTTTCAGGCCAATTATGCAGGAAAATTCGGTGATCATTCACTCGCCCTGATGGGGGCTATTGAAGCTTCGCAGGAACGTTTCGACAATCTGCAAGGACAGCGTTCGTATAGTGACTTGTTTACATTCGATATTCTCGACCAAGCTTCGGCCAGTACGGCTTCCAACTCTGGAAATCGGGAGTTCAGGAGGTATGCTGCTTTTATAGGTCGTGTAAATTATGACTACAAAGGGAAATATATTTTTGAAGGTATGTTACGTCGCGACGGTAGTTACCGGTACGCTCCGAGCAAGCGATGGGTATTATTCCCTTCAGCCAGCGTAGCATGGCGTATATCCGAAGAAGAGTTCCTCAAAAACCTGGCGCCTTGGGTGGATAACTTAAAGTTAAGAACCTCCTACGGAGAAAGTGGGCGCGATCAGGGCAACGCTTACGAGTATTTAGCAGCCTATACTTCGGATAATCGAAGAGGTTATATATTCGACGACGGTTCATTGACCACAGGGATGTATCCTCCGGGCGTTGTAAACGATAATATGACCTGGGTAACAGCCAAGTTTTTCAATGTGGGTATAGACCTTGACATCCTGAAAAACAAATTCAGCGCTACCGTCGAATATTTCCAGCGCAAGAATACCGGTATCCTTGCCAACAGGCAATCGTCTGTACCAAATACCTTCGGCGCTTCTTTCCCGCAGGAAAACATTAATTCGGATATGAATGTCGGCCTCGAATTGCAGTTAAAATACAGAGATGCGATTGGAAAAGATTTCAAATACACTATCGGCGCTAATGTTACCTATGCACGAACCAAACGTTTGCATGTGGAACGGGCTCCTTTCACCAGCCAATGGGACAGATGGATAAACGGAAACGAAGACCGCTACACCGGACGAAGCCGGATTTACGTGTACGACGGACAGTACACTTCGCTGAACGAATTTGAAACAGCTCCGCTATTAAACGGTGGCAACCGGGGTAATTCAAAGATGCTACCGGGTGCATATCGCATAACAGACGTCAACGGCGACGGTAGGATAAACGGCGACGACCAGTTATTTGCCTCTTGGGCGTATGGCGACCAGGGATACATTTCCGGAGCCTCCGAAGGAATTGATGGCGCTTCGTGGAATCGTGTAAATCCGCCGCTTCAATATGGATTTACCTTCGACGGCAGTTATAAATCATGGGATATTAGCCTGCTTCTGCAAGGTGCGGCGCTCTATACTGTCAACTATCACATGAATGATATCTGGGGATACGGGCGTTATCCTACTTTGCACGCAAAATTCATGGATCGCTGGCACACGGCCAGTCCGACAGATGATCCATTGAATCCGGCTACACAATGGATAGCTGGTGAATATCCTGCAGGAAGACCTTACAATTACGATAATACAACGGATGGATACGCCATCAGTGTGTGGAGGCCTAACGCTGCTTACTTGCGGTTAAAAAATGTGGAGCTTGGCTACACGGTTCCCCAAGTAGTGCTGAATAAAGTAGGTATCGACAAACTACGCGTTTTTGTGAACGGTACAAATCTATTGCTGTTTACACAGAAAGATTTGAGGAATTTAGACCCTGAAAGGCAGGAAAACAGCTGGAATGCCGGTCTGTCTTATCCTATCATGAAAGCTGTGAATTTCGGTATTAATCTAAGTTTTTAATTGAATCTGATTATGATAAGAAGTATCAAGAAATATAAACTGATCGGAATGTCAATTGCATTATTGACATTAAGTAGTGGATGCGACAACTTTCTGGAAGTCGAATCACTGACGAAAATGAGTTCAGAGAGATTGTTGTCGAATGAAGAAGGCCTGAAGACCCTTTTGGCCAACTTATACAACGGGATACCGATGGAAGACTTCAACTACCGTCCGGATTATGGCTTTAACCGTCGCGGTTGGCAAGGTGGAGCCGGAGAAATGGTGATGGCCTCCATGTACACGGATGAAAGTGTAATGAGTAGCGGAAGCGGCATGGGACCGGGAGGTTATTCGTTCTTCGACGGCAATACCACCGGTACCACCGGAGGAAGTATTTATCAAATCAGCGCTTACGGCAGAAACCGGGATGTTTCTATCTTTATGAAGAGCATCGAGCAGGCAAAAGACGAAGGTATTATCAGCGAAGCTAAATACAATCGTTTGGCTAGCGAGGCCCACTTTGCCCGTGCTTATCTGTATTTTGCGCTGGCTAAACGTTATGGTGGTGTTCCGATTATTGACTGGCTACAAGATGACGACTACAGTGGCGACGCTACCACGTTGTTTATCCCCCGCAACACCGAACTCGACACCTGGAAGTTTGTATTAAGCGAATGTGATAAGGCCATACAGTACTTACCGACGCCGGAGAACTTTGAATCGGGCGATGGCAATCCACTCTATCGCGCCACCTTGTGGACGGCCTACGCACTCAAATCGAGAGCCGCCCTCTATGCCGCATCACTTGCCAAGTATGGTGGAAGAGCCACCTTCTCGGGCGAAGCAGCCAATCAAAAATTGGTAGGTATGGACGCATCGGAAGCTGCTTTTTTCTACAGCGAATGTATCTCGGCTTCAAAGGCAATTATAGACAATTCCCGACATTCACTTTACAAGCCGAATCCCGCAAGTCGCGACGAAGCGGCCAAAAACTATCAGGATATGTTTATGAACACGCTGGGTGACGAAATCATATTCGCAAAAACCTACATAGATGGAACCAAGCTGAACGACCAGGGGCACGACTACGACATTCGTTACAGTCCCTCGCAAGCCAGTACCGGTTTCCATAAATGGGGACGCTTCTCGCCAAGCCTCGAAATGGTAGACCTGTACGAAGACTACACTGACGACGGGACCGGTAAAAGCGCCGGCATCGTAACACGCACCGACGGGAAAGAAAATGAATACATCAACACCAATTCTCCGCTTGACGGGCAAATAACGTCTATTCCCTTCGTGAAGTATGACGATCCCTACGAACCGTTCAAAAACAAAGACGCTCGCCTGCATGGCAGCATCGTAACGCCGGGCGGCAAGTATAAGGGCATAACCATCGTAATGCAGGGCGGACTGATCACCAAAGACGGCCAAATCAAGATTTACCAGTCGTATGCCGAAGAAGGTAAAGATGGCAAGATGTATTACTCCTACGGCGCCGAAAGCTCAGGCGGTTACTCTGGCTTTGCCACTATGACGAGCGGCGACGACGCCAACTTTTCTTCTACCGGATTCACCATACGCAAGTATCTGGCCGAAGATAAAACGATTGCCGGATTGGAACGCAGCTCCTACACCCCGTGGATAGACTTCCGCCTAGCCGAGATCTATCTGAACTATGCCGAAGCGGTAGTAGAAAGCGGATCGGGCGATCAGACAGCCGCCGCCAATTATATCAACGCCCTGCGTAAACGCGCCGGACATACAGACCAGATACCTCTCACGCTCGAAAACGTGCTGAAAGAACGCCGTATCGAACTGGCCTTCGAAGGTCAGCGGATGAGCGATCTCTTCCGTCGTCGCGAATACCACACCTTGTTCAGCAATTACAGAAGGCACGCGTTGGTACAATTGATAGATCTGCGCGAAAACACTCCCAAGTACGTATTCCTTCGCATGGAGCAATTCCACGATGTACTGGCAGGAGGCCGCACCTTCCAAACGATGAACTATTACTATAATATCCCCGGCGTAGACGTAAGCGGCTTAGTAAACAACCCTGGACGTTAATCTTTTAAACAATAATGTTATGATAAAGTTACAAGTAAAAAATCTATTTATAATTTTCGTTGCTGTCTTTGCTCTATCGGCATGCGATGTGTTTAAGATTGACAATTACGAAGAACCGAACGCCTCCTTCAACGGAGGTATCCGTGACGTGAAGACCGGCGAACTGGTAGAAACCGACATACAGAACGGCTCCCGCATGCAGTTTCAGGAACTGGGATACCCCACAGGCCTACTCACAAGGGTAGTTATGCAGAACGGTGAGTTTCGCGACGATCTGTTTTTTGCCGGCAGTTACAGCATTGACTTCAATGCCTGCAACTTTTACCCCTTCTTCGTAGAGGAAGTAGTTATAAAGAAAGGCAACAACACCATGGACTTTCAGGTAACGCCCTATATCCGCGTGAAGAACGTGAATATCATAAAAGAAGGTAATACCATTAAAGCCACGTTCAGTCTGGAAGCCGGTAAAGACGAAGTCCGCCTAAGCAACGTTTGCCTATATGCCCATACGGATATATATGTAGGCGATCAGGTAACCACTTTCACCCCGGGAGGAGAAGGCTTCCGCCAGGACTTTTCACCTACCAAAGTGATAAGCGATTCGGAAACCTACACATTAACACTCGACCTGACAAACGAGATAAATAAAAAGTATTTCCAATACGAGCGTAATTACTATTTCAGGGTAGGAGCCATGGCAACTATAGCAAGTGGTGGAACAAGCGTAGGTACTATCCGCCGCAACTATGCTCCATTTACAATAATAAACTTCAGTGTACCGCAATAATTGACTAATTATTTTGAAGAGGTGGAAATAAGTTCTTATTTTACACCTCTTTATTTTTTATAAGTAGTCAAAGGAGTTGAGTAGTATGGACAAATTAGCAAGGAAGAGTGAGCTATAACTTCGTGCTATTTGAAATAATAAAATAAATAATAACCCCCGAACGATTCATTATTCACTAATTCATTAATCCATAATCCATCCATGTCAAAGAAAATTTTAATCACTGTAATTGCTTGCATCGTATGTACGTCGCTATACGCCGTGCAACTCGAATCAATGTACACGCAACGGCCGGCCGATGCGGAAGCTTTTTATTTTACACCTGAGAACTACAACATCAAAGCAGACGGAAAAACAGACGTCACCGCTGCTCTACAGGCGGCTATCAATCAAGTGAAGCGCGAGAGAAACTTTGGTATTCTGTTTATTCCCGAAGGAAAATACCTGATAAGCAACACCGTCTACATCCCGGCGGCTATCCGCCTGATAGGTTACGGTAAGAACCGCCCTGAGTTTATCTTGGCCCCCAACTCCCCCGGTTATGAGCAAGAGGTGACGGCGGATAAGGGAAAAGCCAAATATATGTTTTGGTTCACAGGAGGGATGGTAGAAGAAGGGCAGACGCCGCGTGATGCTGGAGCTGGTACCTTCTACAGCGCCATGTCGAACATTAACTTACGTATTGGAGACGGTAATCCGCATGCCGTAGCGCTGCGCACTCATTATGCCCAGCATAGTTTCATCAGCCATGTAGCCGTATATGCCGGAAAGGGAAAAGCCGGCCTGTTCGACATTGGCAATGAACTGGAAAACGTAGCCTTCTTCGGAGGCGATTACGGTATTTACACCACCAAAGCTTCTCCGGGTTGGCAAGTAGTGATGATTGATTCGTATTTTGAAGGACAACGCATCGCCGCCCTTCGTTGCCAGGAATCAGGATTAGCTATGGTAAATATACAGGCAAAGAACGTACCAGTCGTATTCGACATAGACCCCAACTACGCCGACCGTCTATATGTGGAGAACAGCCGTTTTGAAAACATCAGCGAAGCTATCATTGTCATAAGCAACGAAAACAACAGTAACAATCAGATAACGTTCCGAAACGTAGACTGCGCTAATGCCACCATAGTAGCCAAATATCGCCGCAGCGCCACCCAAACGGCGGTAAACCACAAAACCTACCGTATCACGGAATATATGCACGGCCTGCAAATGGACAACCTGCTGGCGATACCCGAATACCGCACGCATCTGGACGTAGAGTCGCTCGCCAAACTCCCACCGGCTATGAAAAGGGATATCCCAGCCATCGCGTCAACTACACAATGGGTAAACCTTCGCGACCTGGGCGCTAAAGGAGACGATACTGCCGACGATACGGAAGCCATCCAGACAGCCATCGACACGTATGACGTAATCTATGTGCCACAAGGCTGGTACCGCATCTCGCAAACCTTGCGGATGAGGCCAAACACCCAGTTGATAGGCTTGCACCCCTTCGGCACACAATTTCGCTTGGCCGAAAGCTCTCCGGCATTCAGCGGTTTCGGTGCACCGAAAGCCTTGTTGGAATCTTCCGAAGGAGGAACCAACATATTGAACGGAATAGGAATCAATACCGGGGCATACAATTACCGGGCAGTAGGTGTTAAGTGGATGGCCAATGCTGCTTCATACATAAACGACGTCAAGTTTGTGGGAGGACACGGTGGTATGTCCAAGCCTGTTCCGGGTGAAAATCCGGCAAATCGCCAATGGCAGGGGCAAACTCCCCGCATCAGTTCTCCTACGAATCCCGTAGCTGCACAAGGAATGGATATGGCGTGGGATAATCAATACTGGAGTTTTTGGGTAACCAATAACGGAGGAGGAACCTTCAAGGATATCTGGACAGCTTCAACCTACGCAAGCCACGGCCTCTATGTAAGCAACACACAGACGCCTTCACGCATCTATGCCATGTCACTCGAACATCATGTGCGGGTCGAAGCGCGCTTCAAGAATGTATCCAACTGGAAGATACTTTGTTTCCAGACCGAGGAAGAAAGCCGCGAAGGTACCGAATGTCAGCCGATAGAGGTAGAAGCCTGCAAGGATATTATGTTTGCCAATCTGTATATGTTCCGCGTGATCCGTATCAATGAACCGTATCCCTATTCCATCCGTATATGGGAAAACTGCGAGAACGTAGAGTTTATTAACCTTCACAATTATTCCCAGATTAAATACACAACCGACAATCCGGTATACGACATCAATAAAGACATCGAGGTACGCCCTTGGGAACTTCAGCGACTAGTAATTACCGGACAGGAACCTCGCCGGGAATCGCTCTTTTCCGAAACCGGCAAGGTGCAGCAGTTGGCCAAAGGTTTTGAATTTGCCGAAGGTATCACACGAGACAGTAAAGGGAATATTTATTTCTCCGAACAACGTTTTCGCCGGATATACCGCTGGTCGGTAGATACCAATACTCTGTCGCTGGTGTCCGACTTCCCCTGGGAACCTCTATCGCTCGGAGTAGATACAGAAGACAATCTGCTGGTGGTATTCCGTTACCGCTCGCAGCCCGGCTACCTGATTGACGGCAAGCAGGAAACACCCATGACTTATCCCGATACGCGAGGCACTTCCTTTGCCGGATATGGAAACAATGCGTACGAAACGAGGGTATATTCCATCCGCCCCGACCAGCCGGAAGAAACCATCAAAGCCTTGCCCAAAGTGCCGATGGGCTCTATCACGTCTGTACACAAAGCCCTCTATCCATCTAACCGCTGGCGAGACTTTCACGATTTCAACACAGTCGTGGCGTTCAAGCCGGAAGAATGTTTCGTAGCTCCCGACGGGAAAACCATCATCCCCAACCAGTACGACCTGGCGCGCGGCTCTTCCCTGCTGGAAGCTTATCCCGGCAAACCCTTCTATGCTTCCGACGAGTACGATAAGCGCATGGTACGCATGGAGGTAGCGCCCGACGGTACGTTGTCGGCCCCCAACTACTTTGTAGAGTGGGGCGAATTTGGCTCCACCGTAGATAAAGAAGGCAACCTCTATGTGGCCGACGGACAAATTTATATATTTGACAAGGATGGGAAGCAAAAGAATCTGATCCGTGTCCCGGAACGCCCCACTGCCATCCAGTTTGGGGGAAAAGACATGAATACATTGTTCATCACAGCCCGTTCCGGATTTTATAGCGTAAGAATCAACTAATACTCTTTTTTTTGAACAAGATGATAAAGGTAATTAAGTATGCAGGGTTACTAATCGCGATGGGCACGACGTTTTCGTGTCGCCCCGGCGCCCCGGACAACAGCGATTTACCTCCCATGCCGATGAAGGCGATTTACGAACACTCACTCCAATACGCCTGGTCTCAAAAGCAAGTACAGGCCTCTGAATTATTATCAGACATGGAGACGATGGGCGTTTGGGAGCATAAAGGCTTTGGAAGCCTGACGCTATCCGGCGAGAAAGTACATAAGGGAAAACAATCCCTTCTATTGGAATCGCCCGTAAAAGGCACCGAGCCTCCCCGCGAAGGGAGGCCTTGGGGTGTTTCGAGCGCGTTTTATAAAGTAGACAAGGAAGATTGGACAGCGTGGAATCGGATATCTTTCTGGATCTATCCAGACCTACCTGGTTTCAAAGTAGTATCCATCAGCTTGGTATTCCATAATGACGGCGAAGACAAAGTACCGGATGCCTACGATCGCAACGGCCTGAACTATCAGGTACTCGAAAACCAGCAATGGAACAAGGTCTATTGGGAAATTGCCCACCTGGGCCGGGAGAAAGTGACAGGGATAGAAATCCGTTACCGTTTGCAGGGAAATGAACCTGGAGCTACGGAAACCGCCCGCTACTTCATAGATGAAGTCTATCTGGAGAAAGTAGACGCCGACCACTTTGAAGGCTGGGACGTATCGCCGGAACAGATTGCTTACAACCATGCCGGATATGCCAAAGACTATCCGAAAGTAGCCTTTACCTCGGAATACGTCGCCGAACAGTTTTATTTGAAAGACAATACCTCGGGGAAAACTGTGAAAGAAGGTACAGTCATTTCTCAAAACACGCCTATCGGCACTTTCCGGTTAATGGATTTTAGCGACGTAAATACTGGCGGCGTCTATGTATTGGAAGTTGGCAAACTGAAAACGAAACCGTTTACCATCGGCACATTCGCCGAGGTTTACAGAAGCTCTGTAATAAAGACCGTCAACCATTTCTACACGCAACGTTGTGGATTTGCCATAGAAGGTATTCACGACGCTTGCCATCTGGATTGGCTCAGTACGCACGAGGGAATGTCTGTACCGATTCACGGAGGCTGGCACGACGCCGGCGACTTATCGCAAGGCCTGGTAAATACGGCGGAAGCCGCTTACGCCATGCTAATGCTCTGTGAAAAGCTAAAAAATACCGACGTCGCCTTAGCCAATCGTTTGCTGGAAGAAGCGGAATGGGGGATAAGCTGGATGTTGAGAACTCGCTTCGGCAACGGATACAGAAATGTATGGTCTACCAAAGACATGTGGACAGACGGCATTATTGGCAATGAAGACGACTTTCAGGGACAAGCCCAAAACAGCTCGCATGCCAACCTTGTTTCAGCCACTACCGAAGCTACGGCAGCAATATCGTTCAAAAACAAAGATCCCTATTTCGCAGCCCACGCGCTGAAGTGTGCTAGAGAAGATTACGGTTTCGGCGTCCAGATCGAGCCGCAGCAAATGACCGTAGAACTGGCTGGGGCCGCTCTCAATGCAGCCTTGGCGCTATACGAAGCCACTGCCGAAGAAACCTATAAACAAGAGGCTATACAGCAGGCCGCTTACATACTAAGCTGTCAGCAGCAAGACGCATTGGATGCGGATGTCGCCCTCTCAGGTTTCTTCTACCGCACGCCGGAGAAGGAAACGATATGGCATTATCCCCACAGGGCGCACGAGCAGGATGCGGTTGTCGGTTTAGTAAAGTTAGCCCGGCTGTTCCCGTCCGAAGCAGATGAATGGAAGAAAGCCCTCCGCTTGTATGCTGGTTTCTACAAGGAAGG
>JAISDJ010000048.1 GCA_031264865.1 Tannerellaceae bacterium | reverse complement strand
GGATGGAGCTTTCGTATGAAGGATAAAAAACGGGCTATCATTTATCTTATTCCCCAAGACGGGTATTTTAAAGCCGCGCTGGTATTCGGACGGAAGGCAACGGATGAAGTAATGGCAAGCCCGGTGTCGGCAGAAATAAAAACCGAACTGGAATCGGCAAAGGTTTATGCCGAAGGGCGCGGAATCCGTATCGAAGTCTGGGATGAAAGAATGACCGGAGACATAAAAATACTGGTGGATATCAAGGTGGATCGTTATTTTTACGACTAAATGTTAATTAATTGAAATACTCGACGACACGATCATCCGGTTTATCAACAATTCTATATCTTTGTCCATTTCTTAGTCATTAGAATAATAACGTTATGGTAGAAAGATATCTTCAGATAGAAACTTTGGATTTCGTTTTGCTTGGAAAGTTTAATCCTTCTATTGTTCAGCCTTCCTGGCTTGCTCTAAAGAACTTAATATCAACAACAGAAGCAGAGAATGCAACTATAATTATTATCCATCAAGACATTGCCCAATATAATATTGGCGATTGGGTAACAATTGAAGTAACACGAGATCATTGCTCCCTCAAAACCAGTAAACAAAACTATTTTGCACCACTCCAGGACCTCGTTGTTGGAATCTTTAAATATCTTAACGAAACACCAGTCAGAGCATTAGGAATAAATTTCACTTATGAACTCTCTCTTTTAGATGCTGAACAGTATTACAGTTTCGGAAATAAATTAGTCCCTTTAGTTTCATGGAATAGTGTTTTAAATGACTCTCGTTTATTTAATCTTCAAATAATAGAAGAGAAAAGGGATAAGAAAGATCATCAGAAGCGAATTGTAACTGTTAGTCCCAGTCCTCTTGAATATAAAATTTCATTTGGGATAAGTATTCAGGTTAATAATCATTATGATTTACCCGAAAACAAAACGTCAAGTGATGCAATGAAATTATTGAATGAGCATTACAGTAAAGATTTTAAGGACTCAAAGAATATATTAGTAAACATTATTGAAACATCAATAAACATATAATTAATGGAACTAACGAAATTAGAAGATCATACTATCGTTAATTCAAACAGGATATTAACAAAAAACTTTCACCAATATAATGGAGAGTTTTCCGAACTTGTGAAAGACAAAATATCATTATTTTTGAGAAATAACCCGGATAAGTTGGATTATAATTCTATTAGAAAAATAGATATACGAATACCTATTGCTTCTACACCCAATATTCAAAATTACACAACCCAGGTTCAAAATTGGATTGGCTATATTATAGAGATTAAAAACGATGTTTTTATCGCTAAATTGATTGATATTACAGATCCAACGACAAATGAATACGCGGAATTTGATTTTAATGAAGTTTCTCAAGAAGATCTCAACAGGATAAGGATAGGTTCCATTTTTTATTGGAGTATCGGATTTGAATACAAATTTGGACAAAAAACCAAATTTATAACTTTAAGGTTTAGAAGGTCTCCGCTATTTGATAATTCAGATGAGTTTGATAAAATAGTGGATAGAGCATCAGAATTAAACAGAAAAATCACATGGGAGTGAAACTCTCAGAAATTACGGATAAGATACCGAATACTCATATTCTTGAAGTTGCATTAATTGGTACAGGTGGAGGATACGGAGAGAGTATTGTGATTCATTTGGCAAATAATGAGTGGATTATTATTGATTCATGCAAAGACCCTTATACTAAAATTTGTCTTCCATTAGATTACTTAGAACATCGCGGAGTAGATATTCAAAATTGTGTAAAACTGATAATTTGCTCTCATTGGCACGATGATCATATACAAGGAATATCAGAGTTGTTGGCAAAATCAACATCTGCTGTTTTTTGTATGCCAATGGTAGCCGATCTATCTAAATTTTATAGATTTATTGGGCTTGATAATAGTGGACCTGAGTTGAATGCTTCCGGGTCTTCTACCTTTGAGATGAATACATGTATGAAAATTATTGAGGAAAGACAATTATCTATTTCCAAACTGGCAAATCAGGATAAACTTTTATATAAGTCAAATTGTAATGGCACAAATGTTGAAGTATTTTCATTATCTCCTTCAGAATTAGTAATAAAAGAATTCGGCTTAGAATTATCAGAAAGTTTAATGCAGGAAGCTGCAGATAAAAACATAAAAATAATCGCTAATTCCCCCAATACTAAAAGTGTGGTAATATTGGTTTCCGTTAATTCACATCATGTTCTATTAGGGGCAGATTTAGAAGCAACACCAGACAACAAAAAAGGTTGGTTATGTATATTAGATACTTCTGAATGTATCAAAGGTAAAAAATGTTCTCTTTTTAAAATACCTCATCATGGCTCTGAAAATGGTTATGAAAAAAGAATTTGGAATGAATTACTGGAAAATGATACAATTGTTGCAGAGTTGACGCCTTTTCATTCAGGAAAGTCATTGCCTAAAAAAGAAATGCTTCGAACATATTTAAGTCATACAAATAAATTATATATCACTTCTTTATCATCTTTCACAAGGTATAAGCCGAAAAAGAGGAATAAATCGATTGAAAAGATTATTAATCAATACAACAAAAAATTATATGAAGATAAATATAAATTTGGATTAGTGTTAAGTTCGATAGATATTACTGACCCAAATGCCGAATGGGATATTAAACTATACGAAGAAGCAACTCAAATCAATGAAGATCATTGTAAGTAGCCTATAATCTTTAATAAATGTTACCAAGCTGAGAAACTGAAAGACAAAAAAACCATCCTTGATTCAGGACGGTTTTTTTATTTGCTTTCTGAAGAAGCAATCTCACGATTCCTTCTCCACAAAGACTTGTTAACCTTAGATCTAAAATACTATGAAAAAAACTCTGTGACAAATATAGAAATATTTCTAGATTATGATCCCCTATTTTTGTAACATAATGTTTAAAAAATGTACCAAATACACATTAGATGTCTTTTTTTGATTGTTTTATTTTAATTCGTATTTGTCTGGAATAGTGTCTATTATACTGAAAAGTTCATCAATTGTCCCAGCACGTAACATATTAATCCGTGTTTGCCGAAAATCCGGGATACCTTTAAATATTGGAGTGGCGGCTAAATGCCTTCGGATATGTAAAATTCCCCGATGTTCATCCAATCGTTCTACACTTTGTAAAACCTGTTTTTTCAATATGGTGAGATACCATTGAAAATGTTGAGGAGGTAATGCTGTGCCGGTTTTTAAGTAATGTTTTATCTCTTCAAATATCCAAGGACGTCCTATGCTGCCTCGTCCTATCATAATGCCGTCTACACCATATGTTTCAAAATATTCTTTGCAAATTTGGGCGGATGTAACATCTCCATTCCCGATAATAGGAATATGTATGTGCGGATTTTCTTTTACTTTACCTATTAATGTCCAGTCTGCTTCGCCGGTATACATTTGGCTTCGGGTACGTCCGTGTATGCTGAGCGCCGCTATTCCGCAATCTTGTAATTGTTCGGCCAATTGTTCGATAACCAGATCGTTTTTGTCCCAACCTAAACGGGTTTTTACAGTGACTGGTATTTTTACAGCCTTTACTACTTCGCGAGTGATCTCAAGCATTAAAGGAATATTATGCAGCATTCCTGCTCCAGCGCCTTTTCCTGCAACTTTCTTAACCGGGCATCCGAAGTTTAAATCCAGTATATCAGGTTTTGCATCCTCACAAATCCGGGCAGCCTCTACCATGGCTTCTACTTCTTTTCCGTAAATTTGAATGGCTACCGGACGTTCATCGTTGGAAACAGTAAGTTTTTGTTTGGTTTTATTGACATGGCGTATTAATGCATCACTGGATACAAATTCGGTATATACCATGTCTGCTCCGAAGTGTTTACACATTAAACGGAAAGAAATATCTGTTACATCCTCCATGGGAGCCAACAATACGGGCTGTTCGCCCAAATCTATCGAACCTATTTTCATAATGAATAAAATATGATTACAAAAGTAAACGAATAATTTCGTTCTCATAGTACAAGCATGGGACGAGATGGCTGCCGGTTTTAGCAAAATGATTTTTATTTATTCTTTTTTACGATGAAAACGTCGTATTTTGCCTGTTGAAAACTTTTTTTATCCTTTCTTTTGTAGCTATTTGGGATGTACCGTTGTAAATGCGTATTTTTACCCTGATTTTAATATAAAAATGCAATAAAGGTAAATGGAAGGTTGTTATCATGTTCCTGTTATGTTGCGGGAGAGTTTAGATGGTTTACGAATAGTTCCTTCCGGTATTTATGTAGACGTTACATTTGGTGGTGGGGGACATTCCCGCGAGATATTAAACCGATTGAAAGAAAAGGGTTGTTTGTTCGGGTTCGATCAGGATGCCGATGCAGAGCAAAATATCCTTCATGATGCGCGTTTCGTATTTGTTAGGAGTAATTTCCGGTATTTGTATAATTTCATGCGTTATCATCATGTGACGGGCAAGGTAGATGGGATATTAGCCGATTTAGGCGTTTCTTCCCACCATTTTGATGATGAGCAAAGAGGCTTTTCATTTCGTTTTGAAGGGAAATTGGATATGCGTATGAATACACGCGCCGGCCTTACTGCCGCGGATGTATTGAATACTTATTCGGAAGAAGCATTAGCCAATATATTCTATTTGTACGGAGAATTGAAGATAGCCGGAAAGTTGGCTTCTTTGATAGTGAGAAGCCGGGATGTTGAAAAAATAGAATCTATCGAACAGTTATTGCAAATTATAAAACCTTTGATAAGCAAAGAAAAGGAAAAGAAGTTTTTAGCTAGGTTTTTCCAATCCTTGCGTATAGAAGTGAATCACGAATTGCAGGCTTTGAAAGATATGTTGAATCAAACATTGGATGTAATCAAGCCTGGGGGGCGGGTGGTAGTAATAACTTATCATTCATTAGAAGATAGATTAGTTAAGAATTTTCTGCGGACAGGCAATTTTGAAGGGAAAGCAATACAGGATTTTTATGGAAATGTAGAAACGCCTTTCCGTTTGATAAATACGAAAGCGCTCACACCTTCGGAAGAAGAAATAGAGAGAAATCCCCGTTCGCGAAGCGCTAAACTACGAATTGCAGAAGTGAAATAGCAATATGGCGGCAGATAGAAAGAAGAAAAAAAGAAAAGAGAACTCGTTCTTGTATATAGTAGGAGGCGGAATTTTAAAAGAAGATTTTATTCTCCGTCACACGAAAATGATTGTGTTGGTGGTAGTACTGATCTTTTTCTTTATAGGGAATCGTTATACTTGTATGCAAAAATTAAGAGAAATAGATCGTTTGCAGCAGCAATTGCGCGATTTGCGTTATGAAGCCCTTTCTATTTCGTCTGAACTGACAGGGAATAGCAGGCAATCACAGATAGAATCGCTTGTTGAACAACAAGGACTTGAGTTGGAAGGAGCAAAAAATCCTCCGTATGAATTAGTTAAGTAAAAATGGCAGAAGAAGACGAAATCAGAGAAACCGAACAGCGAGGTAGCCAGGTACTTCTTCGTTATGTTGTTGTAATTTTATTATTGACATTGGTTGTGGTTGGAGTTATTTTCCGTACGATCCAGACGGCTTTTGTTGATAATAAAGAGTGGTTGAAAATTGCCGAACAACAGAAGCGTCCCGATAAGTTAGCCTATCCAAGCCGAGGGAATATCTATTCTTCCGATGGGCGGTTAATGGCTACCAGTGTTCCTCGTTACTATACTTACATCGATTTTAAAGCTGATGGGTTTAATGTTGATACTTTTTTGAAATCAAAACGGAATGGCGTCGATTCACTGGCTTATTATCTGGCTAAAAACCCCGGAGGAAAAACGGCCACGGACTATAAAGCCCATTTATTGAAAGGCCTTAAAAGTAAAAGTAGACAATACGGGGTATACGGGCCAAAGGTATCTTATACGCAATTGAAAGAGATGCGGACTTATTCTTTTTTTCGTTTGGGTACGAACAAAAGCGGGTTCTATACCAAGGAAATGGTTGAACGTCAACATCCATTCGGTTCTTTAGCTTCTCGTACGATTGGAGATGTTTTTGGTGAAATTGACTCTACGGGCGTGACAAAAGGACGGAATGGCTTAGAAATGCAATACGATTCTTTATTACGCGGAGTGCCTGGTTTGAATGCAGTACGCAGGGTGAATGGGGCCTGGACAAATATTGCAGAAGTGGAACCGATAGCGGGAATGGATGTTCGTTCGACGATTGATATAGAAATACAAGATATCGCTGAAAAGTCATTGGTGGATATGCTTAGATCAACTGATGCGGAATCAGGGATGGCTATTGTTATGGAAGTAAAGACCGGTGAAGTGAAGGCGATTACCAATATGGCAAGGATTAGAACCGGTGTTTATGGAGAAACGAAGAATCATGCCGTTGCCGATATGTTAGAGCCGGGTTCTACTTTTAAGGTAGCTTCTATTATGGTGGCCATTGAAGATGGTAAATGCCAACCTTCCGATTTAGTGGATACCGGCAATGGCGTTTATCCTTATGCCGGAGAGAAAATAAAAGACCATAACTGGGACAAGGGAGGTTATGGAGTAATAACGATAGAAGAAGCTATTTGGTTTTCATCGAATATCGGAGTGGCAAAAACAATAATTAATGGTTATATAACGCAACCGGAGAAATTTGTTGAGGGAATCCATCGATTAGGCCTAACGGAGGACTTACAAATAGAAATTCCCGGCTCCGGATATTCTATTATTCGTATGCCCAACAAAGCAAAGTCGAATTGGTCGGCAACAGCTTTGCCTTGGATGTCGTTTGGATATGAAACCCAGATTCCTCCTATCTATACGCTCAATTTTTTCAACGCTATCGCCAATGGTGGTAAAATGATTCGTCCGATGTTTACAAAAGAAATCTTAAAGAATGGAGAGACGGTTCACCGCTTTTCTACAGAAGTGGTTAAATCTTCGATTTGCTCGGATAGAACATTGCGTATTATACAAGGTATGTTGGAAGGAGTTGTAGAAAAAGGAACAGGAAAACCGGCTTATTCCAATGCAATTAAGATAGCCGGCAAGACCGGTACGGCGCAAATTGCCGAAGGAGGTAGCTATCAGGGTAGTGGACATCAGGTTTCTTTTGCCGGTTATTTTCCGGCAGACGATCCGGAGTTTTCTTGTATGGTTCTTATACGACGTCCCCGGATTGGATATCCTTCAGGTGGGACGATGTCGGGGGCTGTTGTAAAATCGATAGCTGAAAAGATTAGTGCTAACCGGATGCGGTATGATATTCGTGAGATTAAGACTGATTCGCTTGCTGTTCCTATCCCAACTCCTAAGGCCGGCGATGTGCAAGCTTTACGACAGGTGTTACGGAAATTAGATATCAAGGCAGCGTCGAATCATGTTGAATCTTCCTGGGTGCTGGCAAAAGCGAATGATACTCAGATAGAATTAGATAATATAAGTGTTCGGAAAGGGCTTGTTCCCCGTGTAGTTGGTATGGGCGCTAAGGATGCTGTTTATCTGTTGGAAAATGCCGGATTGAAAGTCGAGCTTACAGGTTTAGGACAGGTCATTAAGCAGTCTATTCAACCTGGAGCACAAGTGCTAAAAGGACAAACAATTACAATAACATTACAATAAAACGATGAAACTAAAAACACTGATTGAATCATTAGGCGTTCAGGATGCAGGCGAGATGGATAATCCTGAAATAATTAATATACAATCCGATTCGCGTAAAATAGAAAACGGTTCGTTGTTTGTTGCCGTACGTGGTGTAACCACTGATGGGCATGCTTATATAGAAAGCGCTATTGTACAGGGTGCCATAGCTATTATTTGTGAAGAAGTTCCTGAAGCGCTCAAAGAAAAAGCGATTTTTATTGTAGTAAAGGATTCGGCTGATGTTTTAGGAAAATTAATGGCTACCTGGTATGATTACCCATCGGATAAATTAATATTGGTAGGCGTTACAGGAACAAATGGAAAGACAACGATTGCAACGTTGCTTTACGAAATATTCCGAAAAATGGGACATAAAGTTGGTTTGTTGTCTACGGTTTGTAATTATATAAATGATAAAGCCGTTCCGACGAATCATACAACGCCTGCTTCTATTACTTTACAAAGATTGTTGGCTGAGATGGTAGATGCAGGATGTGAATATGCATTTATGGAGGTGAGTTCCCATGCCATAGACCAGAAACGTATCAGTGGACTGTCGTTCGATGGCGGAATTTTCACAAACCTTACTCGTGACCATTTAGACTATCATAAAACCGTAGAAAATTATTTGAAAGCCAAAAAGAAGTTTTTTGATGAACTGCCCGCTACGGCTTTTGCCCTTACCAATATAGATGATAAAGCTGGATTGGTTATGCTACAGAATACGGCGGCTAAAAAACAGACGTATTCTCTTCGGACGATGGCTGATTTTAAAGGAAAGATACTGGAGTCTCATTTTGAAGGAACAGACTTATTAATAAATGGAAAGGAAGTAACCGTTCATTTTGTGGGGCGTTTTAATGCCTATAACCTGTTGGCTGTTTATGGTGCAGCTATTGCTTTAGAGAAGGAACCGGAAGAAATATTAGTAGCGCTTAGTACGCTTCATTCCGTATCCGGGAGATTTGAAACGATCCCGTCTCCGCTTGGTTATACAGCTATTGTAGACTATGCTCATACGCCTGATGCCTTGGTGAATGTGCTGAATAGTATTCGTGAAGTGTTAGGTAATAAAGGGCGTATTATTACGGTAGTAGGCGCCGGTGGAAACAGGGATAAAGGAAAACGGCCGATTATGGCGCAAGAGGCGGCGCGTTTGAGCGATCAGGTAATTCTAACTTCAGACAATCCCCGCTTTGAAGAACCGGATGATATCATAAACGATATGGTAGCAGGTCTGTCTGTTATGGATTTAGAACATACATTATGTATTACAGACCGTATTCAGGCGATTAAAACGGCAACGGCTTTAGCTAAAAAAGGAGATGTAATTCTTGTAGCAGGCAAAGGACATGAAGATTACCAAGAAATAAAAGGAGTAAAACATCCTTTTGACGATAGAGAGAAACTAAGAGAAATATTTGTAACCCAACAACGATAAACACAATATGTTATATTATCTTTTTACCTACTTGGACCAGTTGGATTTCCCCGGAGCGGGAGTGTTTAAATACATTTCTTTCCGTTCGGGATTGGCTTTGATTTTATCTCTTTTTATATCTACAGCGATAGGGAGACGTATTATAAACGGGTTGAAACAGTTGCAAATAGGTGAAACAGTTCGTGAGTTGGGACTGGAAGGGCAAATGAGTAAAAAGGGAACACCTACTATGGGAGGAATTATCATTATTATTGCTATCCTTGTGCCTGTTTTACTTTGTGCTCGTTTAGATAATATCTATCTTATCCTGATGATCATTACAACGCTTTGGTTGGGATGTATCGGATTTGCGGATGATTACATTAAGGTATTCCGGAAGAACAAGGATGGTTTGCAGGGACGGTTTAAGATAATCGGGCAGGTAGGACTCGGATTAATTGTCGGGATCGTTTTGTATATGAGCCCGGATGTTGTGATCCGTGAGAATATTGAAGTGTTCAATGAAGAAAAAAATGCCGTGGAATCTGTGAATTTCCATCCGACAGAAACCAAATCTACCAAAACAACCATTCCTTTTGTCAAGAATAATAATTTCGATTATGCTTTATTAGCCGGTTGGACAGGTAAGTACAAAACTGAAGCAACCTGGGTGATTTTTGTTTTGGTTGTTATCTTTCTTGTAACAGCTGTATCGAATGGATCCAATTTGACGGATGGGCTAGATGGTTTAGCTGCCGGGAGTTCGGCCATTATCGGGGTAGCTTTGGGGATATTGGCTTATATGTCGTCGCACGCTGAGTTTGCTTCTTTCCTGAATATCATGTTCATTCCCGGAGCACAGGAACTGGTGATTTTTGCTGCGGCTTTTATTGGAGCGACGATTGGTTTTCTTTGGTATAATTCATATCCGGCTCAGGTGTTTATGGGTGATACCGGTAGTCTTACTTTGGGAGGGATTATTGCTGTGTTTGCTATTATTATACGTAAAGAATTATTGATTCCTATATTTTGTGGGATATTTCTTGCAGAGAGTTTATCTGTAATGATTCAGGTATTTTATTTTAAATATACAAAAAAGAGATATGGGATAGGCAGGCGTGTATTTAAAATGACGCCTTTGCATCACCATTTCCAGAAAGCTGGAAATGCGGGTATCGATGCTATTATACAGAAGCCGTTTAATATTGTGCCGGAGTCGAAGATTGTAGTCCGGTTTTGGTTGATCGGGATTATTTTAGCTGCTATAACAATTGTAACGCTAAAGATGAGATAATGAAGAAACGGATTGTAATATTAGGAGCCGGAGAGAGCGGAACCGGAGCTGCTATTCTGGCGAAAGCGAAAGGATATGATGCGTTTGTCTCCGATTCTTCTGCTATCAAACAGAAATATAAAGAGATGTTAGATAGCAGAGGTATCCGCTGGGAGGAAGGACATCATACGGAAAGCGAGATATTTTCTGCTGAGGAAGTGATCAAGAGCCCTGGCATATCCAATAAAGTGCCCATAATTGAGGGACTGATAAAAAGGAACATACCTATTATCTCCGAAATAGAATTTGCCGGACGATATTCGGATGCTACCATGATTTGTATTACCGGTAGTAATGGGAAAACTACTACAACAATGCTGACGTATCATATTCTTAAAGAAGCAGGCCTTGATGTTGGTCTGGCCGGGAATGTGGGGAATAGCCTGGCTTTGCAGGTGGCAGAAAGCCCGCATGCCTGTTATGTGATAGAGCTGAGTAGTTTTCAGTTGGATAACATGTATCGTTTTAAGGCCGATATTGCTGTATTGTTGAATATAACACCTGATCATTTGGACCGTTATGATTACAAAATGCAAAATTATATCGATTCGAAACTCCGTATTATACAAAATCAAACAGAAAAGGATGCTTTTATTTTTTGGAATGATGATCCTGTAATTATCCGAGAAGTTGCTAAAAGAAAACCTGCGGCGACTCTTTATCCTTTTGCCTTAGATCCTCAAGATGGTATCAAAGGGTATGTGAGAAAAGAACAATTAGTTATTGATACAAAAAAGAGTTTATTTACTATGGAACAAGACTTATTAGCTCTGACAGGCACACACAATTTGTATAATTCGTTAGCTTCAGGCATTACAGCTAAGCTAATGGATATCCATGATGAAAATATCCGTGCATCATTGAGCGACTTTACAGGAGTTGAACATCGTCTGGAAAAAGTTGCCAGGGTAAGGGGTGTTGATTATGTGAATGATTCGAAAGCTACCAATGTTAACTCTTGTTGGTATGCCTTGCAAAGTATGACGACTAAAGTAATTTTAATTTTGGGAGGCATAGATAAAGGAAATGATTATTCCGAAATAGAAGAATTGGTGAGAGAGAAAGTTCGTGCCTTGATTTTTTTAGGCATCGATAATGCCAAGTTACATTCCTTTTTTGATGGAAAGGTATTGGAAACAGAAGACGCCCGTTCAATGCAGGAGGCCGTAGACAAGGCATATAGATTAGCTCAAAAAGGGGATACAGTTTTGTTATCTCCATGTTGTGCCAGTTTTGATCTTTTTACCAGCTATGAAGACCGGGGTAATCAATTTAAGGATTGTGTCCTTCATTTGTAATAATAAATAGAATGGAACTGGCAAGTAAATTATTTAAAGGTGATAGAGCAATATGGATTATATTCATGTTTCTTTGCTTAGTTTCGGTGATTGAAGTATTCAGTGCTACAAGTACGCTTACCTATAAAAACTCTAATTACTGGGGGCCGGTAGTACGCCATGCTTCTTTTCTGTTGGCAGGATTTGTACTTGTCCTGATTTTACACAATGTACCTTCCCGTTTCTTTTCCGCTTTGATTCTTTTGTTACCTGTTTCGGCTTTGTTGCTGATTGTAACGCCTCTGTTTGGAAAGGAAACCAATGATGCACATCGCTTTTTGAGTCTGTTCGGCATAAGTTTTCAACCTTCTGAGATTGCCAAACTAGCCAGTGTGGCGTTTGTTGCTTTCCTTTTAAGTAAACAGGAGAAATTGGGCGTTGACAGAGTTTTTAATTATATATTGATTGGGGTCGGTAGTGTTTGTGTACTCATCTTTTTTGACAATATTTCGACAAGTGCTATCTTATTTGTTATTTGTTATCTTATGATGTTCATCGGACAAATACCTTTTAAGAAAATGGCTTTACTTACGATCGCCCTTATATTGTTTGCCGTTCTTTTTGTAGCGATATTGTTTGCACTTCCTGATGATATGCTTAAAAAAGCAGGGGGGCGTTTACTGACGGCAAAAGAACGTATTACTAGCTTTTCTGTAAAAAAACCGGTATTAGATGCCAGCACTTATAAGATAACAGATGATAATTACCAGGTATCGCATGCCCAGATAGCCATTGCAAATGGCGGTTTGTTAGGTAAGATGCCCGGACACGGGCAACAACGCGACTTCTTGCCACAGGCATATTCCGACTTTATATATGCGATTATTATTGAAGAAATGGGAATTGTAGGAGGATTTTTTGTTTTACTCCTTTATATCATGTTAATGATACGAGTCGGGATGATTGCTCGTAGATGCAACAGGCTATTCCCTAAATATTTAGTGATAGGATGTGGATTGGTGATTGTTGTCCAGGCTTTTGCTAATATGGCTGTAGCTGTGGGGCTTTTCCCGGTTACGGGACAACCGTTGCCTTTAGTCAGTAGAGGGGGAACTTCTACGGTAATTACTTGTGTTTACATTGGAATTATTTTAAGCATAAGCCGTTTCGGTGCAGGTATGGGTAATGAGGAGGAAGAAGAAACGAATGATTTACATCCGGAATTTATGGAAATAGAAACGGATATAGCCGACGATTCTTCATTAACGGCTATCGAAACCATTACAGAAAAGAAATGAAACCCTATCGGATTATAATAAGTGGAGGTGGAACCGGTGGACATATTTTCCCGGCGATATCCATAGCAAATGCTGTTAAGGAACGTTTTCCGGATGCTGAAATCCTTTTTGTAGGAGCAGAAGACAGAATGGAAATGGAACGTGTTCCGGCAGCCGGTTATAAAATAGTCGGACTTCCCGTTAGCGGATTTGACCGTTCGAAGTTGTTTAAGAATATACAAGTGCTGATTCGTTTGTTGAAAAGTCTTCGTCTGGCAAAAAAAATAATACGTGAATTTAAACCCGATATAGCCATAGGAGTAGGCGGATATGCCAGTGGACCAACCTTGCGGGTTGCGGCTTCCATGAAAGTTCCTACTTTGATACAAGAACAAAACTCATATGCAGGTGTTACCAATAAATTACTGGCTAAGAAAGCACGTAAGATTTGTGTGGCTTATGACGGTATGGAGAAGTTTTTCTCTTCGGATAAAATAATACTAACCGGGAATCCGGTACGAAAGAACTTATTATCGGATATCGTTGATGAAATATCGGACATTGCTGGAAAAAGAGCGGAAGCATACCGTTTTTTCTCACTTTCGCCCGAAAAGAAAACAATACTTGTTGTAGGCGGAAGTTTAGGCGCACGCACGATGAATAAAAGCGTACAGAATCAGATGGATGAAATGGTGACATCAGGAGTGCAACTTATCTGGCAGACAGGACGCTATTATTATAGTGATGCAAGAGACAGCTTGGAGAAATATGATGGTGCTCCTATTCGTTGTTTCGACTTTATTACACGGATGGATTATGCTTATGCCGTCGCTGATTTGGTAATTTCACGTGCAGGAGCCGGAACGATATCTGAACTTTGCTTGTTGGGAAAACCGGTTATCTTGGTACCTTCTCCCAATGTAGCGGAAGATCATCAAACGAAAAATGCATTAGCGTTAGTGCGTAAGGAAGCTGCTATTTGGGTGACTGATAGAGAGGCTGAACAGGAATTGAT
>JAISDJ010000360.1 GCA_031264865.1 Tannerellaceae bacterium | reverse complement strand
GATTCTGAAAGAAAGTAACAGATATTTGCCAATCTCTTACATTCTTGCTAACTTTACGGCATCTAAAATATAAAATACGTATGAATACAAAACGTCACATTACATTCTTTTCTCTGCTTGCAGCTTCTCTGCTCGCTTTGAACGCTTATGCGGTAGATTTTGCTGATAAATTCAGCTACGAAACGACGTCGGACACGACGGTTACGCTGACCGGTCTCAATCTCAATATTTACTATGACCTGGTAGTGCCCGACACCCTTTTGTCTGAGGGGAAACGCTATGAAGTAACCCGGATCGGAAAAGGAGCCTTTGCCGCTAACGGGCTGATTGAATCGGTAAAGATGGGCAAATATGTTACTATGATTGAAGACAGCGCCTTTACTGATTGCACCTCGCTGAAAACCGTTACCTTCTCACAAAGTGTGGACAGTATAGGGAACTGGGCTTTTGGAGGTTGTACCCAACTGGCAGCGATCGACCTGCCCAGCCAGCTTGCGTGGATGGGGGAAAGGGCTTTTCTTAATTGCGATAGCCTGAAATCGGTTGTTGTACCCGACAAGGTGACGCGGCTTTCCGGTGGCTTATTTGGCGGATGTAAAGGACTTACGTCAGTTACATTGCCTGATGGATTGTTGGCGATTGATTCTGCGGCTTTCGGGGGATGCGCTAAACTAACTGCTATCACAATACCCAAAAAGGTGGAACGAATTAGTGGCCTGCTTTTTAGCAGAACAGGATTGACTACCATTACGATTCCTGCCGGTGTGAAAGAAATGGATATAAATCCAAATCCATTTCAGGGGTGTACGAAGTTGGAAAGCATTAATGTAGAGGGTGGAAACAGGATATTGTCGTCAATTGACGGCGTATTGTTCTCGAAAGACAAGGCAACACTGATCGCCTGGCCACAGGCAAAAGCCAATAAAGATTATACGGTTCCCAACGAAACGAAAACAATTGGAAACAATGCTTTTTATTCGGCTGAAAATCTTACGTCCATAACGCTGCCGGAAGGTGTGACGACAGTGGGTGAAAGCGCGTTCAACTCGGCTAAAAATCTTACGTCCGTAACGCTGCCGGAGAGTATAACGGACTTGGGTGAAAATGCGTTCGCATATACCCGGATACAATCGATTGTCATCCCCGATAAAGTAACGGAACTTAAAGATGGCGTCTTTGCTTATACGTATTTGACAGATATTACACTGGGTAAACAGATAGCTGTAATTCATGATAAAGCCTTTGAATATAGTTATGACATAAACTGTATGTATATTGCCGCTACAACGCCTCCTCTATATAACGGTTATGTATCCCGAATCACTCTCTATGTTCCCAAAGGCACCTATGATGCCTATTATGCTGTGTTTCCCTGGCGGAATGTTTCAGAAATTATCGAGAGCGACAGCGTGGTTCGTTTTTGCCCCATATCCTATACCATAGATGGTGGGTATCCTTTTATCTCATTAACTAATCTTAGCAACGGATACAGCGTTGACCGCAACTTTATGTCGGTAGTTCCAGGGGATTCGGTAAGGATGCGTGTAAAAGACGAAGCTCCACACTATGCCAGTCCGGTCAGGTTACTGTTGGTAAATGGCGTCGATATGACGAATAAAAATGAAGCATTGGAAGGCTATTACTTTATATATACGGCGAAAGCAGACGGACCAATCCACTTTTACATTAGTTTTCTCCATCCTGTAGGCATTCAATCCCCGGAGATAAAACAGACAAACGTATATACTTCGGCGCAAAATATCATAATCCGTGCAACGGAAAACAACCTGCCGGTATTTATCTATGATATGATGGGGAGGTTGGTACACCGGTCTGTTATACAGGAAGGCGACAAGTATATCCCCGTTCGTCCGGGCCTCTACATCGTTAAAGTAAAAGATAAAACGGAAAAGGTAGTTGTCCGGAAATAAATCTTCCACTGACGGGCTATGCCTGATCGGGCATGATGCTATTTGCTTAAATGGCCGGAATTACGTAATTTTGCGTCCTGACAAAAACAAATTACAGTTTCTCCGCTTTTAGTATACTAAAAGGGAGAGACTGTTCGTTTTGTTTGTATGAAACAAACGCTGATGATACAATCATTTATAGATAAATCTTTTTACGCTCTGTTCTTATTTACGTTAACGTTTGGTATTTTATTATACGATGCCATCGGTTTCGATTATACAGACGAGTTTTGCGCTTTGTTCTTGTTTTTCATCTTTGCCTATTATATGTTTAATACAGATGATTGGCGGATAAACAAAGCTTTCCTTACCACCATAGGGATATTCGTCTTTTACCTTTGCTACTCGTTTTATATCCACAGTAATTCAACCGCCGGCATAGTCACCGACTTATTGATACAGATAAAGCCTTATCTCGCCTTCTTCTGCGTCTATTCCATGGCTCCCCGCTTTAGTGCAGACAGAAAAGAGATGTTGAAAGGCATAGCGCTGATTTTCTGGGGATTTCTTTTACTTGTAGGGATAGGCGATTTATTTATCGACCGATTGATTTACAACGTGATGGGACACCCGGCCTACTTTGCCGCCGGCGTTATCATCACATCCCTTTGCTATTTTTACTGTAGCAAATATACACTGCTTGATAAGATAACGTTTCTGTTATTACTCTCTATCGGGATTTTATCCGGGCGGTCAAAGTTTTACGGTTTTTATGCCCTGGCATTTTTTATCGTGATTGCTTTTTCTTTTATCCGGCAACTGAAATTAAACGTTAAAACCGTATTGTTCGGACTGTTGATGCTGGCGGTTATCCTTTTTGTTGCCCGTGAAAAGATCAATTTCTATTTCTACCAGACCGTAACAGGCGAAATAGACAGAGACATGATTGCCCGATATGTGCTTTATAATACAGCGCCCGAAATATTACGTGATTATTTTCCTTTTGGGAGTGGTTTTGCCAGCTATGGTTCATTTGCTTCAGGTTTATATTATTCGCATATTTATGTTGATTATGGGATTGATGGGGTATGGGGGATAACCAGGAGTTTTTATAGTTTCATTGCAGACACCTATTATCCGTCTCTCGCCCAGTTTGGCGTAGCCGGTATTCTTTTGTATATCACCTTTTGGTTCTATATTCTCAGGAAGGCATGGTTGTTTTTCAAAGAAACAAATGACCTCCACTATTTTACCATAATCATTTTAATTGTCGGTTTTTTCGCCATAGAAGGAACAACCGACTCGACATTCACCACACACCGGGGCTTTTTTGTCCTGATGATGACAGGGATGATTCTGAGTAATATGCGACAAGACTCTTTAAATCAGGCGGAACATGAAAATCCTACAGA
>JAISDJ010000341.1 GCA_031264865.1 Tannerellaceae bacterium | reverse complement strand
CGCTAAATGCTTTCACGCCCAATTCGGCAAGAAGCCCGGGCAATATCCGGGCTGAATCGAAGTTACAATGCAATCCCTTTTTCTTTCCCTGTTACGACATTGTCTAATTTAATCTTTTGTTTGTTGTTCTTGCGGAGCGTATAGCGGATCAGTATCCAGGGGCGTACGTTGAGGTCTGTCATCCGTTGAGATGTATGGGATTGGTAATTTCCGCCATAGGTTTCCGTCTCCGAACGCAATGCGCCGGTAAAAGACTGGAGGGCCACTGAGATATAGAAGTTCGGAGTAAAATTGTAATTCAACTGGACGAAGGCATCATTCGGCATATCGTATTTTGTTCTTGATACGGCCGTATATAAGAACTCCCGATAATTGAGATGTATACCCAAGTACCATTTTTTATAGGTCCCAGTCAGCCCTCCGCCGCAGGTGAACGTTTTACGGGGAGATTGTCCGGCATAATAGTCTACAATATGATATCCGCTCGCATAGATACTCCCGAAGCTTCCTAAACGATAACTAACGTTCGCGCCGGCCCAGAACGTCTTAAACTCCCCGGTATTGCGGTAGGTGCTGATATAGATGTCGTCTTCGCTATACCCGAACGGTTCGATAATGTCTGTATAGATGCCATAAGCAGCCGCCGGCGTAACATATAATCCGGACATATTGAAGGTATACGACAGGTTGAAATCATGTTGTTGCATGGGGAGCAGGCCCGGGTTTCCCCTGCTGATAACCAGTGAGTCCGTAGAGGTGTTATACGGGTTCAACTGCCCTATGGCGGGAGCCTCGTTCGACAGGGTATAACTTGCCCGGAATGAATTCTGATCATTCACACTATACGTCCCGCTGACCGCCCCGCGAGGTTTGAAGTAGCTACCCGATACATCCCCGGCTTTCAACCAAATACTTTCTATTCCCAATGAACCCATATAAGACAACTTCTTCACCTGGCTACTGAAGGAGGCATACAGATATTGGTTCCATTGCCGATGATGGAATACAGGAAGGTTATCGCTCACCTGGTGGATACGGTCGTTTACATACTTGGTTTCGCTGCCGATATTCAAACTGTGTATTTCATTCCAGCTCTGACTGTAATCCAGGTTCAGGCTTCCCGACGAGCGTTTGTTGCGGTATTCATATAAATACTGATACAACCAGTCGGGGTACGTTTCGCTTCTCGTTCCCTCATTGGTATTCCGGTTATCGTTTACGGCAAGGGTGGTTTCCAGTACCCGGTCTGTTGTAAACCGATGTTGGTGATAGAGGCTTCCCGTCCAGATATAGGAACTGTTCCTGTCCTGTCCGGCAAAATCAAAGGGATTGGTTTTATCCGTTTCATACACACCATTTCCGGTGGCGCCGGTCTTTTCTTTGTCGTATTTGCCATATATATGGGCGGCTAAGTAATCTTTTTCCGTAAACATCCACTTAAACAATAACTCGCCCAGCAAATTATGTCCGTCTTTCCGTCTTGATTCGCTGCTTTGTTTATAATAATTCGTGCCTCGTTGCCAGCCGTTCCTTTCTATATCATCATGATATAAATTATTACCGGCACCCCTCCCGTAAAGGGAATATTTGGCGTTTCCCACTTCAAAATAGACGGCGCCTATTCCCAGCCTCCTGGGAACATCATGGCGGTTCATCACTTCAAAAAAAGTGTAAGGGCTTCTCTTTTGTTTGAGTTTGATGTTGATAATGTTCCGGGCGCCGGTACGCAAGTAACGGGCGCTGACTACGTTCATCACTTCCACGGATTCAATATCTTTTGGGTCTATCGGCGTTACGCCGCTATGAATTGTCATGCCATTGATTAATATCAGCGGCGACGTTCCGTTTTCCATCGTGATGGAACGAAGCCCCTCGTTTACTATCAGCTTGGGGATTTCATTCAATGCCCGGTAGGGGTCGCCGCTATTCTTCGCCTTTTCGGAAAGGTAGAATATTTCCCCGGTAGCGGTACGTTTCACCACATCGCTTCGGTTGCCCACTACTTCTACGGCGTCCAGTTCCACGCTTATCTCTTTCATCAGGGTAAACCGATATTTCATGTTACCCCTTATCTGCCGGTTTTCTTCCACAGGTGTATAGCCGAGATAAAGGATACGCAACAAATACTCTCCCGCCTGCAAATCCCGGAGCGAGAATACCCCTTTCTCATCCGTTAACCCGCCGGCATACAACGAATCGCCGGTAAACAACAGCACCTGGGCCCCCGGCAACGCTTCATTCTCCGCATCGGTAACAACGCCCGAAAAGGAATTTTGCGCCGCAACTTGCTGGCCTGAAATAAGAAAGAAAAACAAAACAAGTAAAAGTAAACATTTTTTCATGTAACACGTGTTTTTAAGACTTTTGTATAAGTAAGTACGTATAGAGAATAAAAAAGGTTGCATAGTGGAGGTCTAATTAATTATTTTGATGCGTCGGCCCTAAGATGCCTATATTACAAATCTATAGATAATTGTCAATAACAATTAAGTAATCCATGCAGACATCACATGGACATCATGGAAAGCATAAAAAATTTGATTTTAAGCAGAATCATATTCACCTCCTCATAGATCATCTGTGTTTGTTTTTTATTCAGAAACTTAGGGCACTTTTTTAATTATCCGACTAATTTCATCGACTGTAATAGCTTTTCCTGTAAAACCGTTCTATCCTGTTCTTCCATAGTTTATGCTGCTCAGCTAATTGGCCGTGCATTGTTTGGTTTATTTTCTTCTCCTGTATAGCCTGCCTGTAAGCCGATCCATCCTAATCCCCTTAGGGGATATAAACTTTCATTGCTCGCATTTGGACGTCGCAGAAATTTCATATAATTTTGTAATAGAAATTTTAAAAGAAAAAATATGGAAAGTTTTGTTTCATATTTTTCAATCAATCCCGGAATAAGGTTTGGAAAACCTTGTATCAAAGGTACTCGCATCGTTGTAACGGATATTTTACAGTGGCTGGCTTCGGACATGACACACGAAGAAATTTTATCGTCTGGACATTCGATCAAAAAATGGGATTGCAGAACCACCAATGGGTAGCCTGCACCCATAAAAAGATACAGAGAAATCTCATATTCAATAAATAAATATACATTATGATACGTAAAACAAATTCTGATTTTGAAGCAAAAACATGGTCTGGAATTCATAGATTTTTATTTGACAATCTTGATAGTAAGATTGATCGGTTTCGATCTAATTTTGTATATAGAGGAGTTGATGATGAAAGTTATAGATTACAAACTAGTATACAACGATTAGGGAGGAGACCTACAGATTTAGAAGCCAACTTGATTAGGAACTTTCAAAAATACTCTCCAATCAACACACTTATTGATAATTATGACAATATTTGGAATTGGATAGCCTTAGGACAACATCATGGATTACCAACAAGGCTTCTGGATTGGACTTTTTCTCCTTATGTAGCACTACATTTTTTAACTGAAGATATGTCTAAATACGATAAAAATGGAATTGTTTGGATGGTCGACTTTGATGCCATTAAAAATTTTTATCCCGATGATTTAAAAAATCAACTCGAGAAAGATAAAACATTTTCATTAACGTCGTCTGAATTAAAAGAAAAAATAGGTAATAGTATTGAAGAAATCTCAGAATATCAAAAGAAAGAGAAAAATGCGATGATTTTCTTTGAGCCACCGTCAATTGATGACAGAATCGTCAATCAATATGCGATTTTCTCTTTTATGATAGACCCTGATAGTGATAAATTAGAGTGGTTGGAAACAAAAACAAATCTTTTAAAGAAAATTATTATTCCGAAAGAATTAAAATGGGAAATAAGAGATAAATTGGATCAAGCGAATATTTCAGAAAGAATAATATACCCTGGTATAGACGGGATATCTAAATGGTTAAAACGCTGGTATTCGGAGAAAAATGATTCTAAAAAGTGGAAAATATAAAAACACCAGCCATCAACAAGCGGTTTGGCGTCAGTTGAGCTGAAAGGTGCGGTTTCGGAAGTTTTCCGCTCGCGCCAAGCATTCGCTTATCCAGGGCGTTATTCTCCAATTTCTTTTCTGATAAAATTCTCCAAAACTTTCTTATCCGGCAATTGTACTAAGTATCTGGACACAAATAGTTGATTATCCATGCTGGAAGTAGCGTATTTCGCTAATGCTTCGCCTTTGCTACCACAAAGGATAAGTCCGATAGGCGGATTATCGCCATCCGACATTTCATTGTCTTTGTAGTAATTCAGATAAACGTTCATTTGCCCGGCATCGGCATGATCGAATTTACCGATTTTCAAATCGATCAAAATATGGCTTTTTAGGATCCGATGATAGAAAACCAAATCGATGCGGTAATGGGTATTGTCGAATGTAATTCGCTTTTGTCGAGCTTCAAAACAGAATCCGGTTCCGAGTTCTATCAGAAATTTCTGCAAATGATCTAAAATGGCTTGTTCCAATTCCGATTCGCTATATTCCGAGCGTTCTTCCAATCCGAGAAATTCTAAGAAGTACGGGTCACGGATAATATCTATGCTTTGAGCCGGTTTCTGATTCTTGAATTTACTGATGATAGCGCCTTTATTTTTGGATAATCCGGTTCGGACGTATAAAGCCGTATTAATGGCACGTTCTAGTTCCCGGACACTCCAATTATTCTTGATAGTTTCTACCTCATAGAATAAGCGTTCGAGAGGGTCTTCAAATCTTATCAGTTCTATAAAGTGAGTAAAACTTAATTGAGATAAAAGGGTTTCGGGAGAGATCGGATACTCTTCCTGCAATTTGGAGATCAATGACTCCCGAACAGGAATTGGCAGACGTTTTTGTAATTCGCCAGTCACTGACTGGCTTTTTTCCTCCTTCAAAAAGCTAATCACCGATTGGCTTATTTGAGGATACAATAAATAGAATGTTCTATGATTCTTTAATGCGCTGACTGAAAACCCTTTCAGTCCTTTTGCTTTAAGTCTTGAAGCAATCTTTCCAATCGGATTTGCACCATATTTCGCTCGGTCTTCTCCATTTTGTTCAAACTCAACAATATAATACCCAATCAGCCAATTCCGTACAGTTAGATTGAGGTTCACTACTTTCCTGGCATTCAATTGTAGTTGACAATGTGTTTGATAAACGTTATCAATTAGTTGGTCGAAATTTTGTTGTTTGACTATCATTGATGATTTGAATTACGATGTAAAGGTAATGAATTTCTGCGGATTACTATTGTTTATTCAGGCTGTTTCTCAATGCTTTCAGTCTGTTCACTGCCTGCATATTTTCGACTTTGATATATCGTATAAACGCCGCAGGACTTTTATGTCCCGATATTCGCATGAGTTCTACCGTTGCCTTTGGCATAAGTTAATATCTCGTCCAGCTTCTATGTAATTTTCGTTAGAGCGGAATCAATCTCATCAAATTCGGGACAGGTTCGTTTTCTCTGGGTTGCGCCTCTGGCTTTAAAAAATTTTAAGCCGACCTTTTTCTCAAAAAAGTGCGTCCATAAAAGAAAATATAGGCATACATTTTAAACAATTATTTCCTGATAATACAAAAGAGATTGTAACACAACGAATCAGAGTTGAATAGGCTAATTTTCAAATTCATCCAAACTTGAACCTACCGGCTCCTGCCGGTAATATAAGCATCGGCAGGAGTCTCGGTAGGAATAGTAAGGGACTACTTATCCTCTTCCCACCCTGGGCGTATGAACTCTTGAGTTAATACCTTCCCGTAGCTTTCGGCTTGCTGGATGGCGTAGTCGGGGAGGGGCATGTACTGGTGCGTGGGAGTCATGCCCTTGTAGAGGATGCAGTTGCGGCGGTATTTATTGAAGCG
>JAISDJ010000237.1 GCA_031264865.1 Tannerellaceae bacterium | reverse complement strand
AGATAATAGCTGTTCATATTCCGAACGTTTTATGGTTATCGTGTCTTCCACGCTGTAAAGATAATATTTTCCCCCGATTTCATCCTTTTTTCCTTTTTAGGGTATCTGAGTAGTTACGATTTTCTTAGTCATGAAAACGCTTGTGTTTGTTAATCTTTTCTGTCTTTACTTTTGTTGTTGTGTTGCATGTAGTTCAAACGTTACATTTAAAATGCCCTCGCCATAGATATCGGAATAAAGAGAAACATTCGTCCCTCTTCCCGCAATACCTAATCTGAAAAGGGCTTTACTTCTGTATAGCATGTTCATTTATTCTTATTTTCGTGATATTCTTCTTCCGTATTAACTTCCCATACCGCAGATCTATCGCGCTTGCCGGCAAGGATACAGTCAATCGCCACCATAGCGGTCAGCATGGAATGATCCATATTATTGTACCGGTGCTGCCCGTTTCGTCCGATGCAATATAAGTTTTCGATTCCCGACAAAAAGGCGATTACCTTATCTAATTGGTAATAACTCCCGTAATAAGACGGATAGGCTTTTTTTACTTTCAATTGTATCGAATCGCAAATGTCTGTGCGTTCTACGATGTTGATCTTTACTAATTCGTCAATCGCCATCTGTATAAACTGGTCCGCCGGCATATTCCACATCGTATCGCCTTCCGTACAGAAGTACTCAAGTCCGATCCACATTTTATTTTCATAATCCTTTACCATATAAGGAGACCAATTGTTGAATACCTGCAAGCGACCTATTTTAACATCCCTTTCCTGAATGTATATCCAGGTATCCGGTACCCGCTCTTTATAGGTTTTGATTTTCGTTTTATTCTTTATTTTCAGCTTATTCACCAGCAGGCCAACGGTAATAAAATCCCTATAAGGCAATTCTTCTGCAATTTTCATTACTTCTTCCGGTACGTCTGTTCCTTTTATTGCAGCTATCAGATCCTTTATTGGCATGGAAGAAAACAAATAATCACAAGGTTTGGTTTGCGTCGTTCCGTTTTCTTCTACTTCTACATGTATTACTTTATTGTTTTCTACCCGTATGCCCGTTACTTTACTATTCTTATAGATGTTTCCGCCTTTTTCTTCAATATCCGAGGCTACGGTTTCCCATAATTGGCCCGGCCCTGATTTGGGGTAGATAAACTGTTCAATCAGCGACGTCTCCGCGTTCTTCTGTTCGATTGTCTGCTTGGAAGAAACTATTTTTTTAATGATATGGGTAATCACACCCAATAAAGAAAGCCCTTTCACACGTTGGGCTCCCCAGTCGGCGCCTAATTTGGAAGGATGCACTCCCCAGACCTTTTCGGTATAATCCTCGAAAAACATTTTATACAAAGGCTTTCCGAAACGATTGATATAAAAGTCTTCCAACGAATCTTCTTTCCTTTTGAAAATAACAGACCACATATAGCCGAATCCGGCTTTCATGGTACGGAGAAAGCCCATATTGCGGAACGTTTCAAACTTCAGGGAAATCGGATATTCAAAGAAGTTTCTTAAATAAAAGATCCTTGAAATACGCCGCCGGATAAGCATTACACGATCTGTTGTCTCCGGGTCGGGCCCATTTTCAACTAATTCTTTCTTTGCAGGAACAAGTAGATCATCTTTTGAGGCTTTTCCCTGGACAGGCATTGTTTCCTGCCACCATTGCATAACGGTATCGTTTTTAGAAAAAAACCGGTGCCCGCCAATATCTATCCTGTTGCCGTTATGTTCTACCGTTTTGGATATCCCCCCGATATCATTTGATTCTTCAAATACCACGGGATGGATATCGCTTCTCTTCAGCAATTCATAGGCAGCGGTTAAACCTGCCGGCCCTGCTCCTACGATAATTGCCTGTTTGTTTGTCTGTATCATAAATATTAGTTTTCTTTGTTAAATATAAGATATCTCCTTCCCAGGAAGTTCCACAGGTAAACCAGTACGGCTGTCAGTAGTTTCGACAACATATAATAAATCCCGACTTTCTCTGTAAATACCCAAATCAATACGTCGTTAAGTCCTAAGCCTATGATACCGATTATAGCGAAAAGGAGAAATTCCATTCCTTTTTTATAAGGCGATGAACCGAATACCCATATCGTGCTGATATAATAATTAACCAATAATCCGGCGATAAAGGAACATGTGGCAGACGCCAAATAGTAAAGCCCGGCAAATTCGGTTAACATAAAGAGTAAACCAAAATCTACAATAAAAGCCAATCCGCCGACAAATGTATAGCGTAACAACTGGACAACTAACTTGTCGGATTTATTTATTAATATGTCTTTTAATCGCTTGTTCATTTATTGCAGGTCTAATTCCGTTATGGCTTTCTCCCGTTCAAACTTTAGCAGATAAGTGTCGGGTTCGGGCAGGTACATTACTACCGGAAATAATTCAAGATTGTTTTGTATCGCCGGATACAGGTACCGGGCAGTGCTACTATAACCTAATTGTTCTAATACCACATAATCCGTTTTCGAATCGATCAATCCTTTGATTAGCGCTTTATCGTCTTCTGTCCATAAGTAGGAAGAAACCGCCGTCTTGCCGAACATATAGAAAAGCGATGGTTTCCTGGAACAAACTACCGTACTTGCCGGTAGTTGCTTGTGTACTTCTTCTGCTATTGTAAAATAATTCCGATACTGGGGAGGATAGGGCGTATTGTTTTGTGCATGCAACCGTTCCAATTTGGGATAAGAGAAGAACACCAACACAAGTAATAGCCAGGGAGAAAATCGTTTGCCCAAACTCATTTTCTTAACTCCTACGGATAAAACGGTATACAAACCTAGCAGCAAGCTGACTTCGAGAAAGGGCAATAGCGGGGTAATATATCGATTCTCGCTCGGCGTACTAAACAAGGAGATAACGGCAAACGTGGCAATCGTATAAAACAAAAACAGATACCCGAACCTGCCAAATCGCCACAGACCGATCCCGATCAAGGCAAATAAGAGAAAAACTATCCCCCACTCTCCTATGGTTGTAGCAGCATTATAATCTACAGAAATATAGGGTAGGATAGAATTAGGGACGGCTTTTGTTACCAGCATTTGGAATGTCTCGAAAAACCGGGCGAGTATCTCTCCCATCCCTAGCGTACCTTCCTCCGGACGCCAGGGATTAGACATCGCTATCGTACTCACATAGCGGCTCTGCCCTACACCCGCTATCTTATTCCGAAGCATCCAGGGAAGCAGGCAAACAGCAAAACCTCCGGCAAAGGCAAGCATTTGTTTCCAGTGCTTTGTAAATAAAAAGTACCCGATAACAGCGGCAACCAGCGCTATACCCTGTGTGCGGATATGGTAGGCATAAGCAACCGTTACTATCACCGAATAGAAATAAGGATCTTTCCAAAACGGCTTCTCCTCATCCATTTTAAACAAAAACCAAAGGGACAGCACGGTAAAAAAAAGGAAAGACATCTCGCTCATCATCATGGTGGCAAAATGCAATACCTGATAATTCAACAAGATAATGGCAGACGTTACAAAGGCCATCGCATCGGGCAATTTATTCTTCCTGATAAACAAAAAGAAAATAAGCGCCGATGCCAACAAAAAAAGCCCGTTCAACACCTTCTGTGGGATAATGCTGTCGGTGAATATCCTGACGGCAGACATCAACAAAGGGTATCCCGGAGGAAACAGGTTGGAAGGAGTATGGGGCTCATTCGTAATATCCGAATAGCCATGCCCGCCGGCAATAGAGGTAGCTAATATATAATACTCGGCATTATCTCCATTCAAATCTAATTTCTTATTGAAAATATACGTGAATGAGATAAGGAAGACAACGACTAATCCAATTACATAATAGAATATACGCAAATCTTTCGTTAATGAAGTTTTTTTCATATTTTTATAGTTTTTTCATCAATGCCAGTAATGATTTTCTTTGTACGGGCCGTCTACGAAGACGCCGATTCGCTCCAAACGCAGGCGCCACTTCTTCGTCCAATCGCTTGGGAAGGCGATAAACGCCTACTTCATACGCCGTTTTCCATAAGTCCATTTGCGCTAATACCTGATTGGTAAATGAGTTACTCATTACAAAAGAAGGATGTCCGGTGGCGCATCCCAGATTCACCAAACGGCCTTCCGCCAATAAGAAGAAACTCTTTCCGTCGGGGAAGGTGTATTTATCTACCTGCGGCTTGATATTCGTAAGTCCCGGCGTTTCATGTTTAGCTATTTCTATTTCTGTAACTACTCAGATACCCTAAAAAAGGAAAAAAGGATGAAATCGGGGGAAAATATTATCTTTACAGCGTGGAAGACACGATAACCATAAAACGTTCGGAATATGAACAGCTATTATCT
>JAISDJ010000187.1 GCA_031264865.1 Tannerellaceae bacterium | reverse complement strand
CGCCGCACGGGATACCCGAAATTATTCCCTGCCGTAACGAACTACAGCGAAGGCAATATTCCGAAAGGCGAATTTCCGAAACGTTTACGCTTCCCGCGTAACGACCGTAATTCAAATTTAGCGGAAGTAGAAAAAGCCCGTACAATGCTGAAAGGCCCCGACCACGAAGGCACGCGCCTCTGGTGGGATGTTGAAGGCGGCAATTTCTGATCGTCAACCGATACAATCGTTACAATTACAATAGAAGTTGCGCACGTCCTTTCGGGAGGTGCGCAATTTTTTTTAGCGGAAATCGAAAGAAAGTTGCCCGGGGAGCAGGGTGAAGGTTTTGCGGTGATAGGGGGTAATGCCGGATTCCTGTATGGCGAGCCGGTGGGCTTTGGTGGGATAGCCTTTGTTGTTCTCCCAGTGATAGGCCGGGTAATGCAGGGCGAGGGCGTTCATATAATCGTCGCGGTAGGTTTTTGCCAGGATGGAGGCGGCGGCGATGCTCATGAACTTGCCGTCTCCTTTTACAACTGTTGTGTGGGGGATGCCGGGGTAAGGGGTGAAGCGGTTCCCGTCTATCAGTAAATGTTCGGGTGGGGTGGTTAATTGTGCGATGGCGCGGTGCATGGCTAAGAAAGACGCATGCAGGATATTGATCTTATCAATTTCTTCGGGCGTTACGATTCCGACGGCCCAGGCTATGGCGCTTTGTTCGATGACGGGGCGTAAGGCGTAGCGTTTCTTTTCGCTCAGTTGTTTGCTGTCGTTCAATTCGTCGTGGGCGAAACCGGGAGGGAGGATTACGGCGGCGGCAAAGACGGCTCCGGCCAGACAGCCTCTTCCGGCTTCATCACAACCGGCTTCGGTACGATCCGCTTCGAGGCAGGACAGGAGCATGCCGTTAACGCCTTTTTAATATCATAGGGCGCAAAATATACCAGGCAATGAGCGAGGCGACAAGAACGCCCGTACTATTGGCCAGGAAATCCAGCGGGTCGCCTCCGCGATACTGCGTCAGGCAGGCTTGCCCTAATTCAATCAACCCGCCGAAAAGGACCGGGCAGACAACGGCTCCTATTATTACCCGTTTCACATGCAAGCCGCTTGTCCGGTGATTACGTAAAAACTCAAGCCACAACATACCCGACAGGCCGGCATACATAAAGAAATGGGCCACTTTGTCGAACCCTTCAAACAAAGGTATGTTTACGGACGGGGGTCTGAAGAACGACAGATAAGTAACTATCAGGATTACAGTCAGTGAAAATGGGTATTTTTTAATGTAATACAGCATATCGTTTATTTATTACAACAGGGTTCGAACTCGTTCCACACTATTAATAAACGTATCAATTTCTTCTTTCGTATTATAGAATGAAAAAGAAGCACGCACCGTGCCTTCAATGCCTAATGCCTTCATCAACGGCTGGGCGCAATGATGGCCTGTACGGACGGCTATCCCGAAGCGGTCGAGTAGCATCCCCATATCGTAATGGTGGATAGCGCCGATCAGAAAAGAAAGGACGCTGCTTTTATGTTCCGCTTGTCCGAATATGCGGGCGCCTTCGATGGCAGTTAACCTTTCCGTGGCATATTGCAGGAGATCGTTTTCGTAAGCGGCGATAGGCTCTATCCCGATTGTTTCTACATACCGCAACGCTTCCGCCAGTGCCGTACTGCCGATATAATCGGGCGTTCCTGCTTCAAACTTGAAGGGAAGCTCGTTGAATACCGTCTTTTCGAACGTAACGGTAGCAATCATTTCGCCTCCTCCCTGATAGGGGGGGAGCTTATCCAGCCAGGCTTCTTTGCCATATAATGCGCCGATGCCCGTCGGACCGTATACTTTATGCCCGGAGAAAACGTAGAAATCGGCGTCTAACGCCTGCACGTCTACTTTCATGTGCGGAACAGACTGCGCCCCGTCTATCAAAACCGGCACATCATGGGTATGGGCTGTTTCGATAATTTCCCGCACCGGATTGACCGTTCCCAGCACATTCGAGATGTGCGTTACCGATACAAGCCGGGTCCGTTCGGAGAAAAGCGCCCGGTAACTATCCATACAAAGCTCGCCTTTTTCGGTAATGGGTATCACCTTGATGGCAATCCCTTTCCTTGCGGCCTGTAGCTGCCAGGGGACGATATTGGAATGATGCTCCATTTCGGAGATAATGACTTCGTCGCCGGGTTGCATGCAGGCGTCGGAGAAACTAGAAGCGACCAGATTAATGGCTTCGGTTGTCCCCCGGGTAAAAATAATTTCGTTGGGCGAATGGGCGTTAAGAAACTGTTGTACCTTTCTCCGGGCATCCTCATGAGCTTCCGTTGCCGCCTGGCTGAGAAAATGTACGCCCCGGTGGATGTTGGCATTTACGTTGTAATAACCCTCCTCTATTTTTTCTACTACCTGCCTTGGTTTCTGCGTAGTAGCGGCATTATCGAAATAAATCAACGGTTTATTATATACGGTATGACTGAGGATCGGAAAGTCTTTCCTGATAGATTCTATATCTGACATCATCGTTCACTCTTTTTCTTTATAACAGCGCCAAAGATACGGCAAAAAAATAACGTACCGATATATTTTCCCCCTTTTGGGGGTTTTACATGTATTTCCCTCTCTCTACCTTTGCCACATAAAGATACATTAAACAACTATAACCATCCCGCAAGGGATATAAAAACAGAGAAAAAATGAAGACAAGAATTTTCATCTCCCTGATAACGGGAGCAGTATTGTGCGGAGGCCTACTGACTGGCTGCGACAAAGACGACGACAACGAAGGGGGAACCTCGGAAGAGTTCACTTATGACAAACATTCCTACCGGATTGTAAAGCAAAAAAAGACATGGATAGAAGCGGCGGCCGATGCCGTTGCCCAGGGAGGCTATCTGGCGGAGATCGATACGAAGGGCGAACAGGAAGCCATCTGGAAAGCCATCTCCGCGGAAGGTATTTCGCCCGACTATGCCAAAGCTCCGGACGGAGGCGATGTAGGCTACATATGGATTGGCGGACACCGGACGAGCGGAAATGCCTGGGTTTGGAACGGAGGCAATCAGAGCGGCACGTTCCCTCTGTTCTGGCTGGGCGATCAGAAGGGAAGCGCCATAGGGGGAAGTTATGCGAACTGGGGAGGTTCGTCAAAGGGAAGCCTTAACGAACCGGATAATTTCACCCATTCAAGCCTCTCTCCCAACGGACAGAACACCGTTGCCATCGGCCTGGCAAGCTGGCCTTCAGGCAACACTTCGCCGTATGGTATAGCGGGTGAATGGAACGACATTGCCGATACCAACCAGCTTTATTACGTAATCGAGTTCGATTGATCTTTATCCACCAAAAAAATCATTACGATGTCTTTAGTAAACCATTACGAAGACTTTGGAAAGTCTTCGTAATGGTTTATCGAAGACATCGTAAACCCAGACGATAAGACGTCTGTCTGCTTTTTGCCCCTTACTCATTTACCCAAACACTATGTTTCGCGGGAAAAATTGTATTTATGCGCCACCTCGGAATTTTACACCAATACCTTTAACGGTATGCCCCTGATGGTTAATAGACTCATTATAGCCATACGGTCTTCAGGTTTATCAAGGTCGATGATAGGAAAATTTTACACTTCTGATGCCGATATTGAAAATATCAAGAATATTATTTCAATCATAATATTTTTTGCCTATATTTGATGTATCCTTCACTTTTTACATCAACGAAAAACTCATAATATTTACTTAATAATTTTAAATTTATGAATAAAAAATTAATTATATTTATGAGTGATTTAGTCAAACAGAAGGTTTTTGCCCTGTTTCGTTCCGCAATTTTTTTTTGCATATACTGTTGCTTATTTTCTTTACATATAGAGTTGAATAATTGATATTTCTATTATGTATAAGAGTCAAACACATTTTTTCTTACTATTTGTTATTGGATTAATTATCTTTTTTAACCTTCTGTACCATTATACAGAGCAAGAGGGCTTGGAAGATAAATTAAAGAATGTTGGAAATTATACCAGTTCAATAGATTCAAATGATTTATCTTTTCTTAAAGATAAACTATATAATAAACGAATTGTATTGTTGGGAGAACAAACACATTTTGATGGGACAACATTACAAGTGAAAAAACAAATTATTAAATATTTACATAAATATTTAGGGTATAATGTTGTACTTTATGAAGCCGGACTTTATGATTTCTGGTGGAATAATAGTGATTGTAGAGATCTGTGGGAATATTATCAACAATATCAAAAAAGTGATAGTCCTCTTTTTTTAGGAGGTTTTGACATTCAATTGACAAGACAGATATCAGATTCGACCCGGACGGAAGAGATAGAAAAACATTTAGTCAGTAAAGGAATTCACTCCGATGAATATTTATATTATTCATTGATAAGAAATAAAATAAGTAAGTATTTTGGGGATTATTTTGCAAACCAATTGACAAACGAAGACAAGATTGGTATTTTATATGAAAGCATATGGAAAGATAAAGAAGTAGGTGATGTTAACAGAATGAAGCGCATAATTAAATGAAAAACAGAATGAATTTACTCGAAACAATAAATCTAAGTTTTAATTACGGTAAACAACAGGTATTAAATAGCATATGCCTAAAAATACCTCAAGGGAGCATCTATGGTTACTTAGGGAAGAATGGGGCTGGAAAGTCTACTACAATAAAGCTTTTACTTGGTCTGGAAAAAGCACAAAAAAACACAATATATTTCGACAATAAAGAGTTTAATACAAACAGACAAGGTATTCTTTCTACTATCGGATGTTTGATAGAAACACCTTCCTTTTATGGGGAACTGAGTGCTCATGAAAATTTAAGATATCTGGATATATTATATAAATGTGGGGAAAAACAAATTCAATATGTTTTAGAGATAGTTCGATTGACAAAAGATCAGGATAAAAAAGTTAAGTATTTCTCAACAGGAATGAAACAACGTTTAGGTATAGCAATGGCGATGCTGTGCAATCCTAAATTACTTATATTGGATGAACCTTTCAATGGACTTGATCCGGAAGGTGTTTATGAAATAAGAGAATTAATGATTAAATTACAGCATGAGGGAAAAACAATATTTCTTTCCAGTCATATTTTACCTGAAGTAGAGAAAATATGTACCCATATTGGTGTTTTAGATGATGGAGAACTATTATTCCAGGGAGAAATCGATAGTTTCTTTCCTCATGCACAGGAACGTAATTTAGAATCTGCCTTTTTAAATTTAATAGCTAAAAAACTATGAATCATATTTCTTTTTTTTCAATACTTAAAAGTGAATACTTTAAAATTAGATATAATATAGGTGTTTGGCTAATACTCTTTTTTCCTCTGTTTGTAACCATAGGAGTTGATATGTATATATTAGATAATGCCAGTGATGCAATACTAAATACTGATATAACATTTAATTATAATCCTTGGCAATTTATTTTGGGGCGATACATCTTCCAATTGTATTCTGTGTTATATCCTATTATAGTTGCTATTTTTTGTTATTCATTGTGCGATATGGAATATAAAAACAATGGATTCAAACTACTATTTACTTTACCGGTAAATAAAAGGATTATATATTTTTCTAAACTTCTTGTTTTGCTAGAAATTATGCTTTTTTCTATCTGTATCGCTTATCTATTATTTCTACTCTCGGGATATTTAATGAGTTATATTTTACCCGGTTACGGGTTTCTGGATTACGATTTTAGGCAAACCGTCTTTATTTATTTCAGCACCTTATATATAGGGATGATTGCCATTTGTATGATTCAATATGCCTTGAGTCTGTTATTTAAGAGCTTTGTCATTCCTGTTGGTCTGGCATGTATGGGAACTATGTTTTGTATGATCGCACAACGTTGGCAATATATCGATTTCGTACCTTATAATATTGGCTGGAAGTCACTCCATGATTTCTATGCAGAATCAACAGTGTTTCTTTCTAATTATGAGTATACAAATATGATTTATATATTGATATTTAGTCTTATTTGTTACTATTTATTCCTAAGAGTAAAGTGTTGAAGTAAAATAATCTAACGTGAGTTCGATATAAGAAAAGCATAAAAAAGTAGCATAAAAAGTAGCATAATTAAAAATAATTGATTATATTTATAGTGTTCATATACAAATATTTAATCAAATAATTCAGTTATGCTAAGCACGAACGAAGTTACGGAAATCTTCTATTTAATCGACGAATTTTCAAAAGAATTTGAGCATTCCTTCTTCAAACATCAATTGAATGAA
>JAISDJ010000178.1 GCA_031264865.1 Tannerellaceae bacterium | reverse complement strand
AAGAATCTTGAATTCTCCGGATTCGTTATCATCTGCATGTATATGGCCCCGGGGGCTGTAACTTCATCTATTGCAATCTTTTTCTCACTCACGAGTTCTAACTGATGAGTCGCAACGAGAGTTCCATACCTCTCATTTTCCACCTCTACAACAGTCTTGGAACAAGAAAGCGAAATAAACAACAATGCTATCCAATAAATTTTATTCATAATTTCATTAATTTATTTAGTCGTCATCTACTGTCTGAATAGCAAATGTGAATAATAATACAGATATAAGATATTGCAAATATACAAATTATATCAAACGCTACGTACGGTCAGTCCAATATTAGTGTATATAACCATAAATAAACATATGTCTATCGCTTTATTTCAGGCAAAGGTACATGCTACCCGAAAATACTAAAAGACGGGATTTGCCGAAGGGATACCGATTATTTCCGTACCTTTGCTCTCCAATTGTGAATGGATGCAAAGGTGATGAAATATGTGATTGAGGGGCCGGATCACGCTGTTCGGGCTTCTGTTAAACTTCCGGCTTCTAAGAGTATCAGTAACCGGGTTTTGATACTGAATGCGCTGAGTTATAGTCCGTACGAGATACAGAATTTGTCTGATAGCGATGATACAAGGGTGATGTTGGAAGCGCTTACTTCTAATGACCGGGACTTTGATATTGGAGCTGCGGGGACGGCGATGCGTTTTCTGACGGCTTTTCTGGCGAAGGTGGTGGGCGAATGGACAATTACCGGTACGGAACGGATGAAAAACCGACCAATTAAGTTATTGGTAGATGCCCTCAATTCGTTGGGCGCTAAGATTGAATATACAGAGAAGGAGGGTTATCCGCCGTTACGTGTTTTCGGTAGTGCTTTGCAGGGTGGGGAGATTTCTCTGTCCGGTGGCGTCAGTTCGCAATATGTTTCGGCATTATTGATGATTGCTCCTTATATGGAGAAAGGCTTGGTATTGCATCTGGAAGGAAAGATCATATCGGCGCCTTATATAAACCTGACGATACAGTTGATGAAACAGTATGGGGTGGATGTTGTCTGGTATGAACAAACGATAAAAGTGTTCCCGCAGGAATATAAACCGGTGCCTTTTACCGTAGAATCCGATTGGAGCGCTGCCTCGTACTGGTATCAAATAGCTGCGCTTTCTCAACAGCCGGAGATAGAGTTGACAGGACTGTTTAAAAATAGTTTGCAGGGGGATTCGGCGGTAGCCGGACTATTCGCTCAATTAGGAGTGAAAACGACCTATACCAAACAGGGTGTTTTGCTGAAGAAAAATGGGAATATTACACAGAAACTGTTTTATGATTTTGTGAACGAACCGGATTTAGCGCAAACACTTGTTGTCACCTGTGTGTTATTGAATATACCCTTCCGTTTTACCGGGTTGCAGAGCCTGCGGATTAAGGAAACAGATCGGATAGAGGCGCTTAAAACAGAGCTTCGGAAGTTAGGTTACTTATTGATGGATAGCCATATGGGTATCCTGGAATGGATGGGCGAACGATGTGAGCCGGAACAAAGTCCGGTTATCATTACTTACGAAGATCATCGTATGGCGATGGCTTTTGCGCCTGCGGCATTGGTCAGGAAAGGAGGAATAGAAATAGCAGATCCTATGGTGGTAACTAAAAGTTATCCACACTTCTGGGAGGATTTGAAATCTGTGGGATTTAGGCTAACGGTTAATCAGTAAAGAGATGTTTTATCTTATTTTAGGACTTGTCGTTTTAGGATGTATTGCTGCTGCAATAGGATACTTTCGGAAAACCGAAATATCCGAAGTACAGGAGCTACCAGAGGTGTGTTGCGGACAGCATGAAATATGTGAGCGCGATAGCCTGCTGGCTGCCGTTAGCAGGAAAATCGAGTATTACGACGATGAAGAGCTAGACAGATTCAGTGGGATAAACGCAGGCGCTTACGACAATGAGTCGGTCGATGAATTTAGAGAGGTACTCTATACCTTACACGAGGTAGAAGTAGCCGGTTGGTTACGTAGCCTGCAACTACGCAGCATCGAGTTGCCGGACGCCCTGAAAGATGAAGCGTTTTTGATTGTGGGAGAGAGAAGAGTATGATAGAGCTGTTACAATATGCTTTTTTCCGGAATGCTTTGCTGGGAAGTCTGCTTACAGCAGTGGCTTGTGGTATTGTGGGAACCTATATTGTTGCCCGGCGCTTGGTGTTTATCAGCGGTGGCATTACGCATGCTTCGTTCGGGGGACTGGGGTTAGGCTTTTATCTGGGAATGAATCCTGTTTTGATGGCGATGGCATTTTCCGTACTTTCTGCTTTTGGAGTAGAGTGGGCTAGTAAATCGCAGAATATACGCGAAGATTCGGCTATAGCCGGCGTATGGTCGCTGGGAATGGCGTTGGGTGTTATTTTTATATTCCTCACACCCGGTTATGCGCCTAATTTATCTGTTTATTTGTTTGGAAATATACTTACCATATCGCTGACGGATATCTATTGGATAGACTTGCCGGTTATTGCTTTGGTATTGATATTCTCCCTTTTTCTGAAGGAAATCGTCTATGTGGCGTTCGACAGCGATTTTGCCGTAACCCAGCGATTGCCTGTTAAGTGGATAGAATATATGATGATGTTCTTTATCGCCGTTACGATTGTCCTGTCTATTCGCTTGGTAGGGATCATGCTGTTAATGAGCCTGCTTACACTGCCGCAGATAACGGCCAACCTATTTACTTCCGATTTTAAAAAGATCATCTGGGGAAGCATAGGCATAGGATTTTCAGGTTGTTTAGCCGGATTGATACTCTCTTATTACCTGAATGTACCCTCAGGAGCGTTCATTATTTTAGCGCTTGTATTGTTTTTCCTTATTTCCAAAGGAGTATTATTCCTTGTTCGCAGGCAATAAATCGGATTCTTTTCAGTTAATAATACGTTAAGATAGGCTCTTGTACGTGAATAAAAGTTTTTATTATATAATTTTCCTGTTTGCCGTCTGTTTGCTTTGGTCGTGTAGTACAAAGAAAAACACGAAAGCAACCCGCTTTTATCATGCCTTTAATTCGCGTTATAACATTTACTTTAACGGGAAGACATCGTTCGACGCAGCCTTGAAGTCGATGCAAAACGGTTACGAGGAATCCTATACCGATATGATACTGATGTATCCCATCAGTGCTCAACCCAAAGATAAAGAAAGACCCGGCGGACCTTTCGATTTAGCGATTGAAAAAAGTAACAAGGCAATAAAACTCCATTCGATAAAAACTAAACCGGCTAAAAAGCCCGGTTGGCGCAATAATCCGAAGCAACGAGCCTTTCAGGAACAGGAAGAATACAACCCTTTCCTAAAACATTGTTGGCTAATGATCGGTCAGGGGCAATTCTACAATGCCGACTTCCTTCAGGCGGTAGCCACCTTCTCCTATATTGCCCGTCATTATGTCCATGATGAGGAGGTGGTGGCCGAAGCCCGTATCTGGCAAGCCCGTTCCTATGCTGAAATAGATTGGCTCTATGAAGCGGAAGATATTCTAAATAAGTTGAATATCAATGGAATTCCTAAAAGTAAGCTGAACGATTATGCCACAGTGTATGCCGACTATTTGGTAAAGAACAAGCAATACGAACAGGCAGTACCCTATTTCAGAACCGCGATAAAAGCGGAAAAGAATAAACGCCAACGCGCTCGTATGAGGTATCTGTTAGGACAGATATATGCCAATGAAGAACAAAATGCCCTGGCGTATAAAACCTTTGGTGAAGTAATAAAATCGAATCCTCCTTATGAACTTGAATTTGCCGCCCGTATCCGTCAAACTGAAGTATTCGCCGGAGGCAATTATCAAAAAGTAGTGAAGATGCTTCAGGCTATGGCGAAAAGTGATAAGAATAAAGATTACTTAGATCAGGTTTATTACGCGCTTGGGAATATATACCTCTCCCGCGGAGATACCGCGCAAGCCATAACCAATTACGAATTAGGAGTAGAGAAGGCTACAAGGTCGGGCATGGATAAAGCCATCTTATGGGTCAAATTAGGAGATATATACTTCAAACAGCGAGACTATATCAAAGCTCAGCCCTGCTTTAGCGGCGCGGTGGGAATTATCCAAAAAGAATATAAAGAGTATGATCGCATCTCCAAACTGTCTGCTGTATTAGATGAGTTAGTGGTGCATGCCGAGGCTGTTCAATTACAAGATAGTCTGCAAACGCTTGCCCGGATGCCGGAAGACGAACGATTAGCCGTTATCGACAAAATCATCGAACGGGTAATCAAGGAGGAAGAAGAAGCAAAAAAAGACGCCGAACGAGAGACTTATCTGGCCGAACAGGAAACAATGGGAACGGGAATAGATCGTCCGGGAACGGAAACAAACGTTCTTACGATTCCTACTGCCGGTGGTGGGGCTTTTTATTTCTATAATCCGCAAACAGTCTCTCAGGGAAAAACACAATTCCAACGAAAATGGGGACGGCGTACCTTAGAAGACGATTGGCGTAGGAGAAACAAACGTCTGACTACCTTCGAAGAGATGACCGGCGATAACAATCCTGAACAGAAAAGCGAACAGACAACTCCAGAAGGAGAGCTGTTACTTACAGACTCTATCGGAGTCGAAGCAGAATTACCGGAAGATCTATCAGACGACCCGAAGACAAGGGAATATTATCTTCAACAAATACCACTAACCGAAGAAGACGTCGAAGCTTCCAATGTTATCATTGTAGACGGACTGTATAATATGGCAATGATTTATAAAGACAAATTGGAAGATTTGCCGCTGGCTATTGAAGCATTTGATGAACTGGAACGCCGTTTCCCTGCCAACGAACATTCGCTGGAAAGCTATTATCAGATATATCTGATGGCTTTACGTACGGAAGATAGGGCGTTAGCCTCTCAATATAAGTCGAAGATAATGGCTGAATACCCGGAAAGCGATTATGCCATTGCTATAGCCGATCCTAATTATGAATACACTATCCGCACGATGGATTCGGCGCAGGATTCTATTTATCAGTATACATACGCACAATATCTCAATGGAGATATACAAACCGTGCGCAGCAACTATCAATTAGTAAATGAAAAATACCCGCTGGGGACGCTATTACCTAAATTTATGTTCCTTGATGCGCTTACCTATGTACAGGAAGGCGATGCCGAAGGCTTTAAAGAAGCGCTGAAAGCGCTGGTAGAAAAATATCCGAATGCCGATGTTACTGAATTGGCAGGTGAAATGCTGAAAGGAGTCTTACGCGGACGACAAATGGTGCAGGGAGACATACGAGGTATGGTATGGAACATGCGTTTCGGAGGAGAAGGAGAATTGTCGGCCGCTGATTCTGCCCGGACATTTATGACTGAAAAGAACACACCACACAGCCTGATCCTGATGTATCCGACAGGAACGGTAGACAAAAATCAGTTGTTGTTTGTTGTGGCAACCTATAACTTCTCGAACTTTATGGTAAAGACGTTCGACTTGACACAAGAAGAGAACGGCCCATTAAGCATGCTTACCATCAGTGGATTTATAAACTTCGACGAAATCCACCGCTACTATACAATGATTTATGGAAAAGACGGATATGCATCTTCATTAGGAGGCCAGGTAGCCGTAATTCCAATCTCTGATGAGAACTACTCAATCCTGATGCGAGGCAAAACATTAGACGAATACATCACCTTCCTGGAAGAAACCTTTGGAGAAGAAGCCCCGGGACTGACAGGTCGTTTAAAAGCTCGCCTGACAGAAGAAACGACAAAAGAAGAGGAAGAAGAGAGTGAAGAGGAAGAAATGCAGGAAAAGAGAGAAGCAGAGAAAACGGAGAACAGAGAAACAGAAAAAGAGGAAAGGAATGAGGAGGAAGAAAATATTTCTGTTATTGAACTGCCTGTAGAGGAAATAGATACGCTCGAAATTACCATACCTGATATTGAGCCGGAGAAACCGAAACAGGAAGAACTCCGCAAACAACAGGAAGAGGAAGAAAAAGCATTGCTAAAAGCAAAAGAAGAACGTGAAAAGCAACTCGAAAGTGAGCGGATAGAAAAACAAAAACAAGCAACAGCCGACCGGAAAGCCCGTCTGAAAGCACAGGAAGAACTTCGCAAACAAAAAGAACGCGAATACAAAGCCCGCCAGAAACAGCTAAAAAAAGAACGTAAAGAAAAAGAGAAAGCTCGCCAGGAAGCATTGAAGGCAAAAGAAGCTGCCGCCCGCGTCGCCCGTAGAAGATGATGCAACGTTTCTAACATTCGTTATGTAATACAAAAAATTTATTCTATTATTTTTCGGTAATAGCGGGGCGTGTAGCCGGGCAATAGTTCCGGATGAAAAACCCAGATCAAATCTTTTAACAGGTAGTCCGGATAGATAGGAAATTCTTCGTAGTAGGGAACTTTACCAGTATTACAGGTGTAAATGTTCCGATTCTTCCAGGCATCGAAGTTTTCGTAGGGAGTGTATTCGGTACGAAGGCTGTTATACGTCATTTCGTCTGCCTGGTTATACTTTATCAACCAAATGTCGGCATGGGAAGCTTGGTCTAAAACGGTCTCAAAAGCCAATGGGGTACTTCCCGAACCGGGAATGTCTTTAAATACATAATCGGCTCCGGCATCTTTGAAGAAATGAGCTACATAGCTGTCGTTTCCAGGTACGTACCAGAAGGAGCCATATCGCTTTTCGGACAAGACTGTCGGGCGGTTTGAGGTTGTTTGAGCTAATGCTTTCAGGGCAAGGTAGCGTTCTTTAGTATCCTCGAAGATAGCATCGGCTATTGCTTCTTTTTGAAATAGCAGACCGTAGAAACGTCCCCATTCCGCACGTCCTAATGGGAGAGATTCCATATAATCGGCAGCTTCAATAATAGGGATGCCTAATTTCTCAGCCTGTCCGTAGTTGCTGTTCTGGAAGGGGGAGGCTATAATGTATTCTACGCCTATATCAATCATCTTTTCTACATTGGGAGTGGTTGCCATTCCCAAATCGGCGATTCGTCCGGTGCGTAATCCTTCCCGGATAACGGGCGAATCCATATACTGCGGCTCGCATACGCCGATTATTTTATCCGCTTCCCCCAGTTGTTCGATAATGGAAGCATGTACGGAGGTGTAAACTGCTATGTTGCGAAGGGGCGTTTGTACAATTGTCCCTTTGGGTAGGTTGCTGGGCGTTGGTTGGTCTCTGTCTACTAATAGATAACGTTGTAGGAGTTGGGTAGTATCCCATGGATCGATTACTTCTACGACGATATAACCGTCGCACCTTTCTACCGTAAAGCCTTTTGCATAACGGATGGTATCCGAGCCGTCCGCTTTTACAGCAGAAACTTGTTTTCCTGGCTGCGAACAAGCCACAGCCAGGAAAAGAAAGCATATAAATAAGGATTGTTTCATACTATTCGTTGACAAAAGCTATCCATTTGGAAGCATAACCGCCGGTATCGATGGCTTTTCCTTCCAATGTCCCGCCGGGAGTGAACATGTATAAAGAACTTGTTGCGCCATAAGGAGCTTCGAGTATCAATAGTTGTTTGCTAATGGGATCAACAGATAAGAAATGGGAATCTGTATTGTTGAAAGAGGTATTATCTGTAATGAAATTCTCACTTAGTATCTTTTCTGTTTTTGCGTCGTATTTCTTACATGTAATATTTTTATCATTCCATTGGGCGTACATCGTATATATTTCATCATCTACCAATGTCATATAAGAAGCATCTCCTATTGTCGTTACTTCATTTGTTTTGGCGTCTATGCGTTGCAAGGTATGATTCGTCGTTCCGCCATGGTCTGCCCATGAAATTACGTAGATATCTCCTTGGCTATCCGAAGCAATGCTAACAGGGTTAAATACTACATCTATTTCTTTATCTACCGTAAACGTTCCCTGGTCGATAACCGATACCGTTTTACCATAATCAGGATAATCGTTACCACCGGAGTTAGTCACATATATTTTACCATTAGAGGTAGTCAACTGCTCGGGATAGCGCCCTACCTTCACTTCTTTTTCTATTTCAAGAGAAGCTGTGTCGAGCATAGCAACCGAATGGCCGTAGAAGTAGCTTATATATACTTTTCCGTTGTCGGCAGCCAGGCAACGCGGATTCATCGGTTCGCTTCCTGTGGGCGTGATACTCTTTATCTCTTTTGCATCCAGATCTAATACCACCAATTGGTTAGAACCCGATACGGTTATATACATTTTAGAACCATAGATTAATAATTGTTCCGCTCCGTCGCCCAAGCCTTTACCGTTTTGTGTTTTATAAACGTCTGTACTTAGCGTGCCTTTTACATAATCGTAATAGCTCAGGGAAGCATTGTTTGCTTCCCAGTTCCCGCTATTTAAGATATAGAAACCATTTTTTGCATATATATCTTCAATAGCAACGGCAACCGGATTCGTTGATTCGCCGGCGGCGCTTCGGGCAACTACTATCAGGTAGGCCTGGATATCGGTACCCACAGGTATTTCGTACGACTTGGTTCCTTTGGCTACTTCGCCTACTTTGGTTTTCTTTTCTGTTGCTGTGCTGCCCAGGTAGATTACATAATCATCAATGTTGGCTTCCTGTTCTGGAAGCGTCCATGTCAAGGTTCCGCCGATTTTATCTACTGCCTTATCCGTATCGGTAAAGGAAAGATTGCTTACGACGCCGGTCGGGGCTATTACCGGATCCTTGTCGTCATCGTCGCTACACGATGTAAATGTGAACGGCATTGCAATCAATGCGCAGAGACTAACTAAGTAAAATAACTTTTTCATGCTCGTTTGATTTAATTATCGGATTAAAAAATATATTTGATACTTCCTCTGAACGAACGCCTCGGCATCGGATAATACCGGATAACGTCGTAGGTTGCATTTCCCAGGTTTACAACCTCTGCCTGCAAACGAAGAGACGATTGTTTGAAAGCAAACGTATGGTTGAATGATAGTTGTTGCTCGATATAACCCTCTATTAAGTTGGCTTCGATATTCTGTGGAAGCGAATAACGGTCGCCGACAGCCGTCATCAACCAGCTTACGTTTACCCAGGGATTTTCCCACGATACAGAAACATTCCCCGTGTGTACCGGCGTGTACGGAAGTTGGTGGTTGTATATTTTCGAGTCTTTATCCGTTTTGTCTACGGCATCCTGCCAGGTGTACGAACCATCTACTTGCAAGAACATCTCTGAAGGCAAAGCGAAACGGGCGGATAGATTGGCGTCTATTCCCTTGATATCCACCTTTCCCATATTCATCATCTTCCAAATAAACAAGGTAGGAAGTGCTACTATCTTATCGTCTACCCGGTTATAATAACCGTCTACTGTAAGGCTCAGGTAATCCAGTTTGATCATCGGGAATGCCCCGTTCCAGGTAAGTCCCAGGTTGTACTGCGTTGCTTTTTCCGGATCTAAATCTTTATTGCCGATGCGGTCGTAATATAAGTCATTAAACGTAGGAACGCGGAAAATGTCCTTATAAGACGCCCGGATACGCAAGTTTTGTTCGCTCAATATCTTATAGGAGACGCTAACGGCGGGAGAGAGGCGTTTCCGGTCGTCGGCAGCTTCGCCTGTTTCTACCATTTCGGTTACGAATGTACCCAGCAGGCTGCCGGTAGCTGTCAACCGTGCATTTTTATATTGCAAGGCCAAAGCTGTTAACGAAGTGAATCGTTCCGGAAACAAACACTTGGGCGTCGTAGCATCCAAGGTGTTAATAAAAGCATCTTCTGCTATGGAAACAAACAAGTGGGTGACAGGGGTATACAGCAAAGCCGCCGAAGCGTAATATTCACGCTGCGTATAGACATCCGTCTGTTGTCCGTTGGGATATTTACTATGAAAATCCTGGTAACGCGTCCGGGAGTAATCGAACTTGCCTTGCGCTTTCAAGGTAAGCCGACGATTGAAACGGTTCTCATAAACGCCTTGTACGAAGCTGTTCCGGTTACGAAGCCGCTCCTTGTGGTAGTCGTTATAAAGAATAACGGAGCCCGGAAGCCCACGGTGCGAATCAAACCAGTATCCTTTCAGGCGCAAAGTCCCTTGTTTGTCCCAATTGGCAAAAAGATTGAGTTCCGTACGGAGGCTTTTAATGTCGCTGTTCTTCCGTTTTTCGTCGGTAACGATATTGCCGTTTGTAAATATATAAGGATATTGCCCGTCGGCGCGAAGCCCATCGGCGTGAATAGAAGCGGCATATCGTTTGCCTAACTTCCGCTCGAAACGCAGAGAAGAGTTAAACATACCGAAGGAACCAGCCTTCACCTGTCCTTCCAGATAGTAATCTTTCTTGTCGAACTGAGGTGTTTGCGTCGTAATACTCAAGGCGCCGGCGGAGGCATGCATCCGAGCGGTTTGAAAGATATTGTCGGCCTGTCCGATAGAGAGGGAAATGGTTTCTACATTATCTAATGTGAAGCGGCTGATATCCACCTGTCCGCTCTGTGCATCGGTAATGGTTACCCCGTCGTAGCTTACAGCCGTATGCTGCGCTCCCAGACTGCGTACGGAAACTGTTTTCAATCCGCCGATACCACCATAGTCCTTTACGGTTACACCCGAAAAACGTTTGATGGCTTCGGAGAGGTCTTGCAAGCCTAAGCGTTTGAATGTCGTTTGGTTGAGTAATTGAATTGGAGCGCCTTCACGCATAACGGAAGGACGCACCTTTTCAACCACTTCCACATTGGGAAGCTCACGATAAGTAATACTATCTCTCTGTTGAGCAGCCGAATAAACAGCAGAAAACAGACAGACGCAGAGCCAAAGCCCTTTCTTATAAAACAACAAATTCGGCATACAAGTCTAACTCTCCAATTACTCTTACCCGAAGTAATTGCATAAAAAATGATGGCAGGTTTTCTGGCTTGTCCTTTCCGGTCGGCGGCCTTCCCAAGAGAGTCTACAATTGTCTATTCATCTCCCTCAGTGGCAATGAAGAATGCCGGGGTTTACAGAACTTACAGCTACGGGTACAGCTCCGGTTTTTCACCGGATTCCCTTTTACTAACCCTTTACGAACATAAAGGATTACACCATTATTCTATCGACAAAGATATGTATTAATATTGAATGAAGCATTATTTGCCAGACTTTTCCTCCAAAACATTTTGTGAGAAGGTTTTGGTACTGCCATTCGGAAAATATACCTATTTTTGCATGTCACCATACAGGTTATAGTATGTTTACGAAGGAAATCAAAGAATATGATACTCTTTTACACGAGTATAAGATAAAAGTAATAGAATTGCTAAGTCCCAACGACTTGAAAAAATACCATGAAATACTTTTCTCCTCTCACAGTTGTGGCATTGAAGGCAATAGCTTTACGGTGGACGAAACCCTGCTGCTGAAAGAAAAGGGATTAGGAATGATTCCGGAAGGCAAATCTCTACTCGAATCGTTTGAAATGATCGATCATCTCAACGCATATGAGTTTTTATTATCGAACGTAGATAAACCGCTAACCGAAGACCTACTGAAAGAAACGCATTGCCGCCTGATGGCAAATACATTGGCCTATAAAACCGTTCACGACGAAACGCCTGCCATTCCCGGCGAATATACCACATACGATATGGTAGCCGGTGACACAGTATTTGGCAACCATAAAGAGTTGATAAAACAAATGCTTCGTTTGCTGGACAGTACCCGTCGCATGTTGGATGAAGGCATGCTACACCCGGTAGTTATCGCCGCCCGTTTTCATGGTTTTTTTGAATACTTGCATCCTTTCCGCGACGGAAATGGACGTTTAGGACGCTTGTTCTCAAATTTCATCCTGTTGCAGAAAAAACATTTCCCCCTCATCATCGAACGCAAAGACCGTGAAACCTATATTGATTGTCTTCGTCAAATCAAAAAAGAGCAGACTGATGAATACCTGGTATTCTTCTTCTTTCGTATATCCATTAACCGGATGAAGCAAGAAATAACAGACAAAGAAAAACTAACGGAACGTTTTGGACAAGGCGATTTCTTTTTATCCTTTTAATTGAACTATGAAGACGATGCCCGGTTTACTGTAATAATAAGAATTACTGTAAGCGTCTAGGGCTTGCAGGTTGGATACCCGACCGGTGTGGTAGAAGTCATCGTTGAATCCTCCCGTTACTTTCCATGATTTGCTGCTGTCCCGGTCGAAACAAAAGGTGTAGTCTTGTGTCGGGTCGGCAGAGTTATGGTAGGAAGATAACCAGTAGCGGCGTCCGAAGCGGAGGGGATAAACCGAAATGTCATCGGTATAAAGCGAATGGCCGGGTGTTAACTGTCTGTGGCGGAGCAGTAAGGTGTCTTGTAGCAAGTAGTCGGGTGTAAAAGGCGGCGAATACGCATAAACATTGCCGGTGTCTTCCGCTATGGCTAATTCTAATTGAAGAAAAGAAGAACAGAAGGGTTTATTACTTAAGTCGGCAGACGAGAGTTTGTACGCCTCTACCTTTTGGAAAGAAGAATCATACTTCACTACCTGTTTTTCTATACAAAGTTGTTGAGTGGATGAATCGAAGCAAACGTTTTCTTCGGCTGTCCAGATAGAATGATCGTGCATGACGATGGAATGTATCCGGTGAAATTCATCGCCGGTTATTTTCTTCTTGTCCAACAACTCGCCTGTAAAAGAATAGTAATGTATATCATCTTTATTACCGAGCACGATGAGTTGTTTTGTCGACCGGTCGATAACATACACAGCTACCTGCATTACTTCGGGGTCTGTAATCCGGCAAATGAATGCTCCCGATGTGTGAAAACGATAGAGGATATGGTTACTTACCAGGAAGATATTGTCATTTTCCTGCCGGAAATAGTTTATAGCATTTATTTGTTCCCCTCCTGTAGATTGCAAGGGAATAGCCGTTACCGTTTCGGCGATGTCGGATAGTGAACCCGAAAGCGAGCTTTCCAAGAAGGAATCGTCCGTAAACAACTCATACCCTAACCTACCGTATAAGGCAAGCATAATAAATGTCAATACAAAGAAAGCACGTTTCATACATACTGGTTATTTCACATATTACAACGCGAATGTATCCATTTTATTGAATTTTCTATCATCCTTTATACAGCATTTAGCAGATTTTTTGTATCTTACTTAATACGATCGAATTAAATTGTACTATTAATAAAGAAAGAATCGGTATGAATACAAAAAGTGTCTTCGTTAATCTATATGCCGATAGTTATGTAGACTTAGTGATTATCGACGTTTCCGACATGAATAATATCCGGGTAACCGGTCGGGTGAATGATATACTCCCATACACGCTTCCCGTAGCGGAAAATGACCAGTTGCATTACGCTGAGATAGAAAAGGATAAAGGAGTCGTTGTAGGTTGGCAAGTGAAACGCGAAAAGCACAAATTGGAAACAGGGTCTTATCCTTATTATGTATGTGACGGGGAAGACGGGCTGAAGATATTTGACGCAACAGATTACACAACGATAACCGATAATCCGTTGGCTCATTTCCCTGATATCCAGACGTACGACGTAATTCCGGTAAACGGTTATCTGTTTATGATTGGCGACGACGGATTTTACCTGTATGACTATTCGGATATAAAAAATATCAGGCAAATCGGACACATTCCGGTGGCTAAGAGTTGAGCGCCAACAGCTCTTCGATTTGTGTGCGGTCGTTACTTAGACGGGGAATCTTGTGTTGTCCGCCTAATTTTCCTTTTTGCTTCAGCCAGTCGTAGAAGGTTCCTTCGCGTGATACAACGATCTTCAGAGGTTGGAGGGAGATGCTTTTGTAGCGCTTGGCTTCGTAGTCGGAGTTTAACTCCTGAAGGTGTTTATCCAACAGCGCTTCGAACTCGTCAATAGATGGCGGCATCTTTTCGAACTCGATAAACCATTGGTGAAGTCCTTTGCCTCTATCGAGCATGAAAAAGGGGGCGGCGGTGTATTCTTTTACTTTGGCGCCGGTCTCGCGGCTGGCGATGCTGATTGCTTTGTCGGCATTATCTACCATTAATTCCTCACCAAAAGCATTGATATAATGCTTTGTCCGTCCCGAAATAATGAACTTATGCGGACAGAGTGATGTGAAGCGTACCGTATCCCCGATAAGATATCGCCACAAGCCGCCGCAGGTGGTAATTACCACCGCATAGTTTTTACCTGTTTCCACGCGTTCGAGCGGCAGGATAGTGGGATTCGGGCTTTCCAGTTCGTTTAAAGGAATAAACTCATAAAAGATGCCATAGTCGAGCATCATCAGCATACTGGAATCAGACGGATCGTCCTGGATACCGAAAAAGCCTTCCGAAGCATTATAAGTTTCTATATAATGCATCTTACCGGATGGAATCAAAGCCTTGTATTGCTCGCGGTAGGGCTCGAAACTAATGCCTCCATGAAAGAAAACTTCCAGATTAGGCCATACTTCGGTAAGATATTGTTTGCCCGTCTTCTCCAATACCGATTTAATCAATACCAACATCCATGAAGGAACACCCGACAGGCTATTTATGTCTTCGTTCCAAGTGCTGTTGACAATAGCTTTTATTTTGCTTTCCCATTCATCCATCAGAATGATCCGTTTCTTAGGGACTCGGAATAAATTAACAATGGGAGGAATATTTTGTATCAATACAGCGGAGAGGTCTCCATAGTGTGCACGTTGGTTAAGCGGAGAGGGGCTGTGGCTACCACCCAATATCAACCCCTTCCGGGAGAAGAAACGGCTTTTAGGATTGCTTCGTAAATAAAGCGCCACACAATCAAAGCCGGCCTTATACTGGCTGAACTTAATTTCGGGAGTTACGGGAATGAATTTACTTTTATCATTGGTGGTGCCACTACTCTTAGCGTACCACTTAACAACCGAAGGCCAGAGTACATTCTTCTCTCCGTTGATCATCCGGATAACATATGGCTTGATATCGTCGTATCCCTGTAAAGGCAAACGGGCGGCGAAGTCTTCATAGGTGCGTATACTTTTGAAATCATACACTGCCCCCCACTTCGTATGTCTGGCTTTGTGTAAAAGAGCCTGCAACTGTTTCCGCTGGATATCATCTGTATTTTGCGCAAACTTTTCGATTTCCCGTTGTCGGGGAACGAATATCTGTGATGTCACTCTTGTTAAAATATCCATGCTCTTTTAAATGAATCGGATGCAAATGTAGCCATTATCGTTGTTATTTCTATCTTTGTCCTGAATAATTATGCAATTATGAAAATAGGTATCCTTTCTTCAGGAGGAGATTGTCCTGGTATCAATGCTACGATACGTGGTGTAGGCAAGACGGCGATTATGCATTATAACATGGAGATTATCGGTATACACAGCGGATTCTCCGGTATCTTAAACAAAGATGTAGAGCCGCTCAACGAACGTAGCCTATCCGGTATCCTTAACCTTGGAGGAACCATATTAGGCACCTCCCGCGAGAAAACATTCCGTAAACAGATAGCCGACGACGAGGGACAGGCCTCGATAATAAAGCAAAGTTACGACGAATTAGGCTTAGACTGCATCGTTTGTATTGGTGGGAACGGCACACAAAAAACGGCACACCTATTGTCTGAAATAGGACTGAACATCATAGGCGTACCCAAGACAATCGATAACGACGTATGGGGAACAGACATTACCTTTGGCTTTGATACGGCTGTCAACATCGCAACGGAGGCGATAGACAGACTCCATTCCACGGCCAGTTCCCACAAGCGAGTCATGGTGGTAGAGGTGATGGGGCATAAAGCAGGTTGGATAGCCTTATACGCCGGCATGGCAGGCGGAGCGGATGTAATCTTGTTGCCTGAATTAGGGTATGACATTGATAAAGTAAACGCAGCGATTCTCGATCGTGCCAAACGCGGGAAACCTTACTCGATTGTAGTAGTAGCCGAAGGAATCGACGTCCCCAATAAAAGGAATCGCCCGGCTGACTTCATCACAAAAACCATCGAAGAAGCTACAGGCATCGAGACCCGCGAAACGGTCTTAGGTTACACCCAACGGGGAGGCAATCCTTCTCCTTACGACCGAAACCTGGCGACTCGTTTAGGCGGACATGCAACGGAACTAATCGCAAACAAGCAGTTCGGACGTATGGTCTGCATGAAAGGAGACAAGGTAGACGCCATTCCGCTATCCGAAGTAGCCGGCCGGCTAAAAACAGTCACCCCCGAACACGATCTTATTATCCAGGGAGAACGCATGGGAATAACGTTCGGATAAAATTTCATGCCTATCTTTTTTTGAAAAGGTAGGCGCCTTTTTCAAGAAAGGCAGGCACCAGTTCATATTATTAAAATCGAAACGAAAGATAGAGGCCGCCTCCCCCTTGGTTTACCACAGGGGCAACTACTAAACGGTCTGTCGTTTTGGTATTAATGCTATGAGTGATGGCATTGCGTATTGGGAAGTAGATGAGATAAGAAAGTTCTACGGATAAGATACCGAAACCGGCGCCGGCTACGACATCGGCTATCCAATGGCGGTTTTTATAGACACGGGTACCGGCTACAAACGCGGCAATGGCATATCCCGAACAGGCTAATACCGGATTACTGTCTTTAAATTCCTTGAAAGCTATATGGGCTCCTAAAAAGGCATTAGCGGTATGCCCGGAAGGAAATGAATAAGGAGCGCCGTCGGGGCGTGTTTGATTAATGCCTTTTTTTAATCCGTGTACCATACCTGCGTTTAATCCTTCTGCTAATGCAACAAGGAAAAATTGGTCTACGAAAGTATGTTTTTCTTTGCCCATTAAATCGCAAACGAATACCCAGCCCATCATGCCCCATTCCAGATAGTTATCGAGTTGGATGTGCCGGATGGAATCTTTGCGTGTGTATAGATGATAATCGCCCCAGCCGTCTATGGCTGTACCTACTACTCCTGCTGTAATCAGGGTAGCAGGTACTATCAACCGGGTTGGTTTGAACTTATAAGATATGTCGGTTGTATCTGCCTGTGCTATCGGTATGCTTAGTAAAAGTATACTTAGGAATAACAGAAAGGCTGATTGTCTATTGTTTTTCTTCATGTTTTCAGGAGCCAATTATCCGACAAAATTAAAAATAAATTTTTAATTGTCTTTTTATTTTTATGCTGACATACTGTTGTCATTAGACGCTCTTACTTTTGTTCGAATGAAATTTATTCACTAAAACAAAAACAGATTATGGAATTAAAACTATTTCACATGGGAAGCGTTGCCGATCTTAGCCCGGAGCAACGTATAATAGCAGAGGCGTTTATTAATGCGCAAATACATGGTGTGGTTGCTACAAACAATCCGAAAACGGGTGCAAGGATGTCTAATCTTAATAATATGCCCGAGCAAACGTTGGACAGGCTTTATTTTGCAACCGATTCGACAAGTGCTAAAATTGCGAATATTAAAAGCGATGCCCGTTTTGAGGTCTTATATACGGATGGGAATAGTCAACTGTTTCTGACCGGCCGGGCCTCGATTGTGGAAGACAAAGACCTGCGCCGTGCCAAATGGATGGATATGATGTATGAACATTTTAAAGATGGTCCCGATGGAGAGCAATACTGTCTTATTGAGTTTCGACCGGAAGAGACTCGCATCATGCTTGCGGAAGAGGCAGTCTTTGAGACAGTAAAACTGGAAACTATACAGATAATAGGTATTTCGGTTCGCACATCAAATGCGGCTCAGCCTGTGACAAATGATATTTCAACCCTTTGGGGGCGTTTCTGGAATGAGCATATTCTTTCTAAAATTCCCCACAAAATGAATGATGATATTTATGCCGTATATACGGAGTACGAAGGAGACGCCAACGCACCTTATACGACGGTTATCGGTTGCCGGGTTTCAAGCCTTGATACGATTCCCGAAGGAATGAAAGGGGTTACTATCGAAGGAGGTGATTATGCGAAAACCCATGTAAATGGTAAGCTATCGGATGGTATTGTTCAGCAAGGTTGGTCCTCTGTTTGGCAAGCCAATCTCGACCGGAAGTATCAAGCCGATTTCGAATGGTATAAATGCGATGGATTTGATCCGGATCAGGCAGAAGTTGATATCTTTGTCGGTCTGAAATAATCCATTGATACAATGAACCGACTCGAACGGATATCTGCTATACTGGTAAAGCTGCAATCGCGCCCTGTTGTTACGGCAAAAGAAATCGCAGAGCAATTTCATGTAAGTTTACGGACAATATATCGTGATATCCGTTCGCTGGAAGAATCGGGTATTCCCATAAGCGGCGAAGCAGGAATGGGATACAGTTTGGTGGATGGCTTCAAGCTTCCGCCGTTGATGTTTACTACCGAAGAGGCGATTAGTTTCCTGATGGCCGAAAAACTGATCAGCCATCATACCGACGATGATACATACGACGCTTTTCGTGGAGGAATGGATAAGATCCGGGCTGTACTTAAAGCTGTAGAAAAAGATTTCATGCACAGCCTCGATGAATTTATTTATATCCCCAATGTTTATAATATGCCTCCGCCCGTTCCGGGGAACGTAATCCAACCTTTGATAAAGAGTCTTATCCATAAAAAACGGGTGAAGATAACCTATCGTGCCGGTTACAGCGAAGAAATCACCTCTCGTACAATTGAACCGCAGGGGATATTCTTTATGGCGAGCTATTGGTATATATTGGCCTGGTGTAAACTCCGCAACAATTACCGGACGTTTCACTTAGGACGTATCCTGCATATCGCAACCACGGAAAATGATTTTGAAGTAAAACACCCGCCACTTGAAGAACTTGTACAAACCATTTACTGTAACGAAAATAATACGGAAGTAACGCTCCGTGTACACAAAGACGCAGTAAAAATGATCGGTGTTGGAAAATATATGAACGGCCTTACCAATGAACAACCGGATGGCGATTATTTTATCCAACAATACGAAGTTTATTCATTGGAAAAGTTTGCACGATGGTATCTTTCGTTTGCCGACCAAGCTGAAATTATTGAACCGCAAGAACTAAAAACGATTGTCGGAAAGCTAATTGCCTCCATCCTTTTAAATGATACATGAGGCGCTATTATGGCACACGGAATACACGGAGTACGCAGATTCACACGGATGTTTTATTTAAAAGGTGTAAAATAAACTTCTTTTCCCAAAAAAAGTTCGTGCAAATAAATCTGCGTACTCCGTGTATTCCGTGTACCATAATAGTTATCTTTCCTCTATAATCTATCTTTGCTAATTTGCTTTTAGTGCGTAAAACCGTTAGTTGCGATAGGTTCGAAGCATAACAGTTCCTGTCTTGCCCTTTAGAGGCAGGATACAGTTAA
>JAISDJ010000134.1 GCA_031264865.1 Tannerellaceae bacterium | reverse complement strand
TCATCCAAATAAATTAAGATAGCTGTGGTTGTGCGTTCTACCTGTGTTACTGTAAAATAATCCAATATTCCTTCGGGGAGTAATAGTTCATAGCCTGTTTCCATAAGACAAAACTACTCGTTTTTTTTTGCTCCACAAGAATCCGGGTTGATCCCATATTATGGGCTTTTTGTTTAACAAAAGAAAGGGAAGCTAATTTCTTAACTTCCCTACCGGGTGGAGCATATCGGACTCGAACCGATCACCTTTAGACTGCCAGTCTAACGCTCTAGCCAGATGAGCTAATGCCCCCTTTGCTATTTTCGTGTGCAAATATAGAAGTTTTCCTTAGATATACATTATCTTTGTGTAGGAAATTTAGTTTGATAATGATCGTTTATAATACTACCTTCCATATTGATAATGATATCTTGGATGATGCTTTGTCTTATTTGGCAAAGATTTATATTCCTAAAGTTACTGCCGGCGGTTTTCTTCATCAACCTTCTTTAAGGAGAATACTGCAAACAAATGAGGATACCGGAGAAAGCTATGCCGTACAATTTCATGTGAAAAATATCGATACATTGAATTATTGGCTGGAAAAAGAGGGAAATATCATTCATCAAGCTTTAATAGATCGGTTTGGAAATAAAGTTGTTGGATTTACTACATTGCTTGAGGAAATAGACTGGGAAAAATGATAAAGGAGCGCATCATATTAGGAATTGACCCTGGAACAATAGTCATGGGATATGGGGTTCTCCTGATTTTAGGTAATAAACCCAGGCTGATGGCGATGGGGGTTTTACAATTGAATAAGTATGAAGACCATTACCTTCGTTTACGTAAGATATATGAACGTGTTGCCGGATTAATTGATGAATACCTTCCTGACGAATTAGCCATTGAGGCTCCCTTCTTTGGAAAAAACGTACAAAGTATGTTGAAGCTGGGAAGAGCACAAGGTGTTGCCATGTCGGCTGCTTTAAACCGTGATATACCTATTTTTGAATATGCCCCTTTAAAAATAAAGATGTCTATTACCGGAAACGGAAATGCTTCTAAAGAGCAGGTAGCCGGAATGCTTCAACGTTTTCTGCATATAGCCGACGAACAGATGCTTCCTCAGTTGGATGCGACAGATGGGTTGGCTGCTGCTGTCTGTCATTATTTTCAAACTAATAATCCTGTTTCGGAAAAGAAATATTCCGGTTGGAAAGACTTTATCAATAAGAATCCCGGTAAGGTGAAAAAATCATAGAAAAAGTATGAAGCAATCCGTAAACAAGCAATTACCTGTCTATATCCTATGTTTTCTTTTTATCATAACCCTTTCGTGTAAACAAACGGCTGAACAAACCGGCGAAGGCATGGGCGACGACTGGATGGATGACCTCCAGCATATTTATTTATACGGAATTTGTATTGATTCGTTAGATGTAACTGAATATCCGATTAAGAGTGGAGATAATCCGGCCTCTATATTTGCTGGTTTAGGTTTTTCGCCGGCGAAAGCGGATAGTATCGGCAAAGCTTTCAGACGGGTGCTTGATCCCACAAAATTGCGTGCGGGGATGCATTATTGTACGTTTACGGCTACAGACAGTGCACGGACCATCAAATACCTGTCATTTGCTAAATCTCTCACTGATTTTGCTATTGTAGACTTTACGGCGGATACGGTTTGCTCTTATGAGTTTAATAAAGATATTGTGCTAAAGAGATTGTATGCAGAAGGAACACTAAACTCTTCTCTCTGGAATGTATTGAAATCGAGTGGGGTAGACCCTCTGTTGGCGATTAAAATATCTGATGTGTTTGACTGGCAAATTGATTTTTATGATGTAAAAGAAGGAGATTCTTTTCAGGTAATGTATGATGTTGCTTACATCGACGATACAATTCCTCTTAGTATTTCAAAGATTGAAGGCGTTAAATTTATACATCAGAGAAAAGAATTTATGGCGATTCCTTTTACGCAGGATAGTATATCCGAATATTTCGATCGGGAAGGGAATAGTTTACGTAAAGCTTTTCTAAAAGCTCCGCTTAACTTTTTCCGGATTACCTCCCGTTTCTCTAATTCTCGCTTTCATCCTGTTCTGAAACGATATAGAGCGCATCATGGGGTAGATTATGCTGCTCTAACCGGTACGCCTGTAAGAACAATTGGTGATGGAACCGTTATAGCAAGAGCATTTGAAGGAGGAGGGGGCAATTATGTGAAAATAAAACATAATGCTGTTTATACAACTACATATATGCACCTCAGTGGATTTGCTAAAGGACTTCAGATTGGGAAGCGGGTTCAACAGGGAGAAGTTATTGGTTATGTAGGTTCTACTGGATTATCTACCGGCCCTCATCTTGACTTTCGGGTTCATAAAAACGGACAACCGATAAATCCCCTTAGCATGGAAGTTCCTCCGGGAGAACCGGTAAAGCCTGAGTTAAGGGATAGTTTTATGTTAGCCAATCAGCGTGTTTCAGCAGAATTAGACAGTTTTCATATTAACCATAATAATTTATACAAATGAAACTTTTAGGAAATATTATCTGGCTGATTTTGGGAGGTATCATAACAGCTATTGAATATCTTGTAGCTAGTCTTGTTATGATGATTACGATTATTGGTATTCCTTTTGGACTGCAAACCCTTAAATTGGCACGTTTAGCGCTTTGGCCTTTCGGAAGTACGGTGACAGACGGGGGAAACTCCGGAGGATGTTTATCTGTTGTCATGAATATTATCTGGATATTGATCGGTGGAATCTGGATTGCCCTGACGCATTTGTCTTTCGGATTGTTGCTGTGTATCACGATTGTCGGCATTCCTTTTGGTATGCAACATTTCAAAATGGCAGCTTTGGCATTGACGCCCTTCGGGAAGGAGATAAGTTAGGGTAGTTAAGAAGTTAAAGGACTCCTTTAATTCCTACTCAATAAGAATATACTTCTTTTTTGCTTCTTCTCTTGAGCAGGCATTGAAGTGCCACCATTCGTATAGGATGGTTTGGAAGCCGGATTGTCGCATTACTTGTCGTAGTAGTTGGCGATTGTTGTATTCTTCCATGGATATTTTGCCTGATTGCAGTAAAGCTTCTTCCTTATTTGTATGAGCTTCTTCGCCAAAGTGGTCAAAAGGACTTCCCATAGGAAGAGGTTTCCCATATCTGTTGACAATTGTTACGTCTACAGCCATGCCGTAATTGTGTAGACCTCCTCCTTTGGCAGGATTACTTACATAATTTGTTTTATGGGTGCCTTTAACTAAATTCCACATCTTTTTTTGTACAGACATCGGACGGGTGGCATCATAAACAATCAGTGAATAGCCTGGGTGTTTTTCCTTTAATAGCTTTTGTGCCTTTATCAATTTAGAAGCGGCATCGGGATGTAGCCATATCCCTTTTATTCCTGTGTATATCGCCTCATTAAATAGATTATCAGTTGTGGCGTATTTGAGTAAGACATGGATAGACGTATCCATGTGGGAAACATCTACCAACCCTTTGGATGCAAAATAACGACCTAAACCTTCTGCTTTGCTATTCGTGCAGGTAACTAAGAAAATAAATAGAAATAAGATCGGTCGTTTCATTCGTTAATCAATTGCTATTTGTTCTACTTTTATAGGATAGTGGAGGAAGATGGAAGCTGCTTCGGAAAACTTTTCAGCAGATTCTGTGGTCAGGAAACGACTTGTCCCTCCTTTGGTTAATCGGTTATCCATTTCGGGGTGACGTTGGAGATAATCAGTAAGGCTGTCTGCCACTCTTTCCCCCTGTGAAAACAAGGTTATTCCTTCAGGAAGAAATTTGCAAATTTTATCTTGTAATAAAGGATAATGTGTACAAGCCAATACTAATGTGTCAATACCTGCATCTATGGAAAGAATATGATCGATATGTTTTTTAACAAAATAGTCGGCGCCCGGTGAATGGAACTCATTGTTTTCTACCAAAGGAACCCACATCGGACAAGCTTCGCCTGTTACTTTCATGTGTGGATATAGCTTTTCAATTTCGATGGTATATGAGTCTGACGAGATCGTTCCGGAAGTTGCCAGTATTCCTACATGTTTACTTCGGCTGATGCGATCCATCATTTCTACAGTGGGGCGAATAACGCCTAAGACTCTTCTCGAAGCGTCCCATAACGGCAAATCTTTTTGCTGTATAGTTCGTAATGCTTTTGCCGATGCCGTATTGCAAGCCAGAATCACTAATTGGCAACCTTGTTCGAACAATTTTGCAACAGCTTGACGGGTAAACCGGTATACAACTTCAAACGAACGGGTTCCATACGGCGTGCGGGCATTATCCCCCAGGTAGATATAGTCATAGCAGGGAAGCGCCTTTTGTATCTTATCAAAGATTGTCAACCCACCATAACCGGAATCAAATATTCCGATGGGGCCTGGTATTTGTGAAAACATAATTCATCTGACTTTTCTGTATAAAACGGCAAAGGATGCTTTCCTCCGGAAGGCATCCTTTGCTATATTATAGGTATTTATTAAAGACCTAATTTTGCTCTTACAAATGGGGTAGCATTTATTGCATTATCTCCGCTATAAAGGAATACTTGTGGGTCCATTATATAGGTATATCCCTTTTCTTCACCTACGGCTTTAATAGCATTTTGTATTTTTTCCTGAACAGGCTTATACAGATCTTCTTGTTTTTTCTGCATATCTTGTTGAGCAATAGGAACAAAATTCTCTATACGATTGCGGAGGTCTTCTATTTCCTGCATTCTTCTCAGTTTGATATTATCCGTTAATGAATCCTGCTGTGCAATATAGTCAGAATATTTTCTCTGATACTCATCCTGCATAGTTTTCAATTCCTGCGAATATTTTTCATTCAGATCTGTCAGTTGTTTTTCAATATTAGATAATTCAGGCATAGACATGAATATTTCCTGAACACTCACAAAAGCAATTTTTAATTCCTGAGCGACAACACCCAACGGAAGAATCATGAACAATAAAACAATAAGTTTCTTCATCTTTTTATACTATTATTTGTTATTAATCAAATAGGTTGCTTTTTTATACTAAAGCACACAAATGTAAGCATTTATTTTGAATATCCTAATTTTAGAAGTACTTCGTTGCTGATGTCAATCTTAGGAGATGCAAAAATAATACTCATAGCAGATGCACGATCTACAACTAACTGATATCCTTTATCTTCCGAAATTTCTTTCACGGCATTATATATTTCGTCCTGAATGGGCTTTATCAAGCTTTCCCGTTTTTTGTATAATTCTCCATCGGCGCCGAAATATTTACGTTTCAGGTCTTGCGCATCCTGCTCCTTCTTTACAATCTCTTCTTCCCGTTTCGACTTCATTTCTGCAGATAAGAATACCAAGTCGCTTTGATATGTTTTATACATATTTTGTGCTTCTTGTTGGATCGCTTCTACCTCGTTCTGCCATTTTTGGGAGATCTGACTGAGTTGTTCATTCGTCATTTCGTAGGCTGGAATATTCTTGAATATATATTCCATATCAATTAATGCAAACTTTTGAGCTACTCCGGCAAAAGAGCAGATAAACAAAAAGCTGCATAAAGCAATAATTTTTTTCATATTCATTCTTTTTGTGTTTTCTTTATGACTACAAATATAACGCTGGGTTTAGATTGAAGTGCCTAAATTAAGTTAATTAAAATTCCTGTCCTATAATAAAGTGGAAATTACTTCCTCCCCGGGTGCTGCTGGCATCAGGTCTGTCGAATCCATAGGCCCAGTCTATACCCATCAAACCAATCATAGGCAGGAAGATGCGAACACCTACACCGGCTGAACGTTTCAATGCGAACGGATTGAAACTCTTTAAATCAGGCCAGGCATTACCGGCTTCGGCAAACAACATACCATAAATGGTAGAAGAGGGTTCCAGTAAGAACGGATAACGAAATTCCATACTCAAGCGGGAGTAAGCATAGCCATTGCCGCGTCCGTCATTACCTATAATGCTACCATTTTCATATCCTCTCAATCCAATTGTTTCGGTAGCATAGGTGCTGGAATATCCACTCATACCGTCGCCTCCCATATAGAAGGTTTCAAAGGGGGATATTTTGTTTTTGTTGTAATGACCAAGGAATCCATATTCAATGCGCGACATCAATACCGGCGTCCGTTTTACGGTCAGAGGCGCTAATGGAGAGAATATCTTAGCCTTGAATTTCCACTTATGGTATTCAATTAATTTATATTTCTTTTCATCATACGGGCTCATTGCTGCATAGTCTTTACCATCCCACAAGGAATAGGGGGGAGTGGCACTTACCGATAAAGCGAATTGAGAACCTCTGCGGGTATATAATGGGTTGTCGATAGAGCTACGTTGCAACAACAATTCCAGGTTGATATTATGGCTTTTTCCATTGGTAAGGAAGGACGAAATATAGTACCACTCCTTCATAATATACATCTGATAATTCAAGGTTGCCATAAATTGGAAATAGTCGTCAGGCCAGCTTAAACGCTTTCCGTATCCTGCGGCAACACCGAGCACCATGAATGATTTGTCGGGGTCGTACGCTAACTCATAATTGTTGTTATAGTATCCTGAATTGTATCCGTATCCCGATCCATATCCAGAACCGTACCCGTATCCATAATAGGGATCGGTGTACATGTTGTTGCTCATAAAGTTACTGTTGATGCCGGTTTGTTTAGAGAAATAGGCACTTACTGATAACGTGTTAGGCCTTTTCCCTCCAAACCACGGATCTACAAAGGAGATACTATATGCTTGGTAATAACGTCCGTTTGTCTGGCCGCTCAATGTCAGGGTTTGTCCTTCTCCTTGTGGTATAATACCCTTGTAACTTTTTGGATTTAAAAAGTTTTTCATGGAAAAGTTAGTAAACCGGAGACTTATCTTGCCTATTACACCAGTCTGTCCCCAGCCGGCGGAAAATTCAACCTGGTCGTTTGCCTTTGAAACCAAATTATATTGTATGTCTACCGTACCGTTTTCAGGATCGGGGAGTGGCTGCGGATTCATATTTTCAGGATCGAAGTGTCCCATTTGTGCTAATTCGCGAACGGAACGGATCAACTCTTCACGACTGAATAGCATACCGGGTTTTGTGTATAATTCCCGGCGAACAATATCTTCATATAATCGGTCATTCCCATTGATAATAATCCGGTTGATTGTTGCCTGCGGCCCTTCCTGAATACGGATTTCCAACGAAATGGAGTCGTTCTCTACTTCCACCTCTACCAAGTCGGCTCCAAAGAATAAATATCCATTGTTGAAGTAAACGTTTGACACGGCATCGTCGGCTGTTGTCAGGCGTTCATTCAATTTCTTCTGATTATAAATCTCACCTGGCTTCATATTTAAGATAGCTTCCAGATAATCGGTCGGATATTGCGTATTACCTACAAAGCGAATATCTTTTAGGAAATATTGTTGTCCTTCATCTAAAGATATTTCAATATTAACTGTCTTTTGATTATGATTATAAACAGTATCCGACAATAATACAGCATCCCTGTAACCATGTTCATTATATTTATCAATGATGTTTTTCTTGTCATTCTCATATTCTTCTGAGGTAAACTTCTTGGTACTGAACATTTCCAGGATACTTGTAAGGAAGCGTTTGGACAAAGAAAACTTTTCGTTCGTTTTCTTCATCGCTTTTTTCAACTGAATGGCGTTTAAAGCGCTATTGCCAGTAAAGGCGATTGAGTTTATTTTCGTCTTTTCGTTTTTGTCTATATTAATATCCAAGATAACCTCTCCCTCATTGGCCAGATCATCTTTTTGTATAATATCAATATCTACATTCTTAAATCCCTTCCCGTCGAAATATTTTTGGATAACAACTTTTGCCCTGTCCATTAGATTGGGAGTGCTCTGATAGCCTTTACGGAGTCCTAATTTTGCTTCCAACTCTTCCCGTTCCCCTTTTTTTATTCCACTATAGTTTACTTGTGAAATACGGGGACGTTGTTTCAGTTGATATTCCAACCAAATACTGTCACCTTCTATTTTTGTTGCTAATATTTTAACATCCGAAAATAATCCATGCCGCCAGAAACGTTTTACAGCTCCTGTTATTTCATCACCGGTTGGTATAGTAACAACGTCTCCTACCGATAAACCGGAGAAGTTGATTAATACAAAATCCTCGTAATTTTTAACCCCAGTTACTTTAATATCAGCGATTTTATATTTTTTCGGAGACATTGTGTACGAAATAACCGGCACCTCAGCCGGGGGATCAACATGGGTAGTGTCAGTAATTTCCTGGGCGTATACCCCCAAGGAGAAGCCAAGGAAAATAAAAAACAGCACTAATCTCTTACACATATTTAACAGCTATTGTTTTTATAGATTTAATTGTTCGCTTGTCTTACCAAACCTACGTTCACGTTGCTGGTAATACAATATAGCTCCATATAACTCTTCTTCTCTGAAATCCGGCCAATACGTATCAGTAAAATAAAACTCCGTGTACGACATTTGCCATAACAGGAAATTACTGATTCTCTTTTCTCCCCCTGTTCGGATCAGCAAATCAGGGTCGGGAATACCTTTGGTCGTAAGGTGGGCTGAGACTGTAGCCTCAGTTATATCGTTGGGATTTATTTTCTTTTCTACAGCTTCTATCGCTAGGTGCCGGGCAACTTCTGTAAGCTCCCACTTGGAAGAATAGCTAAGGGCCAGGATAAGGGTTGTTCCGGTATTAATGGATGTTTCTTCCATACAATCCATCAGTGTAGCATATGCTTTTTCCGGCAAGCGATTCAGATTGCCGATCGCTTTAAGGCAAACATTATTCTTTTTTAAATCGGGTGTCTCACGATGAATAGCAGCTACCAATAATTCCATCAGCGCCACAACTTCCTCTTTGGGACGATTCCAATTCTCATTGGAAAAAGTATAAACAGTGACATATTTTAAACCAATGGCAGTGGCGGCTTCTACTACTTTACGAACCGATACAACGCCTTCCCGGTGTCCGTCGCTACGGTCTTTTCCTTTAGATTTAGCCCATCTGCCATTACCATCCATGATGATAGCAACATGCTGTGGTAAATAATTTATGTCTATTTTTTCTTTTAACGACATGCGTTTTTTGTTCTCTAAAATCCAAAAATACTGTTTATATTGTTACAAGGCCTTTTTCTCGGGCCAAAATCCCATGTTACAGACAACAACAAAAATGAATACCAATCTTTGTTCTTCAGTATGCTGCTTTTTATATGGTACGGATCATCCAGTATGGAGTTTCCATCGTTTGTTACATCAAAATTGTCTCCAAACAGCCTTCGAAACGAAAACTCACACCCTACATTAATCCGGTTTTTCAATTTATATTTGATACCTATGCCTAAAGGAACGTTCGGGCCTGCAAAGGTTTGTCCGCTCCCGGGAGCCACTGTCACGCCCAATCCCAATAAGATATAAGGAGTAAAGCGTTTCGTATTCATATATGAATATTTGTCGCTATAGGCAAAAAAGTTAAACTCCATCTGGCCTCCTAATTCAAACAGATTCCTGTCGAAAGAAGCTTGCGCATTATTCGGAAATACGTTGTCCAGTCCTTCTGTAGTTCCCGATACGCGTCCCCACATCAAATTAGCTTTTATAGCCCATCTGAAATTGGCATTATACCGGAATACACCTCCGAAAGCAGGATTTAAACCTTTAAAGAGAGTGTTTTTATTCACGTCGCCCATATAAAATGCGCCGCCAGCCATACCTCCGATTTCAAATTTGTACTCTTGCGCCTGTAGAATAGGATAATATCCGACAAGTATAATAATCATCAGGACAATCCGTTGAAAAAAAGTTGAAGCCATACCTTACTGTTTTTTAACCGCACCTTCTTTTTCTAACGCTAAAAGTCTCATAAAATTATACTTAGCAAAAGAACTTCTTTGTATTAAAAACCTAATCGATTTATACGTCCTCGCCAAATTTCATTTAACTGGTATGTATCATTGCTTGTTTTTCCGCTGAAAATAAGCATATAGTTATCTTTGTCTACCTGAACAGAGGCAAAGCCTCTTGCATTATAAGCATCGGGAAATATCACCAATGTATCTTGTAACACCCAAGTGACGCCATTATCTATCGAAGTATATATCTCTTTAGATGCTTTTCCCTCTGTATTCATTCCACCTGTCAGGAAGAATTTTTCATCATATTTAGTAAGCGCCATGCCTTCTCTTTTTTCAAAATAACCGGTTCCTTCATTCGTGAGTAATGTCCAATCTTTACCATTCATAGTCGCCCATGTGGTATTTGTCAATTGGTTTTCTCTGTCTCTTCCTCCTACAAGCATCACATAGGCATGGTACATATTGGTATATGAATAAGAGGCAAAGTTTGTCAGGGGGAATTTGTTGTGTACATTTTCACCCATAGTCCATTCTTCGTTTTCGTTCATACAGGCAAAAGACAGCATACCATTATCTTCTACAATAGCCGCAAGTACAGGGGATTGATTACGTCCTTCATTTAGCGCTCCTAACAGATACCTGACGGAAGGCGTATTGCCTGCCAATGTCCAACTAATGCCATCCGATGAAGAATAAATAGATCCGGAATTCGACGGTATGTATACAAACGATCCGAACGTTGTAAGCTGAGAAATAAGTTTGTCATTCCCGCTTAAGCCTGATAAGGGCAATTCTTCCCAGCGCTTGATATCCGCGATAGGAGAATAGTATAACTTGTAATTTTCGGAGGTTTTGACATACATAAAGTATACATCCGTATTATTATATACATGAGTAATTATTTTTTGTTCCTGGATTGTCTCAGGTATCAGGTTGTCGGCATAGCGCTCCCATAACATGGAATCAGGGTTTACCTGGTGTATGTTTAATTTGGCTGTATATGTTTTTGTAGTAACTCCGTCGACGGCTGTAACTACAATCTTTATAGGCTTTGAAAAATTAATGGAATCTTTTTCAATCCACGAAAAGGTCGTGTCGGGCTGAGCTTCCGGGGTTATTGCGGCATTGATAGCATATGCCGTAAATGTCATATTGCAAAGAACCTGTTCAACCTCTGTACCGTATGGCATAGAATCCAGATTGAAAATAAGACCATTTAACTGGTCTATTGTAAATTTTACGTTATTCAAGCCAGGAACAGAGTCATTCGTCAGGCTAAAAGTTGCTATTTGTGCATCACGGGGGGCTGCTATAGAAGTATTATCATCCGAACCTAAGCACGACGTCAACAACAACAAAATACATCCGGTAATATATAGTACAGTTTTATTTTCCATCAAAACATATAAGATTGGTTACTTATTAAACGACAAAAGTAGAAACATTTTTGGCTTTCTACCTAAAGTATTACAATATTTATAATATTTTAGTGACAACACACTGTTTTTACAATCATTTTTTACGGGAATAAACACTTACGATATGCTGTCTTGCGTTTTTTTCGGTAAGTGTAAATACTTTCTCCAAAAGCGGATGGTATGTATTATCTAAAACAGGCGCGGTAACGCCATTACCTAGAAGTAGAGGAGCTATTTCTATTTGTATTTCATCCCAAAGGTCTCTTTGTAAAAATTGATTTAATAAAAAAGAACCACCTTCTACCAATAAAGAATTGAGTTGCCTGGAATATAAATGGGATAAAACCTGACTCACTACATCTTCCGAATAATTGATCGTGATGTAGTCGATATTAGGAACATTCTCTTTCGTTTTTTGTGTAAAAACGAGAGTTGGCAGGCTGCCGTCTACTACATGATAATGAGGGGGGATTGTCAGGTTCCTATCTAATACGACTCTTACGGGAGATGTTCCGGCCCAGTGTCTTACTGTCAGCGAGGGATTATCTAATAAAGCGGTGCGCGTGCCTACCATAATGGCTGCAACTTCCGCCCGTTTTTTATGAACTCTCTGTAACATGTCAAACGAAGATAGTATTGTAGGTTTTATCGAGGCGTCTTCACGTATTTTATCCATGAACCCATCAGCGCTTTGCGCCCATTTCAGATAGATATAGGGGCGTTTCAGAACCTGATTGGTCATGTATACCTTGTTTAAGGCGTACGATTCTTCTTCCATTACTCCTGTCACGACTTCTATGCCTACTTGTTGTAGCATTTTTACGCCTCTCCCCGATACTTCCGGATAAGGGTCTGTACATCCGATGACAACGCGCGGGATTTGTTTTCGGATAATCAAGGCTGCACAGGGAGGCGTTTTGCCATAATGCGAACAAGGTTCTAGGTTTACATAAAGTGTAGATTCCTTTAATAGAGATTCGTCTTTTACCGAAGCAATAGCGTTTACTTCTGCATGCGCTCCTCCATAAATCCGATGATAACCTTCTCCGATGATCTTTTCTTTATATACAATAACCGAACCCACCATCGGATTCGGATTTACTTTTCCTGTTCCATGACGTGCGAGTTCCAAACAACGCGCCATATATTTTTTGTCTACTTGCATCTGCCTGCTTTGTATATTCATGCTTTTGATTACATTTGCATAAATTAATCTGTATGACTGAAACCATAGCTTATATTAATCATACATTAAAAGATCTGTATCCGTCGGGAGAGATAAAGAGCTTTACCCGCCTGATAATGGACTATGTATGTGGTTTGCAACCTCATCAGCTTTTGATGTGCAAAAGTAAGGAATTATCCGATACGAAGAGGAAGGAAATCGAACGGATTGTAGAACGCCTTCAACAGTGGGAGCCTATTCAATACATTTTAGGTGAAACAACTTTTTACGGATTACGTTTTCGGGTTAATCCGTCTGTACTGGTTCCCCGCCCGGAAACAGAAGAATTGGTTAGTCATATACTAAAAGAATATACCGGGAAAAGTCTGCGTGTGCTTGATATCGGAACAGGAAGCGGATGTATTGCTGTTGCTTTAAGTCGACACCTTCCGGATGCAGAAGTGGTGGCGGTTGATATTTCCGGCGAGGCATTACAAATGGCCGAAGCGAATAACAGGGCAAATCATACGGCTGTTTCATTTATTCAAACCGATATACTTTCTACGGAACAGGCCAAAGAAGAAATTCAAGGAACATTTGATATAATTGTAAGTAATCCTCCTTATGTAATGGAAAGGGAGAAAGACCGGATGGAGAAAAACGTGTTACTATATGAACCGGAGCAAGCATTATATGTGCCGGATAACGATCCGTTGTTGTTTTATCGCAGGATTGCCCGCTTCGGGCAGGATAAACTGAACAAGGGGGGGGCTTTGTACTTTGAAATTAATGCGCAATGTGGTAATGAAACAGTTTGTCTCCTACAACAGGAAGGATATAAAAAGGTAGAACTTAGAAAGGATATATTCGGAAAAGATCGTATAATAAAAGCTGAGAGATGAAACAACAAAGCGAATCGGAAATGTTATACAGAATGGCTGCCTGGTGTTCACTAGCCGAAAGATGTACGCATGATGTGCAAAAGAAAATAGCGAATGCTGGGCTGTCTCCCGATGCACAGGAACGTATTATAGCACGTTTGCTGAAAGAAAAGTTTATTGATGAAAATCGTTTCGCCAGTAGTTTTGTGAATGATAAACTGCGTTTTAATAAATGGGGACGGATCAAAATCGCCTATGAACTGAATAAACGTAAGATAGCGCCGGATATTCGTATGGAAGCGCTTGAACGTATTGATGAGCAAACCTATCAAACCATCCTCCTGACCTTATTAAAAGCTAAAAAGAAAATAACAAAGGGGACTACCGACAGAGATGTCTTTAATAAACTGCTTCGCTTTGCCGCCGGACGTGGTTTCGAAAGCAAAGAAACGATTTCTTGTCTTCGCCTGTTATTTAAAGGAAACGACTATGAAGAAGAGAATGCAGGTTACGAAGCGGATTTTGATTAATTTCATCCATTTATTTTTTCCCCGGCTTTGCATCTTATGCAAAACGCCTCTTATACAAGAGGAAAAGCAGATCTGCCTGAGTTGTCTTTGCGATTTGCCGTTAACGAATTTTCATGCCGATGAAAATAATCCGGTATTCCAGCTATTTATAGGCAAGGTGGATATTGTAAATGCCACAGCTTGGTTGCACTATGAAAAAGGCGCCAAGGTACAACGGTTGATCCATTCTTTTAAATATTATAGTAATAGAGACTTAGCGTATCAATTGGGGAGGCAGATGGGGTTGTCTCTCCAGTCGTATATAAATCAGGAGATTGATTTGTTGATTCCTGTTCCCTTACACAGAAAACGACAGCGGAAGAGAGGATATAATCAGTCGGAATGGATTTGCAGAGGGCTTGCTTCGGTTGTTCATATTCCTGTTTGTACAAGTGGCTTGCAACGTAAAACGACTTCCTCTACGCAAACCAATAAATCCCTGTATGCTCGTTGGACAAATGTACAACATTTGTTTGCTTTGGGCGATAAACACGATTTGGAAAACAAACACATCCTGCTGGTAGATGATGTGATAACTTCCGGCTCTACGCTTTGTATGTGCGCTGAGACTTTATTGGTGGTACCCGGTATCAAAATCAGCATCTTGGCGCTTGCTTCCGCATAATTCAATCCACTTTGTGGGTCAGTCTTTTTACAAAACGGATGACTTCGCCTATCCATAAGACAACAGACGTGGAAACGATAATAATACCCCAATCCCTCCAGCTTAACGGAACAACATTAAACATCTCGCCACCAAATGTTACAATCAGGTATTGTCCTATAACGATCAGCAAGGAAACCAAGAGGAATGTTTTACTATCTTTCAAACCGGCAAAAGCCGATTTGTTGTCGGCAAAAGCTTTTGCATTAAACATATTCCAGAACTGAAGCATAACAAACAGGGTGAAAAACATGGATAAATGATAAGCCGAAATACCTCCGTCTACTTGGTTGAAATACAATAAGACACCTAATAATATGATAACGAACAACAGGCCAACAACAAATATAGTAAAGATCATGGGCCGTGATATAATGAAGTCGCCATTCGGACCGCTTTTGCGGGGTTTCCGATCCATTACTTTTTTATTGGGAGGAAGAGAGGCTAAAGCGGCGGCGGCAAACGTATCCATTATCAGGTTTACCCAAAGCATTTGGGTAACCGTCAGTGGCGATTCCGTCCCCAACAGAGAACCAATCAGTACGATCAGGCAGGCGGCAACGTTTATGGTAAGCTGGAAAAGCAGAAACTTTTGTATGTTCCTATATAACGACCGTCCCCACATCACAGCACGGGTGATGCCGGCAAACGAATTATCAAGAATGGTTATGTCGCTGGCTTCTTTGGCTACAGACGTACCGTCTCCCATAGATAAACCTACCTGTGCGGCTTTCAGTGCCGGCGCATCATTCGTACCGTCTCCCGTAACGGCTACAACAGCGTCTTTCTTTTGCAACAATTGTACCAGACGTTGTTTGTCTGTCGGACGGGCGCGGCACATAATATGCAAATCCATGATGCGCTCTAAAGCTTCTTCATCACTAAGCATTTCAAAAGACGGGCCGGTGATGATATTATAATCTGTATCTTCTTCATGCCAGATTCCTATCTGACGACCGATTTCTTTGGCTGTGCCGGGCGTGTCTCCGGTAACGATCTTCACGTCGATACCGGCATGGAGGCACGACTGTACGGCTTCCGGTACATCCGAACGCACCGGATCGGAAATGGCTGTTATCCCGATATAGGTCAGATTTGCGTTTTGTAAGCGGCCATCTGCAAAGAAAGGGCTTTCCTGACTGGTGTCTATTAGTTGATAGGCAAATCCTAAGGTACGCATGGCCTGGTTTTGATAGGTCAGTAGTTGTTTTTCTATCTCCGCTTTGCAGGCTTCTACCGGTTTGTATGTCCCATCCATTGCAACCTGTTTACAATGTGATAATACAATTTCGGGAGCGCCTTTTACATACAGTACTTTTTTATTTAGTAATGGCGACTGTACCAACGTCGCCATATATTTTCGTTCGGTAGAGAATGTTAGTTGTTCCAATACTTCGGCATTCTCTCTAAGTGTCAGATAATTTTCATGCTTGCTGTTAAGCCATAATAACAGGGCTGCTTCGGTGGGATTGCCGAGCGTTCTAACTTGAGATTCCGAAAAGTCGAGAAATGCAGTAGAGTTCACAGCAATCCCTTCTTTTATCAGGTTGCTTAGTTCGTCATCGCCAAGCGTTTGATCGTTTAAATTATAGAAATTCGTTTGATATACCTGCATTTGATTTTGGGTTAATGTACCGGTCTTGTCGGTACAGATAACCGTTGTAGCGCCCATGGTTTCGCAAGCATGCATCTTTCGTACCAGGTTGTTCGTTTTCAACATACGATTCATACTGAGAGCCAGGCTGAGCGTTACGCTCATGGGTAATCCTTCGGGTACCGATACAACGATTAATGTAACCGCTATCATGAAAATATTCAGTATATCGCTTGCCAGATCGAAAAAGGGAATGCCCGATGAAGATAAGAATAACTTAATGAATAAAGCGGCAAAAGTAAGCCCGGCAATGGCATATCCGGCTTTACTTATTACACTGGCCAACCCTTTTAACTGTATCTGCAAAGGGGTCTCAACGTTATTATCTATCCGGGAACCTTCATATACTTTACCATAACCGGTAGCATCTCCTGTTTTTTCTACTTCAAATATTCCATGCCCGTCTACTACGGTTGTACCGCGCATCACAACATTAGACGGATAGGTTGCCTCTTTATTGAAATGTTCCTCGCGAGTCGTTTTGCTGATAATGGGTTCTCCCGTCAGGGTGGATTCGTTTATTTGTAACGAAACGGCCTCAAGCAGGTGTCCGTCTGCCGGTATTTCTTCTCCCGCCTCTACTACCACAATATCACCTACTACCACTTCTTTTTTAGATATTTGGCTTATATTTCCTTCACGTATTACCTTTACCAGGGTATCGTCGTTTACCGTATTGAGTATGTCAAATGCTTTATTGGCTTTTACTTCAAAGGCGAAAGCCACTCCTGTAGCCAGTATAATGGCAAAAAATATACCGATAGGCTCAAGAAAAGCGCTAAATCCTTCCGCTTCCGGCCCCCAACAATGTACGGCTGAGATAATCATGGAAAGGAGCCAGGCTACTAAAAGAATACGTATAATAGGATCGTTGAATTTTTCAAAAAATAGTTTCCACAGTGAAGTTTTCTCCGGAGGGGTAAGCACATTTTCTCCAAAAAGAGTACGACTTTCTTCTACCTGCTGCATTGTTAATCCCTGCCAGGGATGCCTTTTTTCCATGTGATTAATATCAAAATTGTAAAGAGACAGCAAATTAAATAAAGTTATCGGACATATACAACTCTTATAAGACATCCGGCAATTCGGAGTGACATTATTTTTCAATATTGATATTATCGTGTTAAAAATTTCATGCCGATCTCTTTTTGAAATGGTAGGTATCTTCCCAGAGAAAGGTAGGCGTGAAATTTTTTAACACGATACAGACTTCACCGTTTGACAGGGAGAGGATGCCTCCATTTCTGCACGGATGAAAAAAAGATGAAAGAATTTTTAATCGCTGAACTACTGAAATATTTCAAAAAAATCACATAAATAAAAAAATACTATTTTTGCAAAAACAATTAACACAAAAAAGATGAGAACAATTATTTTACTAGTTGCTTTTACCATTTTCAGCACAAATGTATGTATCTCCCAATTTTATTCTCCGTTTCCAGAAACACCTTTCACCGGAGAATTTTCAGATAAGAGAGTTTTGGCGGATACCGTATTGGTCAGTACACGCGAATATGAAACGGATGGTAAAGAGATCGTTTCCCCGACCATAAAAACAGTTATTAAGCATAATGAAAACGGATTGACCGATACGATTTCTATATTAGGTGGTGTCATATATGCTGAAATTAGGAATTATTCTTCTACCGGCCAGGTAATATCTATTTTGGAGGGAGGTTTTGCAGGACATTCCGATGTTTTTTTTGACTATACTCCTGATGGGAGAATATCCAAAATAGAGAGTGAAGATATGGAGACAAGAAGATATGATTATGACAAAAATATAATTATCCGAAATGAAAATCGAGCAAGACCAGATACTCTTTTTATAGAATATACAGAGAATGGATATATTGTATCAGAAAAAAACAACAAGACTTCTTACATTTTTGATGATGACAACAGGTTAATACAAGCAGGAAATACATATTATGAATATTCCGATGATGGATATACCATGACAGATAGCAAGACTAAGATAGTATATCAATTAAACGAAGATGGTTTTTTAACGAAACAAACAAACTATAAATATGTGGAAAACAAGTGGCTGATTCAAGCCGTTTTCGATTATGAGTATAAACTTAAAAGTGATATACTCAGCTCAGTGGTGATTCAAGAAGCTTCCGATATAGAAATATATGGTTTACAAGACGCATTATTGATCAAATCAAGCAAAAATAGAAGTGTAAAAATTTATTCGATAAATGGGAAGTTATCTTATTCGGGAATAGTATCATCTTATAAGAAAGTACCTATGGCTAAAGGTATTTATATTGTTCAAATAAATAATAAATCATATAAACGTATCGTTAAATAAAAATTTAAATTAGAAAAAGTTATGAAGACAATCTATGGTGTCTTTTTGCTTATTTTTGTTTTTTTGTCTTATTTCATCTTGTTCGGAGAATGTGATTGAAAATGATGAGCCATCATTAGTTAATAAAGAAAATATTATTGATGAAAGTGAAATTATAAATATATCAAATAATACGTTTGAAACATTTATAAAAAGAAAAAATAACTATTTAAAAACTAAAAGCTTACCTGTTAATTTAATTGAACCTGATTTTTTGAATCCTAAAGTGGAATCTTTTAAAATTCAGTCTGAAATGAAAAATGGGAATAAATCAAAAATTGAAAATATCCCAATTCACATCATTTCTTATAAAACCAAAGATGGTAAATCTGCCGGTTCTTCTATCGCTATTTTGGCATAAGCTTGTTGAAGAGCATCCTGTGTTTGGATTTGGTTATGCTGCTCCTGTATCGAAAGGAGGAGGCCATGCATTCGTTATAGTACAGGGTGTGTAACAGCTTGGGTAAATAGTAATAATTCCGGTTCTACTGAACTTTATAAGGTTCAGTAATCCATTTCTTATCTATCGCCAGACGTCATAGAGAATAATTAGTTTTTATTATGTAGAGAAAGCTTAGTTTTGCACAATATTAATTAATCAATAAACAACCGACCTTGCCATGTGTTGCGTTCGATGAAGCGTTTTTCCGCTTTTACTGTAAATACATAGTTCTTTAGTCCCCAATCAGGTGCGATTAGCAGTTCTTTGGGTGATTGCGATACAAACCTTTCTACCACAATAGAGGGGTTTAGTCGTTCTATAAAGTCTATTACTAAGTCTAGATATTCATCCACCGTATATAAATGGAACCTTTCCGGATGGTCGGCAAATTCCTTTGCCATGCGCGTCTGTTTGATCAGTTGCAACTGATGTAGTTTTACGGTTGTCAGAGGCAAAGCGGATAGAGCGTTGGCATGTTGTATAATCTCATTTCTACTTTCTCCGGGTAATCCGAGGATTAAATGAGCGCCGGTGTAGATTCCTTTCTGAGCTGTGCGCCGGATGGTATCTACCGATTCCGCATACGTATGTCCCCGGTTAATGTGGGCTAGGGTCTTATCTAAAGTACTCTCCAGTCCATATTCAATCAGTACGAATTTCTTTTTTGCTAAGTCTGCAAAATAATCCAGTAATTCATCAGGCATACAGTCCGGCCGCGTCCCTATGATCAATCCTGCTATTTCGGGAAAAGAGAGAGCCTCTTCATACTTTTGAAGCAACGAACCCAATTCATCATACGTATTTGTATATGCCTGAAAATAGGCGAGGTATTTCATTTCCGGATATTTATAAGAAAAAAAACGAATGCCTTCTTCCAATTGTTCGCCAACCGTCTTTTGTGTATGGCAATATTCCGGGCTGAATGTTTGATTGTTGCAATACGTACATCCTCCCCAACCTTTTGTTCCGTCACGGTTCGGGCATGTAAAACCCGCATTTACGGATATTTTTTGTACTTTAAAAGGAAATACCTTTTTAAGGAAGTTCCCAAAATCGTTGTATCGTTTACCTTTATCGTCCATGGGGGCAAAGGTATATCAAAGTTGTCAATTTGTTTTTTTAAACGTTACAACGCCTGTCTATTTTAGCTTTTATTGAATATTAACATGCTTGAAGTTGAAAATGTAATGGGAAATGAGGGAAAATAAATATCTTGGTGGGATAAAAGGAATGCAATAATAAGTAGAGAAGAACTTGTTATATTTAATTATGTTTTTATTATTATGAAAAATGCAGGCTTACTATCAGTTCTTTTAGGGACGCTGATATCTTGTTTTTCGGGGAGTAAAAAAGAAGTGGAAACAGATAACAGATTGCCTTTGCTTCCTTATCATCTTGATATAGAGAATTTGTTGGATGTAAACTCTTCTTCCATTCCTTTATCGGAAATAGGAGGAGAACTATCTTATATTCCATTAGAAACAAATTCCGGTTGTTTATTGAAAAAGGTTCATGAGTTGGATTTCTTTAATGAGACCTTGTTGGTTAGTGATTTCACTAATCTATATCAATTTGCAAATCAAGGTCGTTTTATAAAGAAAATAGGGAAAATAGGTTCCGGTCCTGCTGATTACAAGTATGTTTTATCCATATTAATGAATAACGATCATACTTCTTTTGAAATGTTTACTACCGGAAAAGTAAATGTATATGATGAGCAGGCTGAATTTTCTAAAACAGTGCGTTTGGATGATCCGGACATACACCCTTTTGGAGGAGCCCGCACATCCGATGATAACTCTTTTCTATATTTAGGCAGCAAATTCAGAGTCGCCGATGATACAACGGCAATCTATTCGTTTGTAGAAATTGATTCGTCCGGCCAGATAGTTCGTAAAATACCCAATTTATCACCTATTCCATCCACATATATGGGAATGATTGCGGGATTTACACCACTGTATCGTTATGAAAATTCTATTTGGTATATGGATTATGGGAATGATACTTTATTTACAATCACAAGCGAAGGGCTTATAACCCCTTACGCTGTCTGCCGGTTAGGGAATAAAAAAAGAGAACTTAATACGGCCGATTTTAATCAGCAACAAATGGAAGCATTGTCGTCAAAGTTGCTGGTTGAAAATATTTATGAAAATGAGGCGAATTTGTTTATTGAACTACAGTGGGGTGGGATAGCGGCTCTCATTATATGGCATTTAATAAGCAGACAAATAAACTATATAATGTGGGTAAGGAAGGGTTTCAAAATGATATTGACGGTGGCGTATCCTTTTTCCCAAACATGATTAAAGCGGATGGAACAAAGGTGATGTGGATGCAGGCGGAAGACTTTATCGAACAAATAGTATCTTTGGATTATAATAAACAAAAAGAGAAATTCGGAGAAAAATTTGAAAAGGTTTGGGAATTAGCCTCTCAAATGAAACTTGACGATAATCCAATTTTAATTCTATTGCAATAAGTTCTGATTGCCGGTATGATTCCGTATATCATTAAATGTGTAAGGATGGAAGAGGCGGGAGTTGCAACAGAAAACATACGCTCAATCAAAGTATTGGAAAAATCTGGTATGATAAGAGAGGGATTAAGAAGAAAAATACTTCCCATAAGGGGAGAATGGAAAGATAATTATCATTATGCAATTGTAGAAAATGACCCAAGGGAGTGAAATTAAAGTAGTACATTTGCGGGTTGAATTAAAAATGATAAGAAATGCAGAAACCTTCTATTCCTAAAGGGACACGGGATTTTTCGCCGGAAGAAATGGCGAAACGGAACTATATTTTCAATACGATTCGCGACGTATTTCACCTGTATGGATATCAACAGATTGAAACGCCTGCTATGGAGAATCTTTCTACCTTAATGGGGAAATACGGAGAAGAAGGGGATAAGCTTTTGTTTAAGATATTAAATTCGGGCGATTTTTTCAGTGGGATAACCGATGAAGAGTTGTTGACTCGTAATCCGCAGAAATTTACAATGAAAGCTTCCGAGAAAGGATTGCGTTATGACTTGACCGTTCCCTTTGCGCGTTATGTGGTACAACACCGGAATGATATTAGTTTTCCGTTTAAACGTTACCAGATACAACCTGTCTGGCGGGCGGATCGTCCGCAAAAAGGGCGATATCGAGAATTTTATCAATGTGATGTGGATGTGATAGGTTCGGATTCGTTAGTAAATGAGATTGAATTAATACAGATAACAGGGGACATATTCAGACGGTTTGGTGTTCGTGTGGCGTTTAAGATGAACAATCGCAAGATACTTTCCGGTATAGCAGAAATTATAGGCGAACCGGAGAAGATTGTAGATATAACAGTTGCCATAGATAAACTGGATAAAATAGGGTTGGATCATGTGAATGAAGAACTTCGTGAGAAAGGATTGAGTGAGAAAGCGATCCGTGATTTACAGCCGATTATCCAACTAGATGGCAACAATCAGGAAAAGATAGCAAAACTGAGAAGTATTTTAATTTCTTCCGAAATTGGATTGAAGGGAGTGGATGAGGTCGCGTTTATCTTGGAAAAACTCGAAACGATTGACTTGAATCTTGCCTTGGAATTGGATTTGACGCTTGCCCGCGGGTTGAATTATTATACAGGCGCAATATTTGAAGTGAAAGCGCTGGATGTGCAGATAGGAAGTATCACTGGAGGCGGGCGATATGATAATTTGACAGGTGTTTTCGGTATGGAAGGTGTTTCGGGTGTAGGTATATCTTTTGGTGCCGACCGTATTTTTGATGTGCTGAACCAACTGGAGCTGTATCCGTCGGATTCGTTGGCAGCCACTCAATTGCTATTTGTCAATTTTGGAGAAAAAGAAGCGGATTATTTACTCCCGATATTGTCTCAAATTCGTGCGGCAGGTATCAGGACGGAACTTTATCCCGAATCGGCTAAAATGAAAAAGCAAATGGGTTATGCAGATGCAAAAAAAATACCCTTTGTGGCGCTTGTAGGCGAAAACGAAATGGCGGAAAAGAAAATAAATCTGAAGAATATGATTACCGGGGAACAGTCTTTAGTAACAATCGCTGAATTAACTAAATGTTTTGTCGCTGACAAAACGACATTGTAGATGTCAGACAGCATAACATCCTGTCAGTTTTGTGGGATTGGCACAGTATTCGTAAGTCGTTAGAGAAAATAGAAAATTACATACATAATTATCAACAATTAAAAAATAACAAAAAATGAAGATTAAGCCATTAGCAGACAGAGTGCTGGTTAAGCCCGCTGCAGCAGAAGAAAAGACAGTTGGTGGAATCATTATTCCTGATTCAGCAAAAGAAAAACCGCTGAAAGGTGAAGTTGTAGCCGTAGGCAACGGAACAAAAGATGAAGAGATGGTTGTGAAACCCGGAGATCAGGTTCTGTATGGTAAATATGCCGGAACAGAAATCGAACTGGATGGCGAGAAATATTTAATTATGCGTCAATCTGATATTTTGGCAATTATCTAATCTTAATTTGTAAATCTAAAAAATAAATAGAATCATGGCAAAAGAAATTAAATTCAATATGGAAGCCCGCGACCTTTTGAAAAAAGGCGTGGACGAATTGACTAACGCAGTTAAAATTACATTGGGTCCGAAAGGTCGTAATGTGATTATTGAAAAGAAGTTCGGTGCACCACAGATTACAAAAGATGGTGTAACGGTAGCAAAAGAAATTGAATTGGAATGTGCTTACGAAAATATGGGCGCTCAATTAGTGAAAGAAGTTGCTTCCAAAACAAATGATAACGCAGGTGATGGAACGACTACTGCAACGGTATTGGCTCAGTCTATTATTGGTGTAGGTTTGAAAAACGTAACTGCCGGTGCCAATCCAATGGATTTAAAACGTGGTATCGACAAAGCGGTTGCTAAAGTGATAGAAAGTATCTCCGAACAAGCAGAAGCTGTAGGTGATAGCCTTGAAAAAATAGAAAACGTTGCTAAAATATCTGCAAACGGCGACGAAAGTATCGGTAAACTGATTGCCGAAGCCATGGGAAAAGTGAAAACAGAAGGTGTTATCACTGTAGAAGAAGCAAAAGGTATTGAAACATATGTTGATGTAGTGGAAGGTATGCAGTTCGACCGTGGCTATATCTCTCCTTATTTTGCAACGGATACCGAAAAAATGGAAGCTCAGTTGGAAAATCCGTTCATCTTGATATATGATAAGAAGATTTCCGTATTGAAAGAACTTCTTCCAATCCTTGAACAAACAGTACAAAGCGGCCGTCCGATGTTAATTATTGCCGAAGATATCGACAGCGAAGCACTGGCTACTTTAGTGGTTAACCGTCTGCGTGGTTCGTTGAAAGTATGTGCTGTTAAAGCTCCCGGATTTGGCGACCGTCGTAAAGCGATGTTGGAAGATATCGCTATCCTGACAGGTGGAACTGTTATTTCGGAAGAAACCGGTTTAAAACTGGAAGGTGCTACCATGGATATGTTGGGCACAGCAGAAAAAGTAACGGTAAACAAAGATAATACGACGATTGTAAACGGTGCCGGCGATAAAGCAGATATCCAGGGACGTATCAGTCAAATCAAAGCCCAGATCGAAACAACTACTTCCGACTATGATAAAGAAAAATTGCAGGAACGTTTGGCTAAGATGGCTGGCGGTGTAGCTGTTCTTTATGTGGGCGCTCCTTCTGAAGTTGAAATGAAAGAAAAGAAAGACCGTGTGGATGATGCTTTGAGTGCAACTCGTGCAGCCATTGAAGAAGGAACGGTTCCGGGTGGAGGCGTAGCTTATATCCGTGCAATTGAAAAGCTGGAAGGCCTGAAAGGTGAGAATGAAGATGAAACGACTGGTATCGAAATTGTAAAACGCGCTATTGAAGAACCGCTTCGTCAAATCGTGTTCAATGCAGGTAAAGAAGGCGCTGTAATTGCTCAGAAAGTAAAAGAAGGAAAGGGCGATTTTGGCTACAATGCCCGTACGGACGTTTACGAAAACCTTTGCAAGACAGGTGTTATTGATCCTGCAAAAGTAACCCGTGTAGCTTTGGAAAATGCAGCGTCTATTGCCGGTATGTTCCTGACTACCGAATGTGTTATCGCTGAAAAGAAAGAAGATACCCCTTCAATGCCAATGAACCCAGGTATGGGCGGCGGCATGGGCGGCATGATGTAATATAAATTTTGAAGTGAAAGTTGAAAAGGAGGAGGGGCAGTTGTTTCTTCCTCCTTTTTTTTGTTGTTTTAAAATACAACCACTATATTTGCGCAAAATAGAAACCGTGTTTATGATATGCAAGAAATGATTGATAGAAGTATAGAAGCATTTGTAAATGAGAACCTAAGTGTATTTCCTGCGGTTGCTATTTTAGGCCCAAGGCAATGCGGAAAATCTACTTTGGTGAAAATGCTCTATCGGAATTCGGATACCTGCTTGTATTTAGACCTTCAGAATTTGGACGACCTGAATAAACTCAGAGAGCCGATGTTGTTTTTTCAAGCCAATCAAGATGTGACGATTTGTTTGGATGAAATTCAGTTAGTGCCGGAACTGTTTTCTGTATTACGAAGTGAAATAGACCGCAACCGTCGTCCGGGACGATTCATTTTACTTGGGTCCGCCTCGCAAGAACTTATACAAAAAACGTCGGAATCGTTGGCCGGAAGGATTGGGCTCATTGAACTTACTCCGTTTACGATTGAAGAGGTTGAACGGAATGTAAATTTTGAATTGAATAAGTTATGGCTTCGCGGCGGCTATCCGGATAGTTATCTCGCATTATCGGAACAGGGTAGCGTGCTTTGGCGGGAAAATTTCCTTAGGACATATGTGGAACGAGATATTCCGCAACTCGGATTTCAGATTCCCGCATTTCAGCTTCGCCGCCTGCTGACGATGTGTGCGCATAATCAGGGGCAGCTTTTTAATTCGTCCAAATTGGGAGAATCATTAGGTGTAACCTATCAAACGATTCGCCGGTATATCGACTTGATGGATCAAACCTTTATTATCCGTTCACTACTGCCGTTTGAAAAGAATATCAAGAAACGTTTGGTTAAATCTCCTAAAATTTACGTGAGAGATAGCGGATTGTTACATCGGCTGCTACAAGTGGACGACTTCAATTCCCTGATAGGGAACCCCATTTTCGGAGCATCGTGGGAGGGCTTTGTCATTGAAAATATCATTTCTTCATTGAGGGATTGCAAATTTTCCTTTTATCGTAGTGCTACAGGTGACGAGTTAGACTTGCTTATTGAACGGGGTAGCCGGACGATAGCCGTAGAATGTAAGGCTTCATCAGCGCCACAGGTAACCAAAGGCTTTTGGAATGCCATAGAAACCATAAAGCCGGATAAAACATATATTGTTGCCCCCGTATCAACATCTTATCCATTGAAGAATGATGTGGAAGTTTGCAGATTGAGTGATTTTTTGAAAAAAGTAGAACTAAATAAAAAGGAATAAACTTGTGGCCATAACTACCATGCCAGCTACAAGGCCAATGATAGAGAGATGGTGTTCTCCGTATTTCTGAGCGCTGGGAAGAAGCTCGTCCATAGAGATAAAAACCATAATACCCGAAACAGCGGCTAATATTAAACCGTTTATGGAGGGCGTCCAAAAGGGGATGAGAATCAAAAAACCGACGAATGCGCCGACAGGCTCTGCCATTCCTGAAAGAAAGGATAACCAAAATGCTTTTTTCTTATTACCGGTAGCTTGATAAATGGGGATGGAAACAGCTATACCTTCCGGAATATTATGGATAGCAATGGCAAATGTAATAGGAAGCGCTATTTCCGGACTGTTTAAAGCGGATGTAAAAGTAGCAATGCCTTCGGGGAAATTATGGATACCTATGGAAAGAGCTACCAAAAGTCCGGTTCTTTTTAGTCCTAACTGTTTTTTGTCTAATTCTGATATATCCCGTATTTCATGCGGATTCTCATCTTCCGGAATCAGGAAATCAATCAGGTTGATAAATAACATTCCGCCGAAAAAGGACAGCAACATATATAACGTACCGGTCTGTTCGCCAAAGCGTCCTGTAAGATTTTCTTTTGCTTCGGGCATCATCTCCATAAATGAAACATAAATCATTACTCCGGCAGAAAAACCTAATGCAACGGATAAGAATTTAGTATTTGTATGTTTGGTGAAAAAGGCCATAACGCTGCCTATTCCGGTGGATAATCCGGCGAGCATCGTCAGCCCGAATGCAATTAATATTGAATGAAGTTCCATAACTCGTTGTTTGAGGAACAAAAGTAAGAAGTTTTTCATATATTTACAGCCAAAAGATAAAGAATGCAACCCTATAAAGAAGATGAACTTGTTGAGCGCCTGCATGATCCGGCCAGCCAGAGGGACGCTTTTGCCCAGGTTGTGACTATGTATAGTGAGAAATTATACTGGCAAATACGGAAAATGGCGTTAGCTCATGACGATGCGGATGATATATTGCAGAATACATTTCTGAAAGCATGGACGAATATTGATTATTTCAGGGGCGATGCAAAATTGTCTACCTGGTTATACAAGATAACGGTCAATGAATGCCTCACATTCCTGAGCAAGCAACGCAGTATGAATAACATATCTATAGATGATACGGATGTGTTTTTACTGGAGCGTTTGAAGGGAGACGACTATTTCGACGGCGACAGCGTACAACTGAAATTGCAGGAAGCCATTCTTACCTTACCGGAAAAACAACGCCTGGTATTTAATATGAAATATTTCGACGAGATGAAGTATGAAGAAATGTCGGAAATACTGGGAACTTCCGTCGGCGCGCTGAAAGCATCCTATCACCATGCCGTAAAAAAAATAGAGAAGTATTTAACAAAAGACATTTAAACCTTTGAGTTATTCAGTTGTCAAAAGAACATAAAAAGCACAAAAAAAATATGAAAAAGGAATTAAATAATCCGGAACGCCTCCTCAAAGGCCCTGCTCCTTTCAACGTACCGGAAGGTTATTTTGAGAATTTCACTTCTCGGATGATGAGCCGGCTTCCTGAAAAGAAATATGAGCAACCGAAAAAAGTTACCCTGATGCAACATGTGCGCCCATGGCTTTATATGGCTGCCGTTTTTGCCGGATTGGGCCTGTTTTTTAAGGTGGTTGTCGGCCTTGGCTATTCATCCGCTACACTTTCCGCAGGCCAGGCGGAGGTAGATGAAGACTATTTGGAATATGTAGAATCTCAGTATGCAAGTTATATTTTAGCAGAAGAAATGGAGATTTACGAATAGATTGAACGAAAAAATAAGGTTTTTAGCATTTTTTGTAATATTTCTTGTATGAATAAAATATTTATTATTACATTTGCGTTAGTATTGATTTTATCCCCATTGGGGTTAAATGCTCAGGATAAAGGTAAGTCTGATAAGGCTTTTGATA
>JAISDJ010000064.1 GCA_031264865.1 Tannerellaceae bacterium | reverse complement strand
TGTCTTTTGTTAGTTCTTGTGCATGGGGCTAATATCCAGGATCGTAATGGAATTAAAATGGTACTGCCATTATTAAAAGATAAATTTCCGGGAAGTATCAAAGCGATTATTGCTGATGGCGGTTACAGCGGACAACTTGTTATTGATTGGGTAAAAGAACAGTTTACCTGGGATTTGCGAATTATAAAAAGAGATGAACAATGCAAATTCAAAGTTCTACCAAAAAGATGGATTGTCGAAAGAACCCTGGCTTGGATATCTTATTCCAGAAGAAGTTCCAGAGACGATGAAAGGTTAACTGATACCAGCCAGGCGATGACACAATTGGCTATGATCAGAATTTTGCTTAATAGAATTTAATTAGAATTTCCTAACAGTTACTTAGAATTCAGTAATACATTTGTAGGACAGAAACCGAAAGAGTTTTATGTAGCAGTGTGCAAAAAGTTAAGAAAAAGAATCGTAGATTCCGAATAAGTAAAACGAACATATTTTTTAAACATAATCAAACCTCTGATCGGTATTCTTTAATAAACAGCAACTTGAATTATTATTGTCCCGTCATTGCGAACCGCTTGCAGTGAAGCAATCCAATGCTTCCTGAAAGGAAAGGGGGCTTCGTTTCACTCCTCGCAATGACGTACTTGTAAATTTAAACAGGCTCTATTTATCGGCGGAAAACGTATCGTTAGATGATTTGCCGGCTGCGTTAGCCGCTTCTTTTTCCGGTAGAAGGATCAGAAGGCGTTGTCCGACTTTAGCCGTATTGGACGAAAGTTTATTCCAGAAGATGATGTCCTTTTGCGATACATTGTAACGTGCGGCAATCTGTGTCATCGTTTCGCCGATTTTTACTTTGTGGTAAATCAACTTTGTATCATCTGTTTTTTTCCGGACGGGGATGTCATCGGCAGATGAAATATTGATAAGAGGAAGAGAAGCCTTATCCATATCCACTTTTTTCAGATAACCGTCAAAAATATCGATAGTAAAGGTTGAATCAATCTCGACATAAGCCAATTCAGGCTCAGGAAGTTTTGGCTCTTCAATAACGGGAACATCTACATACTCGATCTTTTGTATTTTTAGTGTTTTTCCTGCGATCAAGTTGTTATTTTTGATATTATTCCACTTTTTAATGTCGGAAACTGAGACATTATTTTTCTGGGTTATTTTATTCCATGTATCGCCTTTACGGATCTTATAGTATATTGTGGTTGTTCTGGCTTGTTTTTCTACAGCAGCATTGCTCCCCCCGATAGGAGTTCCCGTATATTTACCTTCTATATCAGGGGCGTTGGATGCAGGTTCGGTGTTGGATGCTGTTCCGGCTACAGGCGCTGCCGTTTTATATATTTTCAGGCGCCTGCCTGTGTTAAGTTTATTGGAAGATAAGCCGTTCCAGCTTTTTATTTGTGCAGATGAAACCCCATACCGGCTGGCTACTTTCGATAAAGTGTCTCCTTTCTTTACGCGGTAAGTAATTGTTTTTGTATTGGAAGAACTGCCTCCGCTTACGACATCCAGTCCGGCGATTTTTCTGTGATTTAGAAATTGATCGGGTTTATATGCAAAGATAGATTCCTCTTTATCTATGAATGCTGTTAGCCTATCCATTGGCAAATTTAGCGAATAGCCTTTATATTCACCCGGAATCATATCACTTTTGAACTGTGGATTATAACGCCGTATATCGTCGATCGGGATATTCAGCACATCGGATATTTGCTGAAAATGGAGGTTTTTATTGATTACGACAGAATCCATCGATGCAGGTTTGGTTCCTACGGATGGGTCTATTCCATGTTCCTGATAGTAGTTCATGATGTAAGTAGCTGCAATGAAAATAGGGACATAGCCTCTGGTTTCCCTGGGAAGATATGGGTAAATACTCCAATAATCCGTTAATCCGCCGCTTCTTCGTATGGCTTTGTCTACATTTCCGGGACCACAATTATATGCGGCAATAACTAAATTCCAGTCACTGTATTTCGAATATAACGATCTCAGGTATTTTACGGCAGCATCAGTCGATTTGTGCGGATCGAACCGCTCATCGACCAGGCTGTTTATCTCCAGGTCGTACATTTTACCTGTAGCAGCCATGAATTGCCAAAGACCCGATGCTCCCATCCTTGAGCGTGCTTTAGGATTGAGCGCAGATTCTATTACCGGCAGATATTTGAGTTCGAGAGGCAGGCCTTCCCTGTCGAGGGCTTCTTCAAAAATCGGGAAATAATATTTCCCTTCGCCGAGCATATAGCTGACCTGCGATTTTCTACGTCCGGCATAATATTCTATTTGTTGTTTTACCGCAGGATTAAAAGCCAGTTCCATTTTGGTAGGAAGCGAATATAACCGCTTTATATATGTGGAATCATCGAATATGATAGCGCCGTTGGAATAATTACCTTGTTCGCTACTTATTCCTTTTTTAGATAGAAGCTGTTCGTAAGCACGTTCAAATTCGGGAGGAGTATCATCTCCCTCCGGTTTGTTCGATTGGCCCGCTGCTATAAGGGTACAACCAACAAAGATTCCTGCAATAATTAGTTTTTTCAACATAAGCTTTCTATTAGGGATACAGGATTTTATAAAGATATAAAAATCCGTGTATTTAAAAATTTATTTTACATTGAAGCCCGATAGAGGCTTGCGAGTATGGAGTCGGCATCCAGATAACGGGTTCTACCCGCATGGAAAGATCCGGAGATATATCAAAATCGTATAGCTGAGCATCGACATAGGCGTCTATCATACATAATGCGTATACTCCGATTGCTGCTAT
>JAISDJ010000034.1 GCA_031264865.1 Tannerellaceae bacterium | reverse complement strand
TTGATTTTGAAGGGGTCGTACATAAACTGGTTCCATACCGGTAATGCCGGAGCGAACTTATCACCTGATCCATTCCCTAAAGCATAGATATATCCGTAAGCATCCGTATCATCATTATTTGCTATCACAATTACTTCGGCAGAGGCATCATTGTCTATATCGGCTATGACGGGATATTCAAAACCGGTATAGGAGATAGCCGGTCGGTTGAAAAGAATGATATTCGGGTGTGACAGGATTGTCATGTTATCCCTTACGCAAGGCACGGATGCCTTTATGATACGCATGGTTGCCTCATCCCGGTAACAGATTTCCATCATCCCGTCATTGTCGAAGTCGAACATCGTAAACCCTGTATTCCCGGACGTATCATTGTGACCTAAGACAAAGGATAATTTCAAACTACTGTCAGAAGGATCCCAGGTAACAGCAGCCAATGCACCTGCCGGCCCTGTATCTTGATGTCCTGATCCGGATGTTCCCGAGTGTCCGGAAGTAGGAATACCTCCGTTTGCAATAGTTATACCGGCCACATTCGGATGAATAGGAGTGGTATACGACAGTGTTCCTCCTAAAATAGCGATTTCCGGCAAACGGTATGTCTTTCCGTTATACACTTGTTCGCGTCCGTCAATATCACCGATATATACGTATGAATTAGTGCCCGTACCCCTCTTGGCGAGAGGTAATGAGCGGTACGCTTTCAGGTTGGATAAGGTCAAAGGGGTTAACGAGGCTTTCCTTACAACATTGCCTCCTCCGTCTATTTCCAGAAATCCCGGATCCCATACATATATATTCAGGCTGCTGCTAGATGCTCTGTTTACCACTACAATATCGGGAATCCCGTCCCCGTCAATATCGGCTACCCCCGTACGTCCGTCACTTATTCCGGTTCCAGCAGTAAAGTTTCTGGTACTATACGTACCGGCATTTACATCAATATTATAATACACTTTCCCACCGGCCACAACATCATATTTTCCGTCCAGGTCAAGATCGTATATGTATGAAAAACCGATATAACCGTCCTGCGATTCGGCATTAGCTGTAGCGGAACCCACGTAAGCCGTGCTTCCCAGTGTTTCCAGCGTTACTTTCAACTGGCCGGTTACGGCGCTGTATATTTTATTATAAACCACTACTTCCGCATCTCCGTCTCCGTCAATATCTACAATTTGCGGGATGGCTTTCTGAAAAGAGGTGGCTCCTGTATTATATTGCGGCTGAGCCCCTGACCAACGAGGGTTTAATGCCATAGTATAGCTGGTTGTAACACCGTTGCTTTTTACGGGTGTCAAGACATACGAAACCAGTTTGTTGAGATAAGGGAAAGTACCGCTACCACTGGAAGTAGTGGAAGTACCGGGGAAAGCGGCTATTACTTCTATTTTGCCATCTCTGTCTGAATCGACTAACGCTATAATAGAAGGCGAGCTATGGTAGCCGCTGTTGCGGTTGGCCTCTCTCTTCCCTTCAAGAAGGTCGAAAGGCAATCGACTAATCAGTTTCCCTGTTTGTCCGTTGTAAATATGTAGGAAATTATAATAGGGGTCCAGGCTGGTAGAGCCATCTCTTTTCCCTGTTCCTATTATTTCGGGATACCCGTCTCCGTCCAAATCACCCACCAAAGGAATGGAGAATCCGTACATGCGTTGCGCCGACGGGTTCAGCGCCGGTGGTTGTATACCGGTAGGCGGTGTACTCCCTGTATAACTTGTGATGAAGCGATACGAAGAGGTAAAGGTTACGGTTCCCATATAATCGTAGCAGGTAAGCGGGAAGTCACCTGGTTCAATAAGACCGGGAAGACTTCCGAGGCCTATATCAACGACAGTAATGGTTATAGACCCTGTTTTTGTATAGCTGAGGCTGCCATCGTTGGCGGATACCGTAAAATCAAACGCAGCCGGTTCCGATCCTCCGGTATAATTGCCACCGGTTATTTTAGGGGTGAAGGTTACTTTTGTCCCTGGTAACGGGGATAATATACCGTTAGGCAATGTTGTAGTAGAGTATGCAACGGACGTTTCCGCACCGGTAATATTCTCAGGATAAGTTAAGATATAATCTACTATATCAAGCGTAATCGGTGCCGGCGTTTTGGAGGCTGTGTACCTGGAATCGAACGTAACAACAATGTTGCGGTTTGTAACGATATAGTTGTGTAAATCAATAGTCCCGATAGATATTTCATTTGGCCTCTCCATTCCTTTCTGGTCTACTGCCAGGACGGAAACATCAGTCAATACACCGGTTAAATCGCTCAGTGTTCCTCCCCGTTTAAGGATGGCGTGGGTAGCATCACTTAAATGCACATTAATCAACTCATGCACGGCTTTCCCGTTACCTGCACTGGTTCCGGTTAATGCAATATTGAATTGTAAATTGAAATCGGTAGTAATATCCTCGCCGCCACCGGTAATGCCGGTTGGATAATAGATGCCGCCCGATATATTTCGCAGACAGGTTGTTGCGTCTACCATACCGGTGATTGTAGCGCCGTTTCCTGTCACTATATTGTTTATCACTCTGCAAGATGCATTTGAAATAGATACATTTCCCGAATTGTATATGGTGTTGTTTATCAATCGGGCATTAACCCCACCCATTATTATGGAGGGGTTTGTGTTGTTGCTTGTGTTGTTGCCCGACAATGTATTGTTGTACATAACAGGCGTACCATCGGCGAGATCAAGCAATCCCCCATTCGCTATCGTATTATCATAGAAGGAATTGAAACAAATTTCGGATACTCCGCCGGTAATTCTGATGAAACTCCCTCTACCTGTGGCGGTATTTGCGGTAAACGTATTTTGAGACATCAGCATCTGCCCACCTGTGTTAACGATATAACCACCTTTGGATAGAGAAGTAATTAAACTAAAGAAGGAGTTATTGGTAAACTCACAATTTGTTACCTCTAAATTAGTTGAAAGAGGTAATTCTATTATAGACTTTACCTGCATCCCGCTGTTTATTATAAAATTTTTTATTATACAACCATTCAGTGAAAGGTTGCAACCGGATGTTCCCAAAATAATTGAGCCTTGAGTTATCCAAGTATCTAACGTACAATTTTCAAAAGACAGTACACCTGCGCTGCTGATGACTGAATTAGTTAAGTTACCTCCTATGCTCATATTTGACAATGTGGAGTTTTTAATGGCAAAGGAAGAACCTGAGGGTTGATAAGCGAATGATAATTGATTGCTCTCAATTTGGTCGATCACCACATCATCAAGTGTCAGGGTAGAGCCTTCGGCTATGGTAAACAAAGAAGAAGAGCCGCTACTATTGTTAGCGTTAGACTTAAAGTATTCTATCCGAACATCCTCTATCGACAGGGACATCGGATTGGAAGCATCTCCGGTTAGTTGGATAAAACGCGTAATCGTCGTTCCATCTCCATCAAAAATAACCCCTTTTGCTCCTCCTCCCGATGGCGTAATGGGCAGGAAAGTAACCTCCAATTCATTTACCGCCCCGGGAGTAGCATTGAATGTTAAAAAGCGGTCGCTTGCGGTTGTGCTTATGTCCGTGACATTATATTTATTCTGTTCTCCCCCATTCTGGAAGTAGACATTCAATTTATTATCCGTACTTGCATCATACGCTAATAAATAGGCTCTTAATTCGGAAAAAGGAGCGGGATCGGTTTCAGTAGAATTGGCTACTGTCGGTGATGAACCTGTGGCTATGCCGGGTCTGATATAAACATCCTTCGCCCCAGCCTGTATAGCTCCAAACATCAGAACAAGCAAAAACGCTGTTCTTATAGGAATTAAAGTTTTCATTTTTTTTTGCGATTAATTTGTATAAAACGTGTTAGTTCTTAATTCTGTTTAAATTCTTTGTTCTACTTCGGTACCACCTCTTGCTAAGAAGTGGTATTGTTTTTTCAGGCAAGAATGGTTCTTATAACGCTATAATCTGGGCATTTGCATTGTCGATAACCGACTGATCCAGAGATGCCAAGTATATCCGAGTTGTTTTCTCATTCCCATGCCCCATCCCTTCGCTGATAACCTGTACGGGAAAACCTTTACGAAAGGCTATGGTTGCCCAGGAATGCCTTGAGACATACGAGCTCAACGACTTTTTTAAACTCAACATTTCCGATAGCCGTTTGAGTCGTTTGTTATAGGTTCGCAAATGGCTGTTGTAATCACGGTTTTGTGTGTTGTATATCGGTAGGATGTAATCGTCTACGGTTAAAGCGTTATGCCGTTCTATTATATCTTCAATACATTTCTCTAGCTTGATACTCAAGCCTTGTTTGGTCTTACTCCGGATATAGACAAGATAGCCATTCTTTAGATTGCTCTGTTTGAGGTTAGCCATATCTACAAATGACATACCCCGTGTATAAAAGCTGAACATAAAAAGGTCTCGAGCTAATTGTAAGCCATTATATTCGGACAAATCAAGCCGGCATAATTTTACAATTATATCTTCATTCACAGCCCTTTTGGATGTTTTGTCAATACCGGTATAAACATCTTTGAACGGATTTTTGGAAACGGTCAATCCTTTTTCTACTGCTTGATTATATACAGCCCTTAGCGCTCTCATATAACAGGAAATACTATTGACACACACATTGTTATCTTTAAGATAAGCTTCATACCGTTGCATTAGTATTCCGTCTATTTTTTCTATCCGTATATCTTTTCCATACCGGAACCGGGAGAAGCTTCGTCCGACGGTTTCATGTATTGATGCGGTTTTAGTTCGTCTCTCCGATTTTAGTTTCTTGATCTGGTATTTTACAAAGGGGAAGAAATAACCATTGAAAGAATTGCTGGTATAGTATTCAACCAGTTCCTGGATCGTATAGTCGCCACGTTTCTCAAGTATGGATATTAAATTATATATCCGTCGGATTTCTGACTCTGAACCATCCCTTATGTTTTGCAAATACATATTGCGTTCATTATCTGCATTGTCTGTTATTACTGTTGATGAACGGACATCCCATTCGAAAGGATATAAGCGAAAACGTGTTGTAATCAATTTAGTTTTACGATTATGGATTAGTTGGATGTAGAGCGCTCCCTCCTTATTCATGATAGTGGATTTTCTGAATTTTACTTTTACTGACGTCATTATCTTTGCCTGCTTTCCAATTGATTTTCTTCATAAATCTTCAACTCTCTATCTGCTAATATCAAAATGAGATTCGTTTGATTGGTAAAGTTTATGAATTTTATTTGTGATTTCAGCAATCATTTTTTTGTACAGGAAGAAGTATCAGAAGAGATTCAATCGTTAAAGCTGGAAGTTAAGTGTTTAAAGACGGATATGGAAATGGCTTGATCTCTATGCGGCCATTGAGTTCTATAATACCCGAAGGCCGCATACCGGTATCGACTTCCTTACCCCTGTTCAGGCGAAGGAAAGAACCGGAAAGATCAAAAACCGGTGTAAAAAGCAGAAAATCCTACAAACTCGGCAAGAATCACAGATTATCAGTTACAGTTCTACGGCTGATAATTCAGCGAAAGACAGTTGGTATTCCTTTTCGGCTTCCAATGCCTGATTCACGGTATCATAGTATAAACCGATCTCAACGATGTATTCGAGGAGGGAGATTTCCCCGGCATCGAGCGCTTTTTTTAGCAGATCAGTATTATTAACGGTGAGGAGAGACTTCCGGTACGTTTCGGCTGTTGTTTTCAGGCCGAGCGCTCGTTTATATAAAATCTGGAGCTGGCTGTAAAACTGCTGTTTGCTGTCCGTTTGCTTTGATTCGGCAGCTTTAACGGCGGCTTTGGCTTGTTTTACCCTGTTTTTGTTTTCCCATAAGGGGATAGATATGCCCAGAGTGATACCTTGATAACGCTCTCCAACTACTTTTTCGCTCATATAACCTGCCGAAAAGGAAGGTAAACCCATTGCTTTGCTTAATGAAACCTGTTTTTTGCCGACTTCAATTTCCTGTTTTACATAAGCCAGCACAGGATTCTTTTCCTCTGCCTGAATGTACCAGTCGTCAAAATTCAATGGAAGTTCTCCTTCGTTGAATTGAGTATCAGGCAATGCGACGTCTATTCCGCCGTTCAACCTTTTCAGTTGCGAAAGCAAAGCATTCCGTTCCACTTCGATACGGGATATTTCTCCTTGAACAGTTGAAAGATTCAGATTTACTTTATTGTATTCTATCAGGCTTACATCGCCTCTGTCCATGCGTTCTTTATATCCGGCTGCGATTGTTTCGGCATGCTGTAAACGTACGTCCAATTCTTTTTTCAATGCATTATAATAGATCAATTCGATGCAGTATTGCTTTGCTTCCAGAAGAATATTCATCCGGTCGGATTTATATTGCCATTCCACCAGGTTATTCTTTCCGTTAGCCACGCTGCTTTTCATGCCGGTAATGGTGGGAATGTCAAAAGACTGTGTAGCGCTGAAATCCGTGCGGTTCCCAATATTTGTGGGATTACCCCACAAATAGTTGAAACCAATCTCGGGATTGTCAAGGAAGATACCCGTTTTATTCTCTAATTTCTGTGCTTCGGCCGTTTCACGAAGCGATTTTAATGTCGTATTGTTTTCTTCAATCGAAGCCAATACAGACTTGGCCGTTGTCTGTGCGTTTAATGTAAGGGAGATGAAAAATACTCCTATCGTTAGTATGATCGTTTTCATTTGAATCTTATTTATTAGTTACTTTATTTTCATTCTCATCGTCCTCTATCATATCTGTTGCAACCGTCTTTCTACCGGTTATCAGGAACATCACAGGAATGATAAAACCATTCAGGAGCGTAGACGTCAGCAATCCGCCGAGAATCACTTTGGCCATAGGACTTTGTATTTCATTACCCGGCAAATCTCCGCCTAAAGCAAGCGGAATAAGTGCAAGCCCGGAAGATAAGGCCGTCATTAGGATAGGATTCAGACGGTCTAATGAACCGTGCATCACACTCTCCATTTTACTGTAACCTTCCGCAACTAAATCGTTGTAACGGGATATGAGAAGCATCCCGTTCCGGGTGGCGATACCAAAGAGCGAGATGAAACCGATGATCGCAGGAATACTAATCACGCCACTGGTGAAGAACAGGGTAAACACCCCGCCAATCAAGGCTAACGGAAGATTCAACAGGATCACAACCGATTGGTTTACACTCTTGAACTGCGCAAACAATAACAAGAATATCACCATAATAGAAAAAATAGATGTGATAAGCAATATCCGCGAGGCAGCCTGTTCACTTTCGAACTGTCCGCCGTACTCAATGTGATACCCTTCGGGCAATGTTATTTGTTCATTTACTGTCTTTTGAATATCGTTTACCACGCCTCTTAAATCGCGTCCGGCAACGTTGGCGGAAATAACGATCTTTCGGGCGACATTTTCCCTGTTTATCGTATTGGGACCTGTTGACGAAGTTACCTCTGCGATGTTGCCCAAAGGTATTTTGCGGCCATTGGCGTCAACCATCAGGTTCTTGATCCTTTCGGCTGTTTCCCGGCTTTCGTCATTAACTTTCAAGGTAAGGTCGAACGACCTGTTTTCTTCATAAACTTGCGAAACAACCTCACCCGCCAGCATCACATTCACAATCTCTGCAAATTCCGGTAAGGTAACGCCGTATTTAGCCATTACTTCCCTTTTCGGTTCAATCTTTAATTGTGGGCGTTCTATCTGCTGTTCCACATTCAGGTCGGCAATGCCTTCAATGTCTTCGATGGAAGCCTTTATCTGATTTCCCAATGAAAACATTTTATTCAGGTCGGTTCCAAATAACTTGATGGCAATATTAGCGCGTGTTCCGGATAGCATGGCATCGATACGGTGCGAAATAGGTTGTCCGATTTCGATATTGACACCGGGTAATACTTTCATCTTTTCACGTATCTCAGCCAGCGCTTCCTCTTTAGAGCGTTTGCCGATAACAAAAGGCGCTTCAATTTCCGATACATTAACCCCTAAAGCATGTTCGTCCAATTCCGCCCGTCCTGTTTTGCGTCCCACGGTTTGTATTTCGGGAATAGAGAGCAGGATATCTTCGGCTATACGACCTATTCTGTCCGATTCTTCAAGTGATATGCCCGGAATCGTACTTACGTTGATGGTGAAGGAGCCTTCGTTGAACGGAGGTAAAAAGCTTCTGCCCAATGTGGAGACTGCCAATATAGTAGCCAGCAGAACGGCTCCGGTAGCGCCAAGCACCCATTTCTTATGAATAAGCGTCCATTTCAAAGCCTTCTCATATACAATTTTGAGTTTGCGAACAACAAACGGTTCCCGTTCCGGTTTATCTCCTTTTCTTGATTTACCTAATAAATAGCTGCATAATACAGGCGTAAGGGTTAAAGCAACGATTGTAGAAGCGATCAGCGCCATAATAAACGCGATGCCCAACGGTGCAAGCATGCGCCCTTCCATTCCCGAAAGGAAAAACAAAGGGATAAAACTCGCAATAATGATCAACGTAGAGTTAAGGATAGGCATACGGACTTCTTTAGACGCCTCGAAAACAACGCTGCGCACCGTTTTTTGTTCCTCTTTGGGTTTTTGCCTGTTTTCCCGTAGCCGTTTAAAGACATTTTCCACGTCCACAATGGCGTCGTCTACAAGCGAACCGATCGCGATAGCCATACCGCCCAAACTCATCGTATTAATCGTTAATCCCATAAATTTAAGGGAGAGTATGGCAAATACCAGGGATAAAGGAATAGTAACAAGCGAAATAATCGTTGTACGTGCATTCATCAAAAAGACGATCAATATGATTACCACAAAGATTCCGCCTTCGTATAAAGACTTTTGTACATTACTGATTGAGTTGTCGATAAAGCGAGCCTGACGGAAAATATTGGTGGATACTTTTACATCGGCGGGCAACGTTTTTTGTAATTCGGCAAGCGATGCATCCAGCTTCTCTGTTAAATCCAAGGTACTTGTTGCCGGCTGTTTGGTTATGGTCATTAATACGGCCGGTTTGCCGTCATTAGAAGCAATTCCCAGCTTGGGCGCTTTATTTCCTGTTTTTACATCTGCAATATTTTCTAGTAGAACAGGGCTGTCGTTCACGGTTTTGATCACCGCTTTTCCCAATGCTGAAATCTTATTGGTAGAAAGCGCTCCACGGATGATATATTCATTCCCGTATTCGTATAATACACCGCCTGAAGCGTTTTGATTCATCTCGGTAACGATTGTGATCACTTCATCCAGTCCTACGCCATAATGTTTCATTTTGCCGGGGTTAAGCAAAATCTGATACTCTTTAATTTCGCCCCCTATCACCGTAACCTGCGCCACGCCGCCTGTCGATAATAAACGAGGACGGATTGTCCAGTCGGCCAGCGTCCTTAAATCCTGCAATGAAGTAGAATCTGCCGTAAGGCCGATAATCATTAATTCGCCCAATATAGATGATTGAGGCCCTAAGGTAGGATTGCCCACATTCGACGGCAAAGCATCTTTTACAACCGCTAATTTCTCAGACACAATCTGACGGGCGCGGTAGATATCTGTCCCCCAGTTAAATTCAACCCATACAATAGAAAACCCGGTTGTGGAGGATGAGCGGACACGGCGTACATCGGTGGCTCCGTTCAATGCTGTTTCTACGGGAAAGCTCACCAAGCGTTCCACTTCTTCTGGCGCCATACCTTTTGCTTCCGTCATCACCGCAACCGTCGGTGCATTCAGATCGGGGAATACATCCACTTCCATATTAACGGCAGTATAAGTTCCTGCCAGCATTAATAATACGCATGCCACCAAAACAACCATCCGGTTGTTTAGCGAGAATTTTATTATCTTGTTCAACATATTGATTCGTGTTAGAGATTAATGCGAATGTGAATGTCCTTCCGGCATAATCGATGAGATTGCAGCCAGTTTTACTTGATAAACACCTTTAACAACTACATCGTCTCCCTCTTCCAGCCCGGAAAGGATTTGCACTCTTTCACCATTATTTTGGCCAAGCGTTACTTCCTGCTTTTTATAACCTTCTTCATCTAATTGCAGATAAACGAAGTACAATCCCTGCTCCTCCGTGATAGATGTTACAGGAACAGAAATTACATTCTCCTGAACACCCGACAATAAGTAAACTTCAGTAAATGCGCCCGGTATAATGTCGCCTAGATTATCAAACTCAAACGTTACCGGAATATAGAAATCCTGATCCCCCGAAGATTTCCCGTATGACAGCAAATGCCCGTTCAAATCGGATAGTTTATAGGTTACATCATCGTAAGCCGGTTTGAAGTTAGCGCCATTGATATGTTTAAGCGCCTTGAAGTTATTTTCCGAAACTTCCGCCCTTAGTTGCAAACGCCTGTTTTGAGAAACGGTAACGATTGGTTGCCCTACCGAAACGTATTCTCCCTGCGCTACCCATCTGTTTTTTATATATCCACTGATAGGAGAGGCAACGCTTACGCCGGAATCGGTAACATTAGGCGCCTGTGCCTCGTAAGTTGTTTTTGCCGTTTCGTACTGTAGTTTAGCCTGTTCAAAATCTTTCGCGGAAATAATCTTGTCTTTTACGAGGCCTTCTGCACGTTGGTATTCTTTAAGGGCCGTTTCATAGGCAATTTTTGCTTTAACCGCAGGATCACCTTCCAATAGTTTTTTAGCCGAAATAACCACCACCGATTGGCCGGCATTTACAGCAGCGCCATCCGTTATAGATGGATTTGTGAAAGATACAATCCCATTGGAAGTAGCCACAATAACCACTTCGTTACCCTGTGACGCTTGTATCCGCCCACTTGTTTTAATAGCCTGGTAAAACGCTCCGGGAGACACGGTTTCAGTCATTAACCCTACTAATTTAGCTTGTTCCTGGGAAAAGGCGATTTCGTCTGTACTTTCACCTTCTTTTTCATGGTCATGGTCGTGATCATGGTCGTGATCGTGCCCATCACTTTCTGTATGTTCATGTTTTTCTTCTGATTTTTGACTGTTATTGTGTCCGGAATTACATCCGGTTACTACGATTGCGATAGCAACGAATAATCCTGTTATATATGTTTTCATTTTATTTTTAATTATAGATACATTAATACCCTATGCCTTGTGCATAGCTGTAATGCACAAAGTTGTTTGGCTTTGCTTACAAGCCAACGAATAATTCAGGCAATAATGAAAGGAGGCGCACGCAAACCGTGGAACAGGTTTGCATCGGAGGATTTGTAGAGTAGTAAGATATATTCTCCGCACTTATTTTCGGAGATTGAAATTACCGTAGTAAAAGATAGAAAATCCGCTGCTAAAAAAAATACCGGAAATAAATGATTGAAATCGTGATTCCGGCAAGACGTTATCTTGCATTTGATTTCGTCAATCGTTTTTGGAGCTGTATATTCGGATTCAACAATGCATGTTCCCTGTTCGCTGTCACTGGGTAAATCGCTGTGTTCCGTGACAATACACGGCAATCCTTCATGATGATGATGGGATACGACCGCAAGCGCCAGTAAAATGTAACTTGCTATTGCAATAAATAATATTGAAACATTTTTTTTCACACGCTCTTTTCCGATACAAATATAAAACAAAAAATCGTGCAACTTAGTTGCAATCTTATCATTTTACTGTAATTGCGATTCTCATTGCAGAAGGGTAATTTGTTTATAAATCTCATAATGGTTAAAAAAGTCTTCGTGATGATACAAAAAAGTCTTCTCAATGGTTTGCTAAAAGCATCGTAATGGTTTGGGAAAGTCTTCGGCATGACTTGGTAGAGTCTTCGGCATGATTTTTTCACTTTCGTCAAACCTGTATTTTTTGAAAGGAAGCTGAAATATCGGCTGGGAAGTCATGAACGGGAAATTAATTTCAGTGGACTTATATACTTTGCAGAAGTATCTTTTCAATCTTATTTTCATCATATACAAGCATTCCACTTGCAATTAATGAAGCTAATCCATGAACTGAAAACCATGCTTTGGTTGCTATATCCAAAAGGGCATCATCTGATATACCGGAGGAACATGTATCCTGCTTCATAGTTTCAATCATGTTTTTTTCAGGAACGACATCTGTCATTTTAAGACCTAAGATATTATCAACATAGATAGCTTTAAATAAGATAGGTTCTGTATAGGCTGCACATATATACCCTAAACCATAATCAAGAAAAGGCTTACCTGTTTTTTTATAACTACCATTTTTTTAACTTATATGCACTATCCCAGAAATGGAATTCTAGGCGACTTGCAGTAACAAAAGCATCGGTCATTGCCTGTTTTTGTTTTTCAGTGCATTGAGAAGCGACAGAGTTACATGTTTCGATAGCCTTAGAAACTGACAAGCCAAACTCTTCCCCTGCATAGGTGTCAATCCACTTTTGATAGGGGTTGTTTTCGGTGCAATTTTCATAAACATAATCGCCTACTGTCTTATAAATCCAGAAACATGGTAATATTGCTGCCATACCAACCTCAACAGCATCCAATATGGCTGTACTTTTTAGAAAATGTGCATAATGATGACAGGTTGGTTCTATATTGCCTTTATTAGTCAGCCTGAATGTTCTAAAGAATGATTCGTGCATTTCTCGCTCTACAATAATTGCCGATTCCGCAAAACGTATATAGACTAATGAATCTTGAATAGAATTCGCACGAGCTGCGATAATGGCTAACGCTCTACCATACGATTCCAAATAAAAGGAATCTTGTGCGATATAAAATTGAAATTTCTCTATTGGCAATGTCCCATTCATTAATTCCTTAATAAATGGCATATCAATTATAGAATTATAAATCGGAACAATCTGTTCCCATGCTTTATCTGACCAATTCATTTTTAATGAGTTTTTGAGGATTAAAAAAATGATTCAGAGGACCATTCCCTTTGCCTGTTTGTACATCTTTTCCGTGAAAGATAGCTTGTTGCACATAGTCCTGTGCTGAAATTACAGCATCAAGAAAAGATGTTCCACGAGCAAGATAACTTGCAATGGCAGAAGATAATGTACATCCTGAACCGTGTGTATTGTTTGTTTCATACTTCTCCGAATGATATTCATGCACTTTTCCGTCCGAAGAAAAATACAAGGAAGTGAGTTCCTTTGATTTTAGATGCCCACCCTTTAACAATAAAGAGTTACAGCCTAATGCTTTAATTTTCTCTCCGGCAATATACATATCATCCACTGTTTCAATGGGCATTTGTGCCAATACAACAGCTTCGTCCAAGTTTGGAGTAATAATATCGGCTAAAGGGAATAATTGTTCAACAATTGATTGGATTGTTTTATCTTCAATCAACTTGTGTCCGCTGGTAGCAACCATAACAGGATCAAAGACTAAATTTGTTCTTGGATATTTTTTGAGTACATGAACAATCGTATCCACTAATCCGCAACTATGCACCATGCCGATTTTAATTGCATTCGGAAAAATATCATCCAAAACGGTATATAGTTGTTCTTCTACCACTGTATCAGGTATTGAGTAGATAGATTTTACTCCTGTTGTATTTTGAACAGGAAGTGCCGTTAACACAGTGGTAGCGAAACAACCTAATGCAGAAATTGTTTTTATATCTGCCTGAATGCCTGCGCCTCCACTACTGTCAAATCCTGCAATGGTTAGGACGGATGGGTAACTATATTTTTTCATAATGCCTTTTCAATTTGATTTCTGATTTTGAATGCTGCCTTCGCGGGATTATCCGCACTACAAATAGCCGAAATAACGGCAATACAATCTGCTCCTGCTTTTATCACTTCATAAACATTTTCAGCATTCATATTTCCTATTGCAATCAATGGTTTGTCCGTTCGGCTACGAATTTCATTAACACCTTGTATGCCCCATTCCGTTACCGTATCTTTTTTTGTTGATGTCTGAAAAACAGGGCTGATTCCCAAACAATCCGACACCTGTGTATCATTATTTTTCAACTGTTCCAGATATTCTATCGAATAACCCAAAGATGAACAGTCTTTCCATACAGAACGGATGTATTGAGGAGAAATATCATTATTGCCTACATGAATACCATAGGCAGAAGATTGTAAGGCAATGTCCAAATTATCATTAATAATGAGCGGAACTTGACATTTGCTTAGTCGGTCTTGTAGGCGTAGTGCTTTGTCAAGAAATTGGACGGTATCAGCTGTTTTCTCTCTTAGCTGAATGATATCTACACCTCCTGCTATGGCTTGTTCAGCGACATCCATAAAATTACCTTTAGGGCAGTTATTTTCCGATAAGACAAGATATAAGCGATATGGAAATTTATTCTGCATTTTTCACCTCCATTCGTATATGTTGTTGTATTTCTTCTTGTGTAATATTGTAGAGTTTATCCAACAAAAGGACTTGCAGACTACCTGTTCCCGCTGCTTGTTTTGCTGCAATTTCTCCTGAAATGCTGAATAAGGATGTGGCAGCTACTACTGCGTCCAGTTTGTTTTCTATACCTGCTATATAGGCTCCGATGACAGCCGAAGCGGAGCAGCCTAACCCTGTAACTTTGGTCATCATCGTACTACCATTATGGACACAGATCGTTTGCTGGTCGGAAACAATAATATCTGTTTCTCCCGAAATACAAACAATAGAACCGAATTGTTGATTTAAGAAATGGGCAGCAGAAACCGCTTCGTTGCTCTGAACTGTACTGTCAACGCCTTTGGTGGTTGCTTTGTTGTTTTTTGCCAATGCCAAAATTTCCGATGCATTGCCACGTATGACTGTTGGTCTCAACAATAAAAGCTGCTCCAAAACAGTATCCCGATATGGTGTTGCTCCTGATCCTACGGGATCAAGTATCCACGGTTTTTGTAATTGGTTGGCTTTTTGTGCTGCCTGAATCATTGACGATACCCAATATTCGTCTAATGTTCCAATATTGATAACCACTGATTGGCATATAGCTACCATATCATCAATTTCAGCGTGTGCATGTGCCATAATCGGCGAAGCCCCAACTGCTAAAACAGCATTGGCGGTATTATTCATTACCACATAGTTGGTAATGTTGTGTACTAAAGGAGATGTATTTCTAATTTGAAGAATGCATTTCCAAATAATTTGCTCCATAAATCCATAACTATTTTACTGAATAAATGAAATTATGGCAGTAGAGGTTTCTTGGAAAATACAAAATAAAATATACAGAAGAAACTCAGACTTATTCCCTACGTCGATGTGATCCGTATCAGGTTCAAAGGGACTCTCTCAATTCTTTTCAGAATACCCCTAAAGCCACGGTAAAGGTAATGAAATTAATTAATCCGGAGCTAATATTTGGTATTTGTTTGAAAAACAACAAACCGCTGAATTGCGAAATCGTTCCGTCAATCGTTATTCTTCCCATCAAAGGAACTGTTCCATCAGGTTTAGAAGCGTTTCGCTTCAAATAGACTTTTATTTTAAAACCCTGAAATATACTGTCTAAATTTTAGACGATTTACGCAATGATATTTCAAAGGAGCATTCTTTTTGTTGGTAAGCAGGCGGAGACCAGTTAGCTTTGAAGAAAAATAAACATATCATGCAGAACCTATCATTCAAACTTATCTTCCGAAGCTGGTGGCGTAATAAAACGTTTACGGTTATCTCTATCCTTAGCCTTTCCGTCGGCATTGCCTGTATCAACCTTTTGGCCGCCTTTGTTATCCATGAATATAATATAGAGGCGGATAATCCGAATAAAGACCGGATGGTGGTGGGTAAGGAGACGATTGTAGAGCCGGGGCTGACTTCTTTTGTTTTCTCGCCGGAGAGGGCGGATCTGCTGCTCAGTCGGGTTCCGGAGTTAGACAGGGCGTGCGCCGTTCTTGCTTATGGGAACATTACTTATTATAAAGTAGGCGAAAACTTCTTCAAGCATATCAAAGTAATTGAATCGAATAGCGCTTTTCTTACCTTCTTTCCTCAAAAGGTAGTGACAGGGAGCCTTGAAGATGTTTTGTCGGGTCCGGACCGGGTCGTCCTGACGGAATCCTTTTCCAAACAGCTATTCGGACGAAATGATCCGACAGGTCAAACGATCCGGATACAATTCGGACGGAGTGAGTTTGAGGGGAAAATGGGATTGTTTACGTTTACCGTTTCCGCAGTTGTGAAGGACAATGATCAGGCTGCGTTCAGCTTCGATGTGCTGTTTTTTGACAAACCGGTGGAAGGCGTACATTTTTTCCTGCTGAAGGATAACATCTCTATTCCCGGCGTACAGGCCAAAACCACGGATTTAGTTAGTGAAAATCGCAACGGGCTGGAACTTAAACATGAATTTCTCAGCCTTCGGGAAGCTTGCCTCGATACGGTGACATGGCCGTCGCTTCTGAAGAAAACAAACAGTAGTTTACTGTTCATTGCCTTCTTTTCGGCTATCCTGATATTGGCTATCGCCTGTTTCAATTATATCAACCTGAGCTTTTCACGCGTATTCAAGCAATTATATTCCATACATGTGCAGAAGCTGATGGGGGCCGGCAGCCTGCAGTTGAGCCTGCAGTTGTTTACCGATACCTTCCTGACCGTTGGCTTTGGTTTTCTGATTGCCCAGTTGATACAATATGATTTGCTGTCGGTTATGAACCGTATCCTGTCTGTTCAGGTTCCGGCCTCTTTTCTGTACAGTAGCCAGACGCTGCCGGTTACATTCGGGTTTATACTTTTGCTGGCCTGTATCCCGGCCTTTTATATGAGCCGGCGTTTGCCCGAGATGTCTATATCTGCATACAACAACTTCTATCGCGGAAAGGCCAGACGGCGGATCATCACCTCGCTGGCTGTTACGCAATTTGTTATTTCGTTTATCCTGATAATCGGAAGCTTCTCCGTAAGGCAGCAAATCTCGCTTTTATACGATAAGGCTGAAAATTATAAAGACGTTTATAGCTTTTCGGCCGAAGATTACACCACTTCCCTGCTTCCGCTAAAAGAGCGCATCACTCATTTCCCGGGCATAGAGGCAGCGTCATTAAACAGCGAGATGAATTACTGGGTTCTCAGCCGGTCGCCATTCGAGCCGTATACTTCGGAGGGTGGCGACGAGGAATTAATGGAAGTCATGCACTATAAACTACTGCAGGGATTACCCTGGAAAGAAGCCATAGCGCAGTATCCGAACCCGGTCTATCTGAACCGCACCTGGGCGCAAAAGCTGTTTCCGAACGGAGAGGTCCCCATTGGCGATCTTATAAAAGAACATGAACCGAGACTGAAAGAAAGCCCTCCTTTCGGAGACAATTACGCCATTGCCGGCGTTGTAGAAGACTATTTTAAACTTCATACAACGAATAGCCTCGAAACGCCCATTGACCGGAGCATCATCAATTACGAGAAGGATGGAACGATCCTGAAAGTCCGCATAGATCCCGGGAATACGGCCGTTATCCGGCAAATCTATGAAGAATGGAATAGGCTTTTCCCTGAAAAATACCTCGAACATGAGAGCCTGTATGCAAAAGTATTAGGCAATAACAGGAAGCTCTTTGAACTGTCCGACCTGTTGATGATGTATTCTATTATCAGCATCCTGCTTACCTGCTTCGGACTGTTCGGCATGTCTCTTTATGCTATCGAGCAGCGGACAAAAGAAATCGGGATACGCAAGGTAAACGGTTCCTCCACCTGGCAGATTATGATGATGCTCAATCGCCAGTTTATTGGTTGGATAGGGATCGCCTTTGTGGTAGCTGCTCCTGTTGCCTGGTGGCTGCTCAGTGGCTGGATGGAAAACTTTGTTTACCGTGCGGCGTTCAGTAGCTGGATTTATATCCTGTCGTTATTGATTGTGGCCGGTGTCACCTTGCTTACCGTAAGCTGGCATAGCTATCGGGCTGCTTCAGGTAATCCGGTTGATGCATTAAGGGACGAATAGTGTAATTCTTTTCGGTAAGGGGGACAATTGGGACAATAGGGACAATTGAGATGACGGGGAGAAAAGGGAAATCTATATTATCTATTTATTTATCTATCTGTTTATTTTTTTCGTAAGACGGTTTTGTTAATAGGAGGTAGGTTACTAATGACAGGGCACAGCAACCAGCGCCTGCCAGGTAGGCTGCTGCCAGATTGAGGTGAGAGGCTATGAATCCGGCGGAGAGTGTGCCGATACCTACTCCCAGGTCGAAAGAGGTGAGGTAGGTGGATGTGGCTGTCCCTCGCATATTATGCGGAGCTACATTTACAAATAAGTATTGGAATACCGGAACGCTGATGCCGAACCCAACGCCTATAATCAGCGCCATAATAAAGAAGGTCGCTGCATTATGGAATAGGGAGAAGGCCGTGAATCCCACGATAAGTACCGTTAGTGAGATGATGGCTACAAGGTGTATCTTTCCTTTGTCTATCAATTTGCCTGATACGAGGCGGGCGATCCCTACACCAATAGCCATGAATATAAAGAAGTATCCGGGAGTTGCGATATTGATTTCTTTACCATACAATACAACAAAAGAAACAACCATACCGTAAGGAATGGCGCTCAACAGGTAAGAGGGCACAAAAGGAAGGCCTTTAATGAGTATGAAACGATCTAATGATAAAGGAGGACGCACCGCTTTCTCCCTTTCCGGATTCCGAATCGGCAAAACAGACATTACCCCTGTGAGCGCTATGGCTAAAGCAATTAATACTAATGTATGGAATCCTTTGAAATCGTATAGGGAAACGGCAACAAGAGGCGCCAGCGACATGGCTAAATTGAGTGTCAATCCATAGAATCCGATACCTTCCCCACGCCTTTGAGAGGGTATTACATCAATGGTAATTGTATTTCCCGATACGGAGGTCAGTCCCATAAATCCTCCCTGTATAAAGCGAACGGCCATTACGAGCATAACGGTAGCGGCAAACAAATAGCCGATGAATAACAGGGAGAACATAAGGAAAGCAAACAGATAGAGCGGTTTCCGGGAAAAACTGTCTACAAGATAACCCGAAAAAGGACGGACACAGAGAAGTCCGATTGTATAGCTTGATAAGGCTAAGCCTACTTTAGACGGGTTGATAGCCAATTCTTCCACCAGGTAAACAGGCATTGTGGGCATAAGCATATAGAATGCAAAACTCATTAAGAAGTAGGCTGTGCAGCATTGGATGAAATTACGGTTCCAGAGTTGAGGTTTTACTTCGTTCATATAGCTATATTATTAAATAAATTCGCTTAGATCGAGCCAGCGCATTGTCTTTTCGTCTATTTCGTTTATCACCCGGGCGATTCGCTCTGATTTGGCTAACAGATCGTCATTGTTTAGCGTGCCGCTGCTCATGGCGGTTTCTAGTTCTGCCTTTTCTGTTTCCAGGCTGGCTATGTCGGTTTCTAATGTTTCAAACTCTTTTCGTTCCTTGAATGTGAGTTTCTTTTTTTCTGTTTCTTTTCGGGTTGATTTGTCCGGGATTGGGGATAGTTTCTTTTGGTTGGCTGTTTCGGCGTCTTTTTCTGCTTGTTCCTGTACATCCTTCCAATCACGGTATTGCGTGTAATTGCCGGGAAAATCCTTTAGGCTTGCGTTTCCTCTGAAAACTAACAAATGGTCTACTACTTTGTCCATGAAATAGCGGTCGTGGGATACAACAATCACACAGCCTTTGAAATTGCACAGGTATTCTTCCAATACATTCAGAGTTACGATGTCTAAATCATTGGTAGGCTCGTCTAATACCAGGAAGTTCGGATTGCGCATTAAGACGGTACACAGATAGAGGCGGCGCTTTTCGCCTCCGCTTAGTTTGAAAACGTAGTTGTGTTGCTTTTCGGGAGTAAACAGGAAATAGTTCAGGAATTGGGAAACGCTTAACTTTTTCCCGTCTCCCAAATCAACGTATTCAGCAATGTCCTGTACGACGTCGATTACTTTCATTTGTTCGTTGAATTGGAGTCCGTCCTGGCTGTAATATCCGAACTTAACGGTTTCACCAATATCGAAATGACCTTTGTCGGGTTCTATTTCGCCGATCAGCATTTTTATAAAAGTAGATTTCCCTGTTCCGTTGTTGCCTGCAATACCCATTTTTTCGTAGCGGGCAAATGTATAGTTGAAGTCTTCTACAATCTTGGTATCGCCAAAGCTTTTACTAACATGGACAGCCTCAAATATTTTTGAACCGATATACGATGATTTTACATCGAGGTTTACATTGCCTGCCTCCCTTTGTTGTTTGGCTTTCTTGTCTAATTCGTAGAAAGCGTCGATCCGGTATTTCGCTTTTGTTCCGCGAGCTTGCGGCTGCCTGCGCATCCATTCCAGTTCTTTACGAAGCAGGTTGTTCGCCCGTTCGATTTCCGTGTTTTGGGTATCGATTCTTTCTTGTCGTTTTTCGAGATAGTAACTGTAGTTTCCTTTGTAATGAAAGATTTGTTGGCGGTCTATTTCCATGATTTCATTGCATACCCGGTCTAAAAAGTACCGGTCGTGCGTCACCATTAGAATGCTAATTGTTTGCCGGCTGAGGTATCCTTCGAGCCATTCGGTCATTTCGAGGTCTAAATGGTTGGTCGGCTCATCCAGTATGATTAATTCAGGTTCAGTAATTAAAACGTTTGCGAGGGCGACACGTTTTAATTGACCTCCCGAGAGTTCTTCTATACGTTGGTTGACATCAGTTATCTTTAGTTGAGAGAGGATTTGCTTGGCTTTTTGTTCGTATTCCCAGGCTTTCATCTGATCTGTTCCGGCAATTAACCGTACGGTTTCGTTTTGCGAATAAAAGCAGGCTTGCAGAACAGATAGCCCTGTGGGATAGGCCGGCGATTGTTCCAGATAGCCTAAACGTAAACCGTTTCTGAAAACGACCGAACCGCTGTCGTAATCTTCTTTCCCGGCTATGATGTTTAACAGGGTAGTCTTTCCCGAACCGTTTTTTGCAATTAATCCGATCTTTTGCCCTTGGGCAATGCCGAATGTAATGTCATTAAAGAGTAGTAAATCACCAAAGCTTTTTGTAAGCCTGTCTATTTGTAAAAAACTTATCATGCAGTCTTAAAGTAAGGGCACAAAGATAGTCAAGATAATGATAACCTGCCATACATTGCAAGGTCATTATCATATCCTTCGGTATAAAGCGCCTGTAGAATGATAAATAACTCCTTCTGTTTGAGCGTTTGCAGATGTTCATTGTCAAAACCGTCTTTCAGGTAGCCGGTCAATATTTCTACAAACAGTGAAAGCAGGGGAGGGGTTGTCTGCGGCGAATGGCGTTCCCTAAGCGCTGTAATTACAGGTATAATATCTGCATATAGATCATTGTTTACTTGATAATGGAACCTGTTAATAGAAAAAAGAATAAACTTTGATTCTTTTATAGAACGGCATATAAACCGGTTGTTAGGTATGAAAAAGAATTCTTTTGATGTTATCACAGACTTGGTGCTTTTGACGCCGCTGATTCGTATTTCTCCTTCTGAGAGGAAGAAGAAATGCACAAATTCTTTATTGTCAACTTTGAATAGCTGGTTTTCTTCAAGCGTATAGTACCTGAACATGGTTGATTGATGCGCTGCAGGCAATTCCGGTTGAAAGAATTGGCCTGTTCGGTCAAAACGTAAATTATTCATACTTATCTTTTTTTGGTTTCTGTATCTATATAACAGTTAAATAGATACAAATGTTGGCGGGAGTGTATTGTGCTGGAACGATTTACTGTTTATTCCAGCTCTACAACGGTGATACCGGCTCCTCCGAATTGTACGTGTTCGTCGTGGTAGGTGTGGATGCCGGGGAGGGTGTGTAAGTAATCGCGTATTAGTTGTCTGAGAATACCGGTTCCTGTTCCGTGGAGGATGCGGACGGGGGAGGCGCCTACCAGAATGGCGTCGTCTATGAAATAGGTGACGGCTTGGAGGGCTTCGTCGCCTCTCATTCCTCTGACATCTAGTTCTTGCTTGAAGTTTAGCTTCTTTTCGCGCATGTCGTCTGTTGTTTGGGCGCTTACGAAGGTACTCTTCTTGATGTCTTCTTTTAGTTGGTTTTTGCTGACTTTTTCGAGGCGGTCTAGTGTTACGGTGCTTTTGATCATGCCGAAGGCTACTAGTGCTTGCTTGCCGTGGAGTTCTAGTACGGTTCCGGCGGATGTTTGTCCTTTTAGACGGACGTTGTCGCCGGGTTCTATTATTTCTTTGTTGAATGAAGGGGTGGTGGGCTTCTTTGGCTTCTTTATTTGGCGGACGGGTTTCTCGTTGGCTTCTTCGGTTTTTAGGACGGAGGCTTTGAAGTTGTCGAGGGCTTTGCGGGCTTGTTTGGTTTGTTCTTTTTCGGCTTGTGCTTCTTTTATTTCGCGGATTGTGTTTTCTATTTTGGCGTTGGCGTCGATTATAATTTGTTCGGCGGCTTCTTTGGCTTGGCGGATAATGTCTTTGCGTTGTTTTTCTAGGGTGTCGAGGTTTTGTTCGTAGTGGGTGGTGAGGTCTTCCAGCTTCTTTTCTTGTTGGCGGATGTTGTGGCGCTTGGTTTCCCAGTATCGTTTGTCGCGGACGATGTCTTGGAGATATTTGTCCATGTTGATGTAGTCGGAGCCTACGATTGATGAGGCGTCGGTTATGACGTCTTCGGGAAGGCCTATTTTGCGGGCGATCTCGATTGCGAATGAGCTGCCGGGATTGCCTATGGAGAGCTTGAACAGGGGCTGCATGAGGTGGCGGTCGTAGAGCATTGCGCCGTTTACGACGCCGTCGGTCGCTTCGGCAAAGTGTTTGAGGTTTTGGTAATGGGTGGTTATTACGCCGAAGCTTTTGTTGTGGTTGAAACGGGCGAGTAGGGTTTGGGCTATGGCTCCGCCTATTTGTGGCTCGGTTCCGCTTCCGAATTCGTCGATGAGGATCATCGTTGTGTTGTTGGCGTTCTTTACGAAGTGCTTCATGTTGATGAGGTGCGAGCTATAGGTACTTAAGTCGTTTTCGATGCTTTGTTCGTCGCCAATGTCGATGAAGATGCTGGAGAAGATGCCGGTTTTGGAGCGTTCGTATAGGGGGATGAGGAGGCCGCATTGTAGCATGTATTGGAGTAGTCCGGTTGTTTTGAGGCATACGGACTTGCCTCCGGCGTTGGGTCCGGAGATGAGGAGGAGGCGGTTTTCTTCTGTTAGCATGATGTCGAGGGGGATTACCTCTTTGCCTTGTTTTTGGTGTGAGAGGTAGAGGAGGGGGTGTATAGCGCGGATCCAGTCTACTTGTTGCTTGTTTTCCAGGTCTGGTCGAATGGCGTGGATTTGATCGGCGAAGAGGGCTTTTGCGCGGATGAAATCTATTTCGGCCAGGAAGGTATAGGATTGTAGTATGTCTGGGGCCAGGGGACGGAGGAGGTTGGTGAAGTCTGTTAGTATCTTCATGATCTCGCGGCGTTCGTCTGACTCGAGTTCGCGGATGCGGTTGTTGGCTTCTACGACGGCTTCGGGTTCGATGAAGACGGTTTTTCCGCTGGCTGATTCGTCGTGTACGATGCCTCGTATTTTGCGTTTGTGGGCGGGGGATACGGGGATCATCAGGCGTCCGTCGCGCATGGTGGGAGCTACGTCTTTGTCTACGACTCCTTCGGCCTGAGCGGTACGGAGTATGGATTGCAGGTTTTTGGAGATGCTGTTCATCGTGGTGGCTATCTCTTTCCTGATTTGTGAGAGGGTGGGGGATGCGTTGTCTTTTACTTTTCCGTACTTGTCTATTATGGCGTCTATTTGGGTGATTAGGTGGGGGAATGTGATGATGCCGTTGGTCAGGGCCGTGAGGGTGGGGTAGAGGGGGGCTTCGCCGTTGGGGGGGCGGAAGAAGCGGATTATGTCATTGATCGTTTGGAGGGAGCGTTTGAGATCGAATAGTTCCTTTTCTTCGAGGTGGGTTCCTTCTGGTCGGATTCGTTTGAGGGAGTGACGGAGGTCGAAGAAATAGGCGTCGGGGAACTCGTCGTCGGCATGCAGGAGGCGTACAAATTCGTCTGTTTGGTTGAGTTGTTCGGATACGGTGTTGAAGTTGGCCGAGAAAGTCATGGCCGTTACTTTCTCTTGGCCTAGCGGACTGAGGCATTTTTCGGTGATGAGTTGGCGGATTTTGTCGAAGCCTGTTTTCTGTTCGAAATTATGTGGGTATATCACGTGTTGGTGTTGTTCGTTTAGTTTATTTGGATCATCGCCTCTTCGTGTAGGGTGGGGCGAATGTGTAATTCTAGTTTTTCTTTGCCTCGTTTGATGTAGAAGGTGCAGGTGTTTATGCCCGACGGGTTTACATAGGGGGCGAATTTATACAGGTAGGTGAAGGGTGCCATGTTTTTGGGGTTCTGCATGGCTTCGGCTACTTGTATGTACTGGAGTTTGTCCCAATACATGCAGTGGGTGAATCCGTTGGCGTCGGTGAAGAGCGTTTTGGGATCGCGGTACTTCATGGTATTGGTAATGAATTGTTTGTAGGCGGCGGTGAACTCGTCTGCGGTATGGTTGAGTGGGTGATTGTCTATCTTTTCTATGATGTCGCGGGCTATGATGCCGGCTGTTTGGGCTGGCGAGCCCGGGCGTACGGTCATGACTTGTTCTAGTTTGTTGATATTGTAGCTTATGCCGGTGTAGTTGTAGGCTTTGCGGTTTATTTTGAATTGTACGTTGCGGCTATACTTGGTATAAGGGTATTGCATGCACATGAGGGGGATGTGTGTTTGGGCGTAGTTTTCCAGGCGGAAGGGTGAGTCCAGCATTTCGTTTGCTTCACATTCCCAGAGGATGCGGCCACGGGTGAATCGTTGGTCTATCAGGCGAAAGCCTAGTTGTAGGAGGTATTGCGCTTCGGCTTCGGCAGCGGAGTGGCTGAGGAAGGGGAATTTTTGCATACGGTTTAACGTTAGGTCGTAGCGGTAGGTGTTTGGTTTGCTTACGGTTACTTTGTTTTCGCCCCGGTAGTTGGGGTTTTTCTTGTAGTGGTAGTAGGTTTGTATGAGTATGTCTGGGTTGGCGGCGTTGAGGGCCAGGCCTTTTTTTCTTAGTTCTTTTTCGATTGCGGTGTTTATGGCTTCTTCGAGCTTTTGGTTGTCTTGGTCAACGGGGCCGAAGGCGAAGGTGTGAAAGAGGGCGTAATCGATTGTATCGCTGGCGGTTGTTGTTTGAAAGGGGCAGGTGAAGATTCGTTCGCTGGTGCTTTCGAGGCTGTACATGGCAAAGGCTTCGGCTAATTGGTCTTCGGTGATTGCGTCGTTTCGTTTGCATTCTTTTCCTACGGTTACTTGCTTGTTTGAGGTTTCAAGGTTTGTAACGGTAAGGGTTATTTCGTTTTTTTCTGCGGGATTTAGTAGTGCCGGGATGTCGTCGGGGGTTAGGTTTGTTACTGCAATTCCGTCTATTGATTCGATGATGTCGTTTGTTTTTAGGCCTACGAGTTCGGCGGGCGAATAGGGATATATGGCTGTGATTATGGGTTTTCCCTTTCCCCAGTTGGGGGATTGGCTGATTTCGTAGGTGAAACCGGTTCGGCATAATGTGGGGTTTTGTCCCCATACGGTTGCTCCGAAGCTGAGGTATAGAAAGTATACGGTGAGGATGCCTTGTTTTAACATAATGCTTGGTTACGTTTCGTGAATGATTGTACAAAGGTATATTTATTTTTTGGATTTCAAACTCCTTCTACGTCTAAAGCGGAGGGGGATTGTGTGTGGGTTAAAAAGTGTTGGGAGTGTTAAAATGAGGGGTTTGTTGCGAGATGTGAATTTTGGGGGTTAAGGGGGTGTTTCCGGTTAAACTTGCGTAATAATGCTTAAATTGTCTGAAATGGTGCTTTGACGGATTGTTTGTGTTTTTTGTGTTTTGGTATCAGATTGATAGTTTGTGTTTGTTGGGTTTTGTTTGGTAAGTGGTTGGTTTTTATTTGGTTTATGTTTGATTTGTGTTTTTGTCGTTTTGCATGGTGGTTGCCCTACCCTTGCTTACACCTATGGGGATCCTAGGGCGATCCTTCGGGGATCCTTCGATGATCCTTCGGGTCGGATAAATTTGTACCTTAGCGGTATCTTCATTAGGCGTGCTCACGCGACTGTTTTTTCTTAATTTTCGATGTTTGTTTTGTTGGTATTATGGCACACGGATGACGCGGACTTCGCGGAGTTACGCGGAGTTTTTATTTGTTGTGCGCGAACTTTAATGAAAATTCCGTGTGGATCCGCGTATTCCGTGTGTTCCGTGTGCCATAATTGGGGGGGAGTTGGGGTTTTTGGGGTGGTTTGGCAACATATTTGTTGGTATGTTGTTATCATAATATGTAGATATGAGTGACAGTATGGATTATGAACGTTTATTTTAATTGATCATGAGCGCTAAGGAACATAGAGAAAACATGAATTTTGCTGGAAAAGGGGATTTTCCGACGGGTGAGGATGCGACAAATGTACAGGATGAGGTGGCAAATGCGTCAGATGATTCGGATGTGGCTGACATTGTGGCGGACGAATGTGGGCTGCTTCAAAAGAGGTATGATGAGTTGAATAATTCGCATTTACGCTTGTTGGCTGAGTTTGATAATTACAGGAAGCGCACGCTCCGGGAGAAGGCTGACTTGATTAAGAGTGGGGGCGAATCGGCGCTTACTAGTCTGCTTCCGGTGTTGGATGATTTTGAACGGGCTTTGCTGAATATCCGGACGGCCGAAGATATTGATGCGGTTAAGGAGGGGGTGGAGCTTATTTATAATAAGTTTACGGCTTATCTTACGCAGCAGGGGGTGAAGCCTATTGAGGCGTTGGGTGAGCCTTTTGACACGGAGATGTTTGAGGCGGTGGCTATCGTTCCTGCTCCTGAGAGTGATTTGAGGGGGAGGGTGATTGATAGTGTGCAGACCGGTTATACGTTGTATGGTAAAGTGATACGCCACGCTAAGGTTGTGGTGGGGGAATGAGCAGAACAAACATAGGAAAAGACAAATACTAACATGGCTAAACGAGATTACTACGAAGTGCTCGGCGTTGAAAGGAGTGCGACTGTAGAGGTTATTAAAAAGGCTTATCGTAAGAAGGCGATAGAGTATCATCCTGATAAAAATCCGGGCGATAAGGGGGCTGAGGAGAAGTTTAAAGAGGCTGCCGAGGCGTATGATGTATTGAGCGATGAACAGAAGCGGCAGCGGTATGACCAGTTTGGCCATGCTGGCGTAGGGGGTGCTTCCGGTGGCGGAGGTTTTGGGGGCGGAATGTCTATGGACGACATTTTCTCGCAATTCGGTGATATCTTCGGAGGGCATTTTGGCTTTGGTGGTTTTAGTGGCTTTGGTGGGTCGCGTAGTGGGGGTCAACGGGTGAACCGGGGCTCGGATCTGCGTGTAAAGGTGAAGCTTACGCTGGGTGAAATTGCCAAGGGGGTTGAGAAGAAGATTAAGGTGAAGAAGTATATTCCCTGCAAGACGTGCCATGGTAGTGGTGCAGAGGGTTCGGGCAATATGAAGACGTGTAATACGTGTCAGGGCAGCGGTGTTGTAACCCGTATTGCTAATACGATATTGGGGCAGATGCAAACGCAGTCTGTTTGTCCCACTTGTAATGGAGAGGGCAAGATTATTACGAAGAAGTGCCCGGTTTGCAGCGGCGAGGGTATTGTGAAGGATGATGATGTGATAACGCTGAATATTCCGGCAGGTGTGGCTGAGGGTATGCAACTTTCTATGGGTGGAAAGGGGAATGCCGCCCGTCATGGTGGTGTGAATGGCGACTTATTGATTCTTATAGAGGAAGAGCCGCATGCGGAACTGATTCGTGATGAGAATGATTTGCTTTATAATTTGCTGCTTACCGTTCCGCAGGCTGCTTTGGGTGGAAACGTGGAGGTTCCTACGATCGACGGGAAGGCGAAGGTGAAGATAGACCCCGGCACACAGCCCGGAAAGGTGCTGAGGCTGCGTAATAAAGGTCTGCCGTCTGTGAATAGTTATGGTACGGGTGATCTGTTGATTAACGTGAGTGTGTATATCCCCGAAACGCTTTCCGACGAGGAAAAGGCTACGCTGAATGAATTGGATAATTCGCCAAACTTCCAACCGCAGAAAACGGTGAAGGAAAAGATATTCAATAAGTTCAGACAGATGTTTGATTGATTTACGAACTGTTATCTAATATAGGGAATTATGGACTTTTACAAAGCGAACGAGAAACGGTACGATGATATGATTTATCGTCGTTGCGGACGAAGCGGGATACGGCTACCGGCTATTTCCCTCGGTCTGTGGCACAACTTTGGGAGTGTGGATGTGTTTAATCATTTTATTCAGATTGCGCATACCGCTTTCGATAATGGGATCACCCATTTTGATTTGGCTAATAATTATGGGCCGGTCTATGGCTCGGCCGAGGAGAATTTCGGGCGTATCCTGAAGAAGGGCTTAGGGCATTATCGCGATGAATTAATAATTTCGTCTAAAGCGGGTTACGATATGTGGCAGGGCCCTTATGGTAATTGGGGGAGCCGGAAGTACTTAATGGCTAGCCTTGATCAGAGTTTGAAACGTATGGGGCTTGAGTATGTAGACATTTTTTATTCGCATCGCCCGGATCCGCGGACGCCGATAGAGGAGACAATGGGCGCCTTGGTGGATATCGTACGACAGGGAAAGGCCCTCTATGTGGGCATCTCGAATTATGACGACGTGCAGGCCCGGGCTGCTTTGGCTGTGCTGAAGGAGCATAAGGTGAAGTGTTTGATTCATCAGCCTAAGTATTCGATGTTTGAGCGTTGGGTTGAACCGAAGCTTTTGCCTTTGCTTGAGGAAGAGGGCGTAGGCGTGATTGCTTTTTCTCCCCTGGCGCAGGGACTTCTTACGAATCGCTATCTGCAAGGTATTCCTGAAGATTCGAGGGCTGCGAAGTCTACCGGATTTCTTCAACTGAACCAGGTGACGGAAGAGGTAATTGCCAAGGTGCGCCGGCTGAATGAAGTAGCGATTGGCCGTGAACAAACGTTGGCCGAAATGGCTTTGGCTTGGTTGCTAAAGGATGATAGAGTGACGAGTGTGCTCATTGGCGCCAGCTCGGTGGCTCAGTTGGAAGATAATTTAAAGGCGCTGAAAAATCTTTCTTTCTCCGAGGAAGAATTAAATACAATAGAAGGGATATTGGCTTAGAAGGGGAGGTCGGGAGTACCGACCTCTTTTTATTTTCTTACCAGGGTGTATCGGTAGGCCGTTTCGGTATCGTCTTGAATATATAGCGTGTCTCCTTTTATGGCTACGGGATAAGAAGGAGAGTCGGCGTAGAAGACGTCCATAAGGTAGGCTTCGTATCCGGAACTGGTTTCGTTTTTACGCCAGTTTAGTATGCCAGATTCAGACTGTCCGTCTTCCGTCCATACGTAGCGGTCGTTGTCGAACTCTATGAAGGTGTTTTCAAACTCACATGTTTCGCGTGCGTTCTTTCCGCTGGTAAGTTCCCATTTACCATTGACGTACTGTTTGATTTCGTCCAAAGGCTTATCAATGAGCATTGTTTCTACTCTCACCGGTGTGGCGGCTTGTTGTTTTTTCTCGTTGCAACTGCTTGCTATGAGTAAGCAGGCGAATAGGGTGGCTGGGATTATCGGTTTCATATTAGTTACAATGTTCTCTGATTAATCGTTTGGCAAGCGGATCGTTTAGTTTTTCCGCTTGATAGAAAGCTTCACAAGCCTCTGTTTTATTGTTGAGGCGAGTGTAACAGATGCCTTTCAGTCGGTAGCAGGCTCCGAAATCGGGGGCCAGTTCCAGGGCTTTGCGGATACTTTCCAAAGCCTCGTTGTATTGCTGAAGACGGACGTATATAGCGGCTTCTTCGGCGTAGTAATCAGGCGATTGATCGTTTTGTAGTATAGCCTGTTTGATATCTTCGAGGGCGCCTTCTATATCGCCTTTCTGAAATTTAGCCTGTTCGCGGAAGAAGTAGAAGTTTTCATTAACCTGTCCGTTTACCAGCGTGTAATAAAGGTCGAAGTCGGCCAAAGCCTCATCGTAGAAAGATAATTGTATTTTACGATCAATCCGTTCCAGTATATAAGGAGCCGCTCTGGGAGGGGTAGGAGAACCCATTTTGGAAATGGCGCTGTCGAGCAGGGTAATGATGTTGCTTATTTGCGTACCCGGAATGTTTTCCAATGCCTTTGCGGTGAAATAATAACTGTCTGAAGAGGCTAAATTGCTCTCGTTTACTTTCATATAAGAGGCGTAGGCCGAGGGAAATTCTCCCAGGTAGAAGTAGATGTCACCTTCTAATTGTCGGTAAACGGGTAGATCTTCGGCTTCAATGGCTTTAGTAAGAGCGGCCATGGCGGCTTGGACCGTCCAGTTATTGTCTGTAATGGTTGTGTCGTTTATCGCTATGTTGTAAATCAATTTGGCCTGATTGTAATGAACATCACCTTTGCTTTTGCTGTACCGGGCAGCGGTCTGAATGTCGGAAAGTGCCAGATTCAGGTAGTTAGCCTCCTCGCTGGGAGTAGCGGCCAAAGTCTTTCGGTTCGTAGCATAGTGGGAAGCACGAGTAAGATAGCCGTCTTCCGCATTGGGGAAGGTGGCGATGAAATCGGTGAGCGTTTCCAGATAAGTCTTAGCGTCTTGCGAAGCGGCCAAGAGGAAGAGGGACACGGAGGCTTGCTCGATATCGGCAGGCCAAGCCTTGCGGATACCTATGTTGGTGTAAACGGAATTAAAAGCATCGGTAGATGTAACGTTCAGTGATTTAACATACCCGGTGGAAACGGCGTAGGATTGTTCTTTTTTGCCCGAAGCATCTTGCTGCATCAGTCCGAAAACTTGTCCCGAAGCGAGGAGTAGCGGAGTATTGTCTTGCCCGTCTTCAAAGGGGATCGTTAACTGATAGTACCCGTAAGGATCTTTTAACTTGCTGACTTCGGATATCGTTCCTTCCTTGAAAGGCGTATCTTTTCCCGGAGCAAAAGGTAGCAGGTAAGCCGGCGTATTTATGCTCAACGGCTCGGAAGCTAACGGAAGAAAGGTTACCTTTTTATTGACAGCTACCTTAAACCGGATCACGTCGTATAAATCATCCGCCCCAATGATAGCGACAACCGGATAGGTAGAGCCGTCGGGATCGGTAACCGTAGCCTTGTCTGCCCCTTTGAAAGCAGAATAACCGGAGAGAGCCTCCCCCCCGTCGCTGATGAAAAATCCGTTTGTAGTGTGGAGTTTGCGGTCATTCCTGTCGAATGTGTTGATTGTGATAACGGCCTTCTTTGATTTCTCTATCCACTTGGGCGCTTTTTGTGCTACAGCCGGGAGACTCAGGCAACAAATAATAAATAGGCTTATTCTTCTCATTTACTTTTCATGTTATTAGGTAAGGGGCAAAGATAGGGAAATATTTGGTTCTTGCTTTCCAATTGCTGTGATATTCTCTGCCGGATTGTAGAAAAGAGTTTCCCGCCCGAAGGCAGAAAACTCTTTTATGAGTGAAATTTGCACACGTTTACTTACCTACTGTCAGTAAATAACTTTAATCGTGTCTTTTCCTGATTTTACAATATATGCTCCGCGAACAGGCAGGGTAATATATTCTTCATCACTTTTGGCAATGTTTTGATAAACCTGTATGCCGGAGATATTGTATATGCTCCATGGTTTGCCTTGTGTCAGACCGCTGAGGTGTAGTATTCCGTTTTGTATAGATACTTTCAGCGATTTTGATTGTGGACTTTCAATGCCGGTTGGTATTACCGTGTAAGTGATTTCCTGTGATACAGACATAAGGCCTGCGCCGCTGACAGTCAGGGTTGCTGTGTAGGTTCCGGCTGTCAGGTCTGCACGAGGGGTGAGTGTAATGTCTGTTTCGTCGCCGACGGATAGGTTGCCCAATGTGGCGAAAGGAAGCGTGAATGCGTCTGCATTTACACCGGAGAGGGCGAGCGACAATTCGCCAGTAGCAACGTTACCTGTATTGCGGATGCGTAGTGTTAACGTTCCGGTCAATAACAGTTCGATGCGTTTTACCTGTATCTTGTCAAACGTAGCCGTTACCGTTACGCCGTAGGCGGGCATGCCGAAGGTGTATATTGCGCCATTGCTTTTTCCGGAGCCGCTCAAAGGTACGATTGTATTCCCATCGCCGGTTTTATGCACTGTAATGGAAGTCAGTTCGTATCCGGCGGTAATATCCGAGAGAGTGAGGGCAACGTTGTCGTTTTCCATGTAATTCGCTTGGGCGGAAGTAACTCTCCCGTTGTTGAAGGTGGCAATGCTCACGCCGTAGGTAGGGCTGGGTACAAATTCATTCAGCGTAGCCACCGTAGAATGATCTGTGGCTACTGTTACCGTGCCGGAATACGTTGTGCCGCCCGCCGTGAGCGTTACGGTCAGACCGTTGCCCGCCGGAAGAAAGAAGCAGAGTTTGCCGCTTGCATCGGTAAATTTGCTTGAAACGCCATAACCGGACGCAGGCGACGTGATTTCGGTTACTTCCGTTTCCGTGCTTACGCCGCCAAGCGTCAGTTTGGCGAGATAGACCGCCGTGCCGTCTATCGTGATACTGCTGCCGCCGCCGATGATGACGTCTACAAATTGCTCACTGTACATGGGTACGCCTGTCAGAACGAGATTGCCGCTGCTCATATTCAGCTTATGCCCGTTCCTGATTGCCAATGCGCCACCCGCGCCGTTACCGTTTGCCGTGAGTGTGCCGGTGGTAGATATGGTTATATCGCCTGATTCTACACAAATACCGCTGGCGTCGCTTCCTGTAGCGTTTGCCGTTACGCTTGCGCTGCCGTCTATGCTTACGCCCATTTTTCCATAGATTACCGCAGCGTTGGGACTTGTGCCGGAACCTGCGGCTTCTGTGTTCACCATACCGCCGGTAATGGCAAGCGAGCCATTCACCTCGATGGCGCAATGCAGGGCGTTGGCGCTTGTGGAAGTAAGCGTAAGGACGCCGCCTGTACCGTTTTCACTTATCTCAAGATTGCCATTGCAGAAAATAACGCTGGAAGAAGGACTGCCAACGGATACGTCGCCGCTGTAAACAAGCTTGATGTTGTCGGTATAGTTCTGACAGTTTACGGCAATTGGCTCTCCGGTGTAAGCATTGTCCAGTATCAAGGTAGCGGAGGGAGCCGTCCACATCCACCCCGTACCGCCTGCACTCTGCGTGAGGTCGGAAACGATTGTGCCGCCAACGGTCATTGTGCCGGTGATTGTGCCGAAGCCTGCCGGGTAATTCACTACCACCGTCAGGTAGCCGCCGTTTACCGTGGCGCTCTGCACCACACCGTTTGTTCCGGTGACGTTTGCGGTAGGAATCGTGCCGAATTGATAACCTGTAAGCGAAAACAATACAACAGTGATGGTGTAGTCCGTATTCGCCGCGAAGGTGGAACCAATGGGGAACGACGCCCCGTCGCTTGTGGTTGTATAGTCGTAAGATGACCAAGCGTACCCTGCGCCGCCAGTGGTAGGAGTTGACTCAGTCGCTCCGGCAACAGGGGCCGTGATGTTGAGGACGATGGATGTAATCTCAACCGGATTGGCGAGTCTCTCAAACGTGCTGCCGTTCCAAAAATACATACCCTCTGTCAAACCGTTTGCGGAAGCCGGGTCGCTTGCTATACCCACTTCTATTTGACCGTTGTTGGTAAGCGTGACGCCCCTGTCCGCAAAAATGCCATTCGCGCCCTCGACTTTTGAGCCTGACATATAGGTATCAAACTTGCCACTCAAATAAATCGCGCCGCCGTCTGTGCCGGTCAGCGTACCGGAGGTGATTTTGAGAAAAGAGGCGGTGCTGCTGTTGGAAATACCCCAGTTATCCGCTGTTCCCGCGCCTACGCTGACTGTTCCGCCATTAATATGCACCGTGCCGCTGTTATTGATGCCGACTCCGTAAAAATCCAGTATATTGATGACGCCGCCGGTGTTGACGGTCAGCGTCCAGCCGTCGCCAATCCGTATCAGACCGCCGCCTGTCGCGGAGTTGAGGTTAACGGTTGCGCCGCTGTTTACGTTTACCGTATTCACATTGATGCTGTTGCCGGTTGTGCTTTCAAGATTTACGGTGATGTTTTCAAGGTTCAGAACAGGCGTCATATTGCTGTCGCTTCTGTAAAATCCGTTGTACGTGTTGTTGACTGTAACCGTGCCGCCGCCGTTTATGGAGAGCGTGTTCGAGCCGATGTTGATAATGTTATCCCCGCCGGATATGATGAGGGTTTTGCCTGACGGGACGGTCAAGGTATGGCTTGCGTTCATGGCGGCTTTTTC
>JAISDJ010000368.1 GCA_031264865.1 Tannerellaceae bacterium | reverse complement strand
GAAAATCCACCTTTTAAAGTGTCGGTTGAAGTTTGAAGCTGTTCAAACTTGTTCAAATTAAAATTGTCATTTTTCATAAAAAATAAATTAATAAAAAAACATTATTGATTTTTTAAAATCTGCTGTAAAAATACAGTTGCTGTAAAAGGAAGCAAAACTGATTTATGCAACATCTTTTTTATTTTAGTTGCATAAATCTGTAACTGTGCTTTTATGTGTTTTATATTTGCGAAAATCAGTAATTTGTGTAAAAGAGCAAAGGGCTATTTACTGATTTGCACAAAAAGATAAGGGGGAGAAAAAACGGTTTTTACGGATTTTCGTAAAAACTTTCATCGTCGATTCGACGACAGTTCCTAAACTTATAAAAAATTGCGCATGTCCGGGAAGGGCATGCGCAAACTGAATGAAAAAGGCTATTAAAAATATTGAGCTTGTCTACAATTAGAAATTACCGCCTTCTACATCCCACCAGAGGCGAGTGCCTTCGTGGTCGGGGCCTTTCAGTAGTGTGCGGGCTTTTTCTACTTCCACTAAATTTGAGTTGCGGTCGTTACGCGGGAAACGTAAACGTTTTGGAAATTCGCCTTTAGGAATATTACCGTCGCTATAGTTCGTTACAGCCGGGAATAGTTTTGGATATCCTGTACGGCGAAATTCGCTCCAGGCTTCCTGTCCTTCGGGGAACATAGCAATCCATTTCTGATTAATGATTTTATGAAGTTTATCTTCCAGAGAGGCGTCATCTTCCCATTTAACCGTTGCTTTGTCTATACCGGTAATGTTATTATCCGGGTTGAAGGGGTCTTCATAATTTGTAGAAACACCGGTGTTATTATTGATGTATTCTGTATACGCTTCGTTTGAGATAGCAAATTCGTTGAAGGAAACTTTGATACCTTGTTCGTACAAGTCTTTTGCAGAACCGTCCATATTCCATCCCCTCAACGCACCTTCGGCACGCAGGAAATATACTTCGGCCACTTTCATGATAGGCAAAGCATTTGTTATCACGATTTTACCGCCATCCTGGTCGGAGTATCTGTTGGTTGGATGCATATTAATGGTCGAATACATAATATAATTATTCTTGTCTGGAATAAGTATACCCTGACGAATACCTATATATTCACCAATCTTATTTACGGGATTACCGTTTTTGTCTAAGATGTCTTTCTTTGATCCGCCTTCTTCAAACCAACCTACCGGAGTAATATATTTGGATAAACGCGGGTCGTTATAACCTTTCAACAAGCTTATTACCGAAGCGCTGACGCGAATGTCGCCATACGAAAAGTTAATTTCACTCAATGGATTCTGCAAACCGGGATCTACCACTTCGATGTTTTTATCAGCAGATGTCAATACGCCGTACTTATGATTTACGGCAGCTTCTGCTGTTGATTTTGCCAAGGCGGGTTCAACTTTAGCAATACGCATTGCTAAACGAAGACGTAATGAGTTTGCAAAACGAATCCATAATACGTTATCTCCTCTGTTCATGATATCAAAATCAGCCATACGCTTTGTTTCGGCGGCAGGGTTTGAATCTACAAATGTTGTCAGGGCATTAACGCTTTCTTCCAGTTCCTGAAGAAAAGCCTTATAAACAGTTTCCTGCGCATCATAAGGAACGGTTTCTCCTCCCTGCATAGCCTGGCTATAAGGGATTGGTCCGTAGATATCAGAAACACGGTGCATAGCCGTTACCCGTACGATCTTGGCAACAGATACATAATCCGGTTCTTCGGTAGATTTCAGAATATCATTGATGGGTTTCATTACATACAGCATCCCTGCTCTAAACGGCATTTCGTTCCAACCATCATTCATGGCATAGGTTGAATTGTTGTAGTTGCCTCCGAATGGAGTAGGAACAGCCAGATAACCCGACCATAAATCGGCATTTAAGTTTTGCTGTAATTGATATTCGTAGTTCCTGTTTTGAAAATTCAGGTAAATGGAACTCATCGGTTGATAAAAACGAGCCGATATTTTCACGTTTTCAGGTTCCAATCCATTCGGATTGGTGTTGATCGATTCAAAGTTATCGGTACAGGCTATTGTGCCCATCAGCATTGCTAATGTACATACAGAGAATGCTTTTTTCAGTTGATTTTTTTTATTTTTCATGACGAGATACTTTTTAGAATGTTACCTTTAAGTTAATACCGTAACTACGAGTGGCCGGCAAACCGAAAGTGTCGAAGCCCTGCCATGCATTATGAGTAGAGACAGACATTTCCGGGTCATGTGGAGAATCTTTGTATAAGAAGAATAAGTTTCGTGCAATTAATGAAACACTTAGGTTTTTGGAAGGAGCAATCAGGTTACGGAATGTATAACCTAAAGAAAGCTCTCTTAAACGGAAGTTGGTAGCCGAATAAACATATTCGCTTCCTGCCTTGTCTTTACCGGCTGTTGATTCGTAAAAAGTTTGTGCATCCATCTTTTTTCCGTTTCCTAAATCTACGCCACCTTTATCACGTGCATCACCGGTCACTTTGGAAACGCCGTAAGCATCCAGGTAGCTTTGAGTCATACCGATTGTATTTCCGCCAATCTTTCCATCAAACAAGAAATAAAAGGAGAAGTCTTCATAGGTTATCGTATTTCCCCAGCCCAATTGCCATTTTGAATTAACATTACCTAAATAAGTATTGTTTCCGTCACTTAATTTGGGGTTTCCGTCTTCATTTAATACAATCACGCCGTTGTCGTCTCTTTCAAGAACACGTCCGTATACATCACCGAATGAACCTCCTTCTTTTAGCATGAAGCGATAGCCGGCTCCCGAACCTAATTCTACACCGTCAGACAAGCGCTTGTCTAATTTCTTTATTTTATTGTCGTTGTAAGAGATATTGAAATCCGTTTTCCAACTCCATTCGTTGTTTATATCGAAACGATAGTTGGCCGAGGCTTCGAAACCTGTATTCTGGATATCTCCTGCATTGATATAATAGCTTTCGTATCCGCTGGCTAAAGGAGAAGCGATTTCGAAATACTGGTTTTTGTTATTTGTCGTATAGTAGGTGAAGTCTACATTGAAACGATTTTCAAACATCGTCAAATCAAAACCAAACTCCATGGAGTGCATCTTTTCAGGTTTCATTTCCGTAAACGGAGCTTTGGTATTAGGTTCCAAAGAGCCTACGTTAATACCATCCATCGGGTGAGTGATGTAAGCAGGAACGTCGTTACCCACAATACTATATGAACCGCGAAGTTTTAGCAGATTAACCAAGTCTCCCATAGGAACCATCTCATTCAGTAAGGCCGTTAAACCTACCGAAGGATAGAAATAAGAGATATTATTTGTAAAAGCCAATGCCGACGACCAGTCATTACGCCCGGTTACGTCTACATAAATCATATTGTTGAAACCAAATTGTACGGTACCAAACACAGAATTCAACCGTTTTCTCGGGCTTTCGACACGTCCGTTTCCGTTCCCTTTTATATTTTCGGGGACAAAGAAATTGGGCTGGTCTAAACCGAACTTGTCACTATCAACGAATGTGCGTTGTATCTTCGAATCCATAAAGCTGCTACCGGCCGAAGCATTGACTTCCCAAATATCTTCAAATGTTTTACTGAAATTCAGCATAATATCACCATAGAACTGTTTCGGGTCGAATGTTTCAACTCTATAACGCCCATTACCTCCCGGCGCCCACATTTCTGTAGTAGTAGCATACCATTTACGTTCGAATTTATCCTTTGCATTATCAATGCTCAAACGTCCCTGGAGATTCAAATAATCCGTAATTTTCAGGTTTGCTGTAGCCGACGCCATGATACGGTCGCGTTTTTCTGTTGACTTGTTGCGGTTCAATATCCAGTAAGGGTTGGAAGTAAAGTCGTTCAATGAAGTATACCAGTTTTGAGCGTATAAATTACGTCCGCCGTCAAACACTTCAAAATTGTTTTTATACTCGTTGAAGTCTCCATTTGCCGGGAATGTATATACACCGGTTAATGGGTTTATGTAGGTACCTCCATGAGGGCGGTTGGTTGCTTTTTGTGTAATATAAGAAAGAGAAGCATCAACCGTCAGCCTGTCTCCAAACAACTTGAATGATTGACGTGCCGTCATATTATGGCGTTGGAAATCATTCGTCGGCATAATACCCAACGATGTTGTGTTGGCATACGATAAGAAGCTTTGCGTTTTTTCCGTACCTCCGTTGATTGTAACGGAGTTAATATAAGTAGACCCTGTACGGAAGAAATCCTTCACACGGTCTTTAGCCGAAGCAGTTCCGGAGATTTTTTCGCCCCAACTCTTTTCGCTCAACTGGTTTCCTGTTTTGATAGCGCCATACGTACTTTGCAATTTCGGTGCGCTTAATGGCGTTTCCATTGTAATGTTAGACGAAAAGTCTACGCGTGCAGCACCTTCGCGGCCTTTCTTTGTAGTAACCATAATTACACCGTTGGCAGCCATACTACCATACAAAGCAGCCGCCGAAGCGCCCTTTAATACGTTCATACTTGCAATGTCGTCCGGGTTAAGGTTAGACAAGGCGTCGCCGCCATCACGGCCTTCATATTCGCCTTCCAATTGGGATGTTTTCGGGTTATTCATCGGAACACCGTCAATTACAATAAGCGGTTGGTTATTTCCCCAAGCCGATTTGTTACCACGAAGCAAAATCTTCGACGACCCTCCGGCTCCGGTTGCATTCGGCGTAATAACCAAACCTGCCGCCTTACCTTGCAGTGAATTAATCATGTTGGCGTCTTTTGCCTTCGTCAACTCGTTTCCTCCCAATTGCTGGGTAGCATACGTTAAACTTTTAGCTTTCCGCTCAATACCCATAGCAGTAACTACTATTTCGTTGATTTTCTGTGAATCGGTAAACATGTCCACATTAATTACTGTGCGGGTACCCACTATTTCTTCTACGGTAGTCATCCCCAGAAAAGAGAATTGCAATACATCATTGTCGTTCACCTCCAATGAATAATTCCCATCCAGGTCTGTAACCATTCCATTCGTTGTCCCTTTGACAACCACATTAGCTCCAATTAGCGGCATGTTGACATCTTTGTCCATGACAACTCCACTAATTTTCTTTTGTGCCCATAAAGCTCCAGTACATGTTCCGATACAGAACAGTACGAACAAAACTAAATACTTTCTCATAAAATTAGTAATTTAGATAAGTTGAATAATTAATGAAAATAATTAAATACATAGATATACGTTTAGATTTAGTTATTATAAAATAACTATTGGTTATGCAATTAATATGAATAAAGTCTCCTGTTACAATTAATTTATTGTGCGAATGTATAGATAAAAAACTAGATCAATGATACCATTTTGACAAAAAAACAGCTTTTGCCTTAAATTTTAACATATCGCGTAGGGAGGAATAGCTAATGTGCGTGGTAGCAAGGTCGCAAATTTACAGATTCATGTGGTTAATGGAAATAAGTATCGTGTTCGGGAATCACCCGAAAAATGGTTATATAGTCTTTAGGAAATCATGGTGATGGTTTTACAAAAGCATTGTAATGTCTTTACAAAACCATCATCATGGTTTCCTAAAGACATTACAATGCTTTTTTTATATTTCTCAGGCTCTATAAATAAGCAATCAAGAACTTGAAGCGAAATCGCCTGCTCAATCTCTCTCAGTCATACAAACCAGCCGGCGGAGCGGTAGCGACGCCTTTACTACTGGGCATTTTGAATTTAATTACTCCCGCTTCCTTTACTATGGATTTGTTAATAGCAAGGCAATAGATGGTCCAGACACCGGGTTTACCATTGGCAGGTGAGGCCCTTGAATAATCCGCTTTCAAATGCCATGTATCATGTTTTAGCGTCTCTTCGTAAAATGCGAGTACTGTGGAAGGGGCAAATGTGCCTTTAATACTTAGATCACCATCCTCATACATCTTGAGCCCTACAGTTACACCTATGGGTAGGGTAGCAAATGACGAACCAACGACGACAAGCGTAAATTCATCAACCTCTATTTTTGTGTCAAAGTCAGCTATCCAATCCTCAGCCCCATTTGCGGCGCACTCAAGTTCATATACTAAATAGTTGATCGCTTTGCTGTTTTTTCCTGTCACTAACGATAATACTTCTCCTGTTGTGTTATCTCTTACTAATTGAGATACTCCGTTACTCGGTGGGGCAGCATCTGTCTTCTTCAGGTACGTTTTGCCGTCTTCGCTCACTCGTATTCTCTCCGTATTATTTGTGCGGATGCTTAAGGCCTTGGCGTCGGAAGTTCCCACATAGTTCTTTGCGGGATCTGTACCGGCGTTTCCTGTCATATTCCAGGATTGTGTGTCTTGCGAATATACCCATTCATTTCCGTTCCATGAATAAAGCCCTTCTTTTAAATTATTCGATGCGGATACGGTAATATTATAAACTACAATCCCTTTGTGAGTCGATTTGACTGTCGCGTCGTTGGGCGAAGCTACTAAAGGACTTAACGAGGTTAAGGAGGTAAGCTTAACGCGAGGGAAAAGGATACCCTTCTTGCTTGTTTCACCTCCGTTAGCGGCGTTTTGCTGCTTCACATCTAAAAGCGCTCCGTCGGCCGGAGCAGCTTCGCTACCTATGGTTACCTGTGCATGTGCTCCTGTAAAGAAGCCTGCTCCAATCAAAAACAGTCCTATCATTTTAGATATTACCGCTTCACGACATTTTTGTTTGAAATCTTTTTGTTTCATGAAAATGGTTAATTTGTTAAGACTTATTTAAATTTTATTCAATACAACATAAGGACATCTAATCATTATTTTATTATTTTTTCCCCCTCTCTTAAAAAGAGAAATATAAAAGAATATGTCCTTTTGGTCGCAAAAATACGATATTTTTTCAAGTAGTATTCCAAAGTAAGCTTTTTTTGCTGTTTTTTTTCGTTTTTTTCTATTTTTCCTCCTCTTTTTTTAAGAGACGGAAAAAAATTGTTATAATAATTGACAATATAAAATATTGTTTTTTCCTTTGCGTCGAATTAGCTAAGGCGTTTTTATGAACGTTTGTAACCAAAAGCTTACCATATGAAAAAACATTTATGCTGGATACTGCTGTTTTTTTATCCCTCTACTTATCTATCGGCTGTTAATAATCTGCGGATAGCGGATATTCGAAGTATAGGGATGGGTGGGAATGAAACCCTATCTTCAGCTTTATTTAATCCTTCTCTTCTTGCTCTGTATGCAAATAATCGCATCTGTATTAATTATTTTAATCGATATGGCTTACAGGAATTAGGCGCTTTTAACGGGAGTGTTTATTTTCCGAATCGTATTCTTTCTTTTGGAATAAACGTTTCAACATTTGGTTATGATGCTTACAGGGAAAGCCAGTTTCGATTGTTATTGGCAAAACAACTAAACAAGCAATGGGCTTTAGGCGTCGGTTTTCAATATGCTTTTCTGCAAACAGAATTATTTGAAGACAAAACCGGACAGTTATCAACAGATATTGGACTCACTTTTGCACCTGTTGATAAGTTGTTGATAGGTTTGTTAATAATGAATTTGCCTTCTGTTCAATTAGGTGATAAATCTATTGAAATAAAGGATTTTAAAACGTATTTAATACAAATCGGCATTACCTGGGAAGTTATAAACACGGTATTCATAGTATGTACGGTAGAGAATAACGACGAACAAGCTGTTGCAGGAGCAGTAGGAATAGAATATCAGCCTTTTAAAGACTTTAGTATCCGTACGGGAATAAAAGGAAATCCATTACTTCCTTCTTTGGGAATAGGGTATTGTTTTCCTCCGTTTTCGGTTGATGTTGCTATCGTTTATCATCCCGTATTGGGTATTAGTTCGGGCATTGGTTTACAATTTACTTTTTAACAGGGTTGTGAGAAAATCGTTTATAAATTATTTTTTATGGTTGATAACTATGTTTATAAATAGTTACGAACTAAATGGGCAATTTGTTTTTTCTCCTGATAAATGGATGGAATATATTGAGGATATGGCTGTTGAAAATGAAAATACGGAAGAAGTTGAAAACTTGTATAATGAACTGTCTTATTTGAAAGATCATCCTTTTGAATTAAATAGTGTTACGGCAGAACAGCTAAAAAAGTTCCCTTTCTTATCCGATCGTCAGATAGAAAACATATTATCTTATCGTGAAAAATACGGTAAGTTGGTAAGTATCTATGAGTTAAAGCATGTAAAAGAACTGGATTTCCCAACATTAGAGCTATTGCTGCCATTTGTTTATATGGGTGAATTAACGGTTGATAAACGGCCGTTGACTGTTGATAACTTATTGAAATATAATTCTAATGAAGTACAAATCAGGTATGATAAATGTTTTCAACAAAAGAAAGGTTATCTTCCGCAACCGGATAGTATCTTGGAGAAATATCCCAATCGACAATACATCGGAGAACCTTTTTATCAGTCTATACGCTATTCGTTTACGTTCGACGACAGGTTACAAATAGGTTTTACAGGTGAAAAGGATGCCGGAGAAGCTTTTTGGAATACACATCATAAAGGATATGACCATTATTCATTCTACTTTTTAATGAAAGACATCAAGTGGTTGAAAACACTTGCCGTAGGGGATTATAACATATCGTTTGGGCAGGGATTGGTGGTAAGTAATGAATTTTTTCCCGGTAAAAATGCTTTAGTAACACAAGCCGAAAGAAAGACATATGGTTTCCGCAGGCATTTTTCCACCAATGAGAATGACTATTTTCGCGGAGCAGCGGCTACTGTTAATATAAAGAATGTGGATATCAGCCTGTTTTATTCACAAAGAAAATTAGATGCGAATCCGATTGATAGTGTAACGGTTTCTTCCATAAAAACAGATGGTTTGCATCGTATACCCCGTGAGGCGGAAAAAAAGCATCTACTGCCTATGAAAACATTCGGCGGTAATATCCGGTATGCTACGCCTAATGTATGTGTGGGGATAACCGCTCTTTCCTATTCATTCGGACAATTCAGGATTGAACCCGAACCGAAACCATATAATCTCTTTTATTTCAGAGGGAACAGTAATACGAATGCAAGTGTGGATTATCTGTTGAAAAACCGCTATATCAAATGGTATGGGGAGACAGCGGTGGGTATCAATAAATCGTTTGCCACACTGAACGGCTTACAGCTTACGCCGGTTTCTTACCTGTCGGCTTTGCTCGTATATCGTTATTATGATGAACGATATCAAGCTTTCTTTGGGAGAGCTTTTGCACAAAGCTCAACCGTACAAAACGAAGAGGGGCTTTATATCGGTATGCAATTTACCCCGTTTCCTTACTGGAAAATAGCCGGTTATGCCGACTTCTTTCGTTTTCCCTGGCTAACGTATCAGGCAGATGCACCTTCTTCAGGCAGGGAATATATGCTACAAGCGGACTTTACACAAGTAAAAAACGTCTCCTTTTATATACGATATAAACAGAAACAGAAAGAGAAAAACGGGATGATCTCTACCGATCCAACCGCTTCCATACTACCTTATAAACAACATCGTATTCGTTTTCAAATGCAATATGGCGTTTTATCCACCCTCATGAAAACATCAGTAGATGGGATCATATATACCGAAGAGCCGAAAGAGAAAAGCCAGGGCATCATGTTGTCTCAACAGATAAGTTGGAAACCATCGGATATCCCTTTTCATCTGGATTTGTTTGGAGCTATATTTCATACAAATGATTATAGCAGCCGTATACATTCGTATGAAAATAATATCCTGTATGCATTTAATAATCCTCAGTTTTATGGGGGAGGCTATCGTTTGTCGTTAACTTTCCGATGGAAAATATCCCGGAATGTATCTCTTTCGGCAAAATTGGCGAATACGCATTATTCCGACAGGGATCGTATCGGAACAGATTTAGAGACAATAGAAGGTAATAATAAAACAGATATCAATACACTTATCTGTTGGAAATTCTGACAAAACAAATAAACTTATTATTTTTGTCATTCTGTATGATTAAAAAGGATAATATAATACTAGAATGACACAGAAACAAACAGGAAGATTGCTTTCTCTTGATGTAATGCGAGGGATAACAATTGCGGGAATGATTATGGTGAATAATCCCGGTACTTGGGAATATGTTTACGCACCCTTGCGACATGCCCGTTGGGACGGGTTAACGCCAACTGATTTGGTTTTCCCTTTCTTTATGTTTATCATGGGCGTTTCTATGTTCTTCTCTTTGCGTAAATATAATTTTACCTTATCGAAAGAAAGCACTTTTAAAGTACTGAAAAGGACAGTCTTGATATTCCTCGTAGGATTGGGATTGAATTTGTTCGGATATGTGCTCAGGAACGGTTTCGGATCATTTGAACAGTTGCGGATATTGGGTGTAATGCAGCGATTGGCGTTGGCTTATGGGATCGGTTCTTTGATAGGATTGATGGTAAATCATAAATATCTGCTTCATGTAGCTGCCGGAATCCTCGTTTTCTATTGGGCATTGTTAGCATTTACCGGTAGTACGGTATTATCTCCCGATAATATAATTGCAGTGACAGACCGTGCCATCATAGGTGAATCGCACATGTATAGCGATACAATGGCCGATGGGACACGTATCGCTTTCGACCCGGAAGGATTGCTGAGTGTAATAGGCAGTGTAGCCCATGTGCTGATAGGCTTCTTTGTCGGAAAGATGATTCTTGACAGTAAAAAAGATAACGAGAAAATGATCCGTAACCTGTTTATATTGGGAACGATTCTTGCCTTTGCCGGTTTGTTGTTTAGCTATGGTTGCCCGATAAACAAAAAAATATGGAGCAGTACGTTTGTTTTGACTACTTGCGGATTCGGTTCTCTGTTTTTAGCATTACTTATCTGGGTTATTGATATAAATGGGAAAAAGAACCGGACGATGTTCTTTGAATCCTTTGGTATTAATCCGCTTTACCTGTATGTACAGGCGGCTCTTTTAGGTACATTAGTCGGAAGCATTGGTTTCAAATCATTTATGTGTGATTCGGTATTTATGCCCGTACTGGGTAATTACGGAGGCTCGTTGGCTTGGGCGATATTTTTTGTTGTTTTGAACTGGCTACCGGGATATTTGTTATATAAAAAACAGATTTATATCAAATTGTAGTTTTTTCACATCTTCTGAAGGATTTCACCTTTTTGGGGGATTGACGGGTATGGATATATCTGGTACTTTTACATCGTAAGCAAACAAATATAAATTATGTATATGAAAAATTACCGTATTGCTATCTTGTTTGGAGTATTACTTTTCACTCTGAACAATATGCATGGACAAATAAGCGAAGGAGGATTGCCTCCGAGTTTTCATTATGGACATTCGCTGAGAAGTACAATTCCCCAAGTGCAGATTCCTGTTACTTTTAATGTGGAGGATCTGAAATTGGTAGACGAATGGCAGGTGAGCCAAGGGCAACCACTGAAGGTAGCTACGCTTATCGAATCCAATCTGACGATGGATAATGCAGGAACATGGAGCGTATTACCCGGTGGAGAATCTGTTTGGCAATTGAATATCCAAGCAAAAGGAGCAATAGCCCTGATGCTTTATTACAAAGCCTTCTATATACCCGAAGGAGGAAAATTATTTATCTATAATGCGGAAAAAACGCAGGTAATCGGAGCATTTACTCATCATTCAAATCCGACAGTAGACAGATTCGCAACAGAATTTGTCGCCGGTGATGATATTGTTCTTGAATATGTTGCTGCTTCCGATGGAGAAAAGCCTCGCATAGAAATAGAAAGTATCGGATATGGATATAATCATTTAACGGTTGGTAATAATCCTTCACTCAGGAGTTCATCGTCGTCTTGTTATATCAGTATTAATTGTGAAGAAGGCAATAATTGGCAGACGGAGAAAACGGGGGTGTGTAAGATGATTCAGCGTATCGGCGATAAATCGTATTTATGCTCAGGTTCGCTGGTAAACAATACAGCCGAAAACTTCAAACCCTATATTCTTTCCGCCTATCATTGTTCCGCGGATTTGGAAACTACGGCATCTGCATCCGATTACAACCAGTGGGTTTTCTATTTCCATTATGAAAGTGATTGCGGCGACAATTTACCTGCCGTATCCAGTCAAACGATGGTAGGTTGCAAAAAAGTGGTAGAGATTCCTATTTCAGGAGGTTCCGACGGATTATTGTTGCTATTAAACCGGAATATACCAGACAACTATTATGCCTATTATAATGGTTGGGACAGGAGAGAGAGGGCCGCCACTTCCGGCGTGGGTATTCATCATCCCGAAGGGGATTATAAAAAGATCTCTACTTTTACCGGGCGTGCAACTTCTATCTCATGGTTGGATGAAAATGATAACGAGGGAGCCGAGAATGCTCATTGGAATGTTATTTTTGCAGAAACAGCCAATGGTGTAAGCGTAACGGCCGGAGGCTCTTCCGGCTCACCGCTTTTCAACCAGAATAAATTGATTGTCGGGACACTCAGCGGAGGCAATTCTTCCTGTGATGAACCTAAAGGGTTAAACTTATATGGTAAACTATCTTATCACTGGGATAAATATAGCAAAAAACCGACGGAAAGAATGGATATTTGGTTAGACCCGGCGAGTACAAATGCAGAAACATTGCGGGGACGTTATAAGAAAGAACCGGTCGTTGTTGAGAAACCTTCCAATCTTCAGTTAACGTATACCAATAATCAGGTTTTATTAAGTTGGCAGGCGCCTGCCACACAAGTGCCTGCAAGATATAATGTTTATAAAAACAGTGAATTGCTAAGGAATACAACGGCTTTATCCTATACGGATAATCCATCGAAAACCGGTTCGATTATTTATAGTGTATCTGCCGTATATCCGAATGGCGTTGAATCGGAAGTTGTAAGTAAAACGCTCTTTGTAACAGAATATCTGGCTCCTTCGAATCCGCAGGCAATCTTCGATCCTTCATCCGGAGTAATTGTTACATGGAGTGCGCCGTTGTATCAACAAACCATTTACTGGGGAACAGGAAGTCCGGCTAATATTGCTATTGGTTTCAGCGGCATTCCTTTTTACTTCGGACAAGGTTGGAAGCAAGATGAAATCACCCCTTTCAGGAATAAATTACTTAAGTCGATACAATTTGTTCCTGTAAAAAATGTAACTTATTCGCTTCTTATAACACAAGGAAACAGAGAATATACCCAACCGCTGACAAATCTTGTTTACAACAAATTAAACGTTGTGGACTTGCAAACACCTTTCACGATAGATAATAAAGGAAGTTTGATTGTAGCCATTTATGCTTCGGATTATGACAAGGCCACCCATCCGGCCTGGTGCGACAACGGCCCTGCCGAAATGAGAAAAGGAAACCTCATCTCGGAAGATGGAATTAATTGGGAGTATATAGAAAATGAAGATTTTGATTTCAATTTCTTTCTTGCCGCAGTGGTAACCTCCGAAGAAGGAACAGGCTTAGAAAGAAACCAACCTGTTACTAATTTGGCAATAAAGAAATCAAACAAAAAAATGTCGGTACAAACAGTACCTGCTACTGATTTACAGCTTCGGAGTAGTATGCCGGCTACATTCCCGGAAGTAACAGGTTATAATGTTTACAGAGATAACCGGAGAGTAAATACTTCTCCCGTAACAGGAACCCGCTATGTAGATGCCATTGACGGAAGCGGAGCGTATAAATATGCTGTATCGGCTTCATACAATGGCTGGGAAAGCACACAAGCCGTCATACAGAGAGATGTGGTTGTAAGCGCCGAACAACGAATCGAAAATCAATTAATGCTTACACCAACGCTTTTCAACAACTATATCACCCTGCTAAATGCCGCGGAAGTAAAGAAATTAGAAATCATTTCAATAGACGGCAAGCTGGTTAAAATAGTGGATAATCCCGGTGATATTGTTTATACGGAATCATTGCCAAAGGGTATTTATGTGTTCCGCCTTACAACGGATAAAGAGGTGAAAATAATCCGGGGAGTAAAGCAATAAACAGATTAAAACAACAGGGTAATGGTAGTACCTTCGTTTACGACAGAGTGAATGTTGTATTTGATATGGTTCTTTTCCAATATCCTCAAAGCAATAGAAAGTCCGATACCGCTACCTTGTATTTGGTTTGTGTTATCGGCACGGAAGAAAGGCTTGCTTATGTTGGTTAATTGCTCGGAAGGAATACCGATTCCTTTATCAGTGATAGACAAAGTAAGCCTTTCTTCTGTTTTGTAGATACGGATATCTACTTGCTCTCCATGTGAATATTTTACGGCGTTTTCAATTAGGTTATAAAGGGTCATTACTAACTGTGTCTTCTCTATGGATACGTTTAGAAGATATTCGTCTGTAGGTGGAATCTCCATATTGACGGATAGGTTCGATTTCCGGTATTGGTGCGATATGTTGGATATGATTTCCCATATTACTTCGTCAATACGTATCAGGTCGGAAATATCCGACCGGTTTCTCAGGTCGGAGATAATGAGTAAGGTCTCTAATGTTTCTTCTAATTGTTTGATTTGTTGAATGAGCGCTTGACTTAATCGGGTATATTCTTCGGGTGTACGGTCTTTCAGGGAGAAAACTTCCAGATTACCTAATATGGATGTAAGCGGTGTTTTAAATTCATGCGATACGTAGTTTACAAAGTTTTTCTGAATAATAAACGTTTCGGATAGTTGAGATAATAGATTATTGAAGGTTATAATCAGGTCTTGCAGCTCATCCTTTGTATTGGGAATTTCTATTTGCTTATCGAGGTTATGGGTGGAAATAGTGGTAACCTGCCTGATAACCGTACGGAATGGCCGGTAGGCTGCATTAGCCATCCAGCGGCTTAAAAGGATAATAGAACTCATGCCAAGCAAGAAAGCAATCACCAGAATCCAGAGTAATAGATTCAACTGATGGGCTGAAACATCTTTCTTTTCCTTTGAAACGACCACAAAATTCCCCTGATTGTCTTCGTAGAAGATACCATAGCAAAGAAATCCTTCATACGAAAAAGCCAACTGGCGCTTATCCCGTATCGTTTGTAACAGATCAGCCGGAATGAGTGGAAGCGGCGATCCGTAGTTCACACTATCGGCTTCATTATATATTTGGTAGTATGAATTAGATACAAACTCGTAGAATCGCTTTCTGGCTTTGGAGAACTCTTCTTTGTTCAGTTCATCTTCTTCGAGGAAAAAGACAGCCGTTATTAAAGCTGTTTTCTGGAGATTATCATATATCGAACGGGTAACATTACGGTAAAACAATCCGTAAATCAGAAAGGAAATAACGGTGAAGATTATCCCGAAAATAACCGAACCGAGCAAGCTTAAACGTGTTTGTACTTTCATTTGTCAGGCTATTATTCTTTCGTACGTATAAGATATCCCCGCCCTTTTACCGTTTCGATTAATTTTTCACTGTTTTCCGTATCTATTTTATTACGGAGGTACGAAATATATACATCTACCACATTGGTATTGGAATTATAATTGATACCCCATACCGTATCCAGTATCTGCGAACGGGGCAATACCTTGTTTTTATTTTCCATCAGCAGTTTCAGCAGCATAAACTCCTGTAAGGTAAGTTTAATCTCTTTACCGTTTCTTTCCACCAAATGTTTGTCGGGATAAAGAAACAGATCGGCGCAGGTCAATACATTGTCTGTTGTATTATAGTTCATTTTCACCCTTCGTGTCAATGCATTGATCCGGGCAATCAATTCGGAGAAATGGAAAGGTTTGGCTAAATAATCGTCGGCCCCGTAATCAAGCGCCTTTACTTTATCGTCGGGTTCTCCCAGGGCGCTTACAACAAGGATCGGCGTATGTATTTTTTTATAACGGGTATATTGCAACAGCTCGATACCGTCTATGTCGGGTAGCATGATGTCGAGCAAAATCAAATCCCAGTTTTTTTGTGTAATCAAGCTGCGGGCATCTACGCCGGTTTCGGCCAATACAACGGAAAAGCCACTCTCTTCCAAACCCTTTACAATAAATTCGCTGATACGCCGGTTGTCTTCTACTAATAAAAGTTCCATATACGTTGTATTCAGGATATAAAGATACACATATTATTTTATTGCTAATCGTTTATCCCTGCGGTAAGCAAAGTAAAATACTTGCGGCAAGATGGTAAACGAAAGGATCATACAAATAATAATTCCTCCGACAATCATGATAGCCATCGACTTCTGCACTTCGGAGCCCATACCGTTAGATAAGGCAGCGGGAAATAAGCCCATTGAACCCATTAAAGCAATCATCAGTACCGGACGGATCAATTCGCCGACAGCTTTATTTATTCCTTCGCGCAGGTTGCGGGTTTGTTGCATATACTTTTTCATCCGGGTGATCAGTAAGATACTGTTTATCGATACAATACCAAAGAGGATGATGAAGCCCACGCCTGCCGAAATACCAAAAACTGTGCCCGTTGCCCATAAGGAAATAAATCCCCCGATAAAAGCATACGGCATAGCACTGGCGGCGATCAATGTGTCTTTAACAGCTCCAAAGTTGAGGTATAACAAGAATAAGATAAGCAAAATAGCTGCCGGGACAATCACCATTAGCCGCCGGGTTGCCCGTTGCTGACTTTCAAACTCGCCAGCCCAAACCATTTTATTTTCGGAACTGAGCATAACCTGTTCGTTTACCTTTTGCCGTGCCTCAGCGATGGTAGAACCTAAATCGCGGTCGCGAATACTGAATCCCACGCCTATGTACCGGCTGCTTCCTTCGCGGTAAATAAAGGCCGGACCGGTGATAAATGAAATATCGGCGATTTCTTTCAAGGGTATTTCCCGGCCATTCATTGTTGGGATAAGGATATTGCCTATCTTCTCTTCATCGTCGCGAAACTCCTTTTGAAAACGTACCCTGATATCGAACGTCCGCTCATTCTCATAAAAGACAGAAGCGGCTTTTCCTCCAATAGCCATTTCAACTACTACCTGAGCATCGGCCATAGACACCGCATAACGCGCCATGCGCGATTCATCCAGCTTGATTTGTAATTCCGGCAGGCCGATGCTTCGGAATACGTTCACGTCTTCCACACCTGGTATGCCTTTTATGATGGCTGCGGTTTGGTCGGCTACGTTTTCCAATTGATGAAGGTCGCTGCCGAATATCTTAATAACCAACGCGCTCTTAACGCCGGCAACGTATTCTTCTACATTGTCTTGTATCGGCTGGCTGAAGGCAAAAATAATACCCGGATAGATGCTTAGCGAATCTTGCATTTGCGCGATAAGTTCGTCTTTGGATCGTTTATGTTTCCATTCTTTTTCGGGTTTTAATTCAGTATGAAATTCTATGTTGAAGAAGCCGGTGGCGTCTGTCCCGTCGTTAGGGCGTCCGGTTTGTGTAAGAACAAAATCTACCTCGTCGAATTGGCGGAGCTTTTGTTTCATTTCTTTCGTTATCCTTACAGATTCGTCTAAATGGATACTGTTCGGAAGGGTAGCGCGTACATAAATGGCGCCTTCGTTCATGCTTGGAATAAATTCTGTTCCCCAAAACAGAAAACGAACCATACAAACCACTATCAGGACGACGAATGTACTAACGGCTCCTTTCCTATATTTGCAACTAAAGGTATACAAGCGATAGACGAGGTTTGTAAAGAACAGGCTGATACGGTTTTTCTTTTCTTTCATCGGTTTGGTAAGTAAAACCTTGCACATAACAGGCACATATGTCAGCGATAAAACGAGTGAGCCCAGCAGTGCATAACCTAAGGTAAAAGCCAGTGGCGAGAACATCTTCCCCTCTACCTTCTGAAAGGAAAAAATAGGAAACAGGGCGACAACCAAGATAAGTTGTGCAAAGAAGATAGAAGAGGCAACGCTTCCGGCGCTTTTCTTTATCAATCCGCTTTTTAGCGAAGAGGTAAACCGAGCGCCCAGTTCTACGGAACGCTTTTCCAAGGCTACGAATACCGACTCAACAATCACGAGTGTACCTTCCAGCAACAACCCGAAATCGAGCGCCCCCATAGAGATAAGATTTGCCGGTAATCCCTGGATACGGAGCATGATAATAGCAAACAAGAACGATAGGGGGATAACCGTAGCCACAATCACCGTAGTGCGCCAGTTGAACAAGAAAATAAATACGATCACAGCTACCAGCAGGATACCTTCCAACATATTTTTCAGCACCGTGTGTATAGTAGAATTAACCAGCTTCGTTCTATCCATGAAAGGTTCGATTTTCACTTCCGGCGGAAGGATACGTTCGTTTAGTTCGTCAATTTTCTCTTTCAGGCGACTAATTACTTCACTGGGATTCTGCCCCCGCAACATAACGACGATCCCTTGCACCACATCATCTGCCTCATTTAATCCAACTTGTCCCAGACGAGGTTTGGAAGATACGCTTACGGTAGCTACTTGTTTGATGCGGATAGGTGTATCTCCTTTTACTTCTATTAGTATGTTTTCGATATCTTCAACACTTTCGAGCAGGCCGATGCCACGTACCACATATGCCTGATTTCCTTTTTGGATAACATCGCCCCCTACATTTATATTATTGCCCGCCACTGCTTCATATACCTGTAATGGCGATAGATCATAGTTTCTTAGCTCGGCAGGATTTACTTTTATTTCGTACATCTTTTCTTCTCCACCGAAACAGGCTATCGTTGCCACACCCGGGACGGCCAACAATTCTCTTTGTACCACCCATTCGTTTATAGTCGATACTTCACGGACAGGCAAATCGCTACGAAGGATGTACCGGAATATTTCCCCCGTTGCTCCTGAAGGCGGTTCGATAGAAAGCTCCGCCCCTTCGGGCAGGTTTATTTCTTGCATACGGTTGGAGGCATATTGCTGCGCGTAGAAATCGTCTACTTCATCTTCAAACAAGACATTGACTACCGACAAGCCGAATAAAGACGTAGAACGGACGTCCGTTTTACGAGGAATGGTGTTCAGTTGTTGCATGATAGGTAAAGTAACAAACTTTTCTACCTCTTCGGCGCTTCGTCCCGGCCATTGGGCAATGATCTTTACGCGCGTATTCGTAACGTCGGGATAAGCCTCTATCGGCGTGTGCTGATAACAGGCGATGCCGGCAACAAACAGTATCCCGGTAAGAAAAAGAATGAGGATATGGTTGCGGAGAGCGAAACCGATTATGTTTTCTACCAATTTATGCATTGTTTAATTTCCTTTTAGTTCCGAGTAAATGAGTAGTTGGTTTTTTATCACAACGTTTTCTCCTTCGTTCAGTCCGGCGCTTAGGTAGGTAATATCTTTGTTGCTGTCGTAAGGGATGACTTCTTTTTTAACGAAATCAGAATCCTTATTTTCTACTACAACAAAGTAAGCGTCATTATCAAAGATGAGCGCTTCCGAGGGGATAGCTACCAACCCATTCTGTGTAGTATCTTTTAATCTGACAATGACAGACATTTCCGGTTTCAGTTTGAGGTCTGCGTTAGGAAGGACAATACGTGCCTTCAAGGCTTTATCATCCGGGTCGAATACTTGCGACAGATTACTTATTTTACCGGTAAATACTTCGTTTGGGTAGGAGAGGGTAGTGATAACGGCTTCCATGCCTTCCCGTACAAATTGCAGATGGCCAGCATATACGTTTACGATAGCCCATACAGTGTTTAAATCGGTAATTGTAAAAAGCGGGTCGCTATCGGCGGATACCGTACTTCCGGATGAGGCGTTTTTATGAATAATATATCCACTCATCGGTGCTTTGATGGTAAATGTTCCATTCCCTTTGTTTATCCCGAAGAGAGACATATCGCTTTGTACTTTTCCGAGAGTAGCCTGCGCCTGTTTTAATTTACGTTCGGCTTCCAGCAGATCTTTTTCAGACAGCATGGTATCGTCAAACATTTCCCGGGCTGTCTTTAGCTCGCGTTCGGCCATTTTCACTTCCGCTTCCAAGGATAGTTGTTCCGAATGTAAGGTGCTGAGTTCTGTACTTCGGATATCGATTAAAGCTTGTCCCTGTTGTACTTTATCACCCAATGAAAAATAAGTTCGTTCAATTACGCCACTGATAAGAGATACATAATGAATCGTTCTGTCGGGATTGCTGATAACTTTCCCCGTTAGCGTCATTTCCTTCTCCTGATGATTAATGACAGACGGAGTTGTCTTAATATGATTGATAAAGGCTTTGTTTAGGGCGCCACTGTCTTTTGTAACACTTACGTCGGTTCCGGAACAGGATAGTAACCCTCCGGCAGCGCTTATTAATAAAAAAACGAATGTCTTCATTGCACATTATTATTTAGTAGAGATAAATCCGTACCCACTGTAAATTGGAGTTCTTCGTATTGGTTGAATACATTTTTATAGGTTGTAAGAAGGATGTGTTTGTTATTCTTATACGTATCCATGAAATCCATATATTCTGCCATGCCGATATTTCTGTTTAGCAGGTTTTTTGCGTAGATATCCGTCATGCTGTCTAATTCTTCAAGCAATGCATTTTCGGTTATCTTTTTATAGAATTTATAGGCCAGGGTGTAATTATTGAGTACTTCTGTTATTTCATGTTGAACCAATTGTTGTTGCTGTCGAGCTGCATAGAGGCTTTGTTCTCGTCTGATCTGCGCTGCTTTAATAGCGCCTTGGTTTCGATTCAATAAAGGAAGTCCTATACTTATTCCGAAGCCTACGAAATTTCTCCAAACGCCTCCGTATCTGTCATAACTGGCGTTTACTGTAATATCGGGAACACGTTGCGCTTTTTCGTAAGCCAGTGATTTCTCGCAATAGCTTGTTTGTAGTTTGAATAACCGGAGGCCGGGGTGATAATCATCGGCTAATTGCATCAGATGGGTAATAGATAACACTTCGGGGGATTCTAAAGGTCTGTCCCCGTTTATTATTTCGATTGTAACCAGCGGACCGACATTCAGTAGTACCTTTAATGTTTTTTGTTGGGCGTTACGCTCTGTTTGAATTTCGTTCATTTCATTTTCTACTTCAAACAAAGCCGCTTGCAAACGCAAAATCTCACCTTTAGCCAAATTACCCCGAACTACCTGCTTCGTATAGGATTCAAGAAGTTTACTTAATGATTCAACTTGTACCTTTAATACCTGTTGATAAGCATCCAGATACATTAATTCATAAATAGATTTCCGGAGTTCAATCTTTAAACCCCGTACTACCTCTTCAAACTGCCGGATAGCCATATCTTTGGATATCTTTTCCATAGCGACCAACTTGCCTCTTTTATTAGCTGTTTGTATCAGTTGGCTGAGTTCGATGCTGAACTGAGTAGCTTTAGGTTCCGAACGAGGTGTCCAGAAGTTTACGTCGCCAACCGACAGGGTGGGATTATCCCAAAGCCTGGCTTGTATAACAGCAGCATCCGCTATGGATATATTCATCCTTTCGGCAATCAATTCCAGGTTTTGCTTCAGAAAAGCGGCCTCTATCTCTTCGGGTGTTAATTTGATTGTTTCCTCTTCCTGTGCGAAAACGTTTATGAGGGTACATAAGTTTATAAACAGTATCCAATAAATTTTCATTACAGCACCTTATTATTTGTCCGGCAAAATTACGTTGTGATTATTAGAATAGATTTTGAGTTGGATTAGATGTTTATTACGATAAGATTAAAATCGGATTAGAATCTCTGCAAAAAAGAGATTTTCTTTTTTATCGGACTGGCATATAAATCGCGGATTTTTACGTACGTTTGTTTCCTAAGGATCAATAAAAGGATAATATGAGTTTATGTAAATGGATATTAATAGGATGTATAGTAACTGTGGCGATGCCGGCTGCTGCTAAAGTAACGTTTGGTGTCCGTGCAGGTTTAGGGCGTACCGCGTTTACACAAAAAGTGGATTTAGACTATCTATCCGGTTCACGTATAGGATATAGTATAGCTGGTTTGGCTGATATCCCGTTTTACCGTCGTTTTTCTTTCCGTCCCGGAATAACTCTTGCCAACCAAGGAGGAGAATATTCTACGCTTCGTGACGAAACAGGTTTGCCCCAACTCAAATACAAAGCCAATTATTATTCGTTACAAATCCCATTAACGGTTGCTTTCAATATTCCGATAAGCGGCGTACGAATGGCCGTATATGCAGGGCCTTCCCCTGATTTCCATTTAGGAGGAAAAATGAAGATGATTGGGATAGGAGAGGAATCATCGCCTACCCTTGAAAAAAAGATGAAAGCTTTTGATTTCAGTATAAACGGCGGGATTGCTGTAGAGTATAAAAAGATTTTCTTCTCTATCGAAACCTTCCATGGCACATCAGACCGCCGGGTTGATATATATGAAAACGAATCGCCTGTTTATCATAACAGCATTACGTTCTCGCTCGGTTATTTTTTTCGTTAAAGGTTTTACTCCTCATAAGCTCCTTCGCGGGATAGTTGGCGGTCGAGGTTAGCTACTCCCAAAGCTGTAATGGCTATGCAGGTTGCGGTGTGCTCTTGGTATTCGGGGATGTTCTTTGTATATACGTCACGTTCGGTATGCCATATCTCTCCATAATTGAAATTATATCCTTTAAAGTCTTCGGTTGTAAAATTGAAGATAGGCACGCCTTCCATAGCAAAAACAGTTCCATCATGGCTTCCGGCTACTTTCGGACGCGGACTTGGTTTTTCCTGTTTCTTTACTTCAAACGGATAGTCGGGGCGGATGCGTTTTATCGGCTCGCATATTTTTACAAAATCATCATACATGGCAGGAGGTACAGTGATACCAACCGGAGGAAGCGGCCCGCCATCCCGGTTGAAAAGGTTAGATATTTCAGGCAACATATCGGGATGCATTTTAGCAAAAGCTTTTGCCCCTAATAAACCAAATTCTTCGGCAGCAAAGGCAACAAAAATAAGGGTGCGTTTGGGTTGGGCTCCCGATAGAGCGATCATTCGAGCTGCCTCCATCATCGGGCCTATACCTGTTCCGCAATCAATCCCGCCGGTTCCTACATCGTAAGCATCCAAGTGACCGCTGACAATGACATATTCGTTGGGATATTGGCTTCCTTTAATAGAAGCCACTACATTATGATAGTAGACAGGACCTATACGGAAATGATTCCGTATATCAAATTCAAGTAGGAATTCGCGCCGTTCTTTAGCCATCTGTTCAATAACAGCAAACTGATGTTCGTCTAATTTGATATCCGGTTGTTCCGGGAGGTTATCGAAGTCCAACATACCAGCATCCATCATTTTTCGGTCGTATAGTGCACGAATAGGAACCGTTGACGACTGGATAAAGCCCAATACGCCTGCATTGCACATTTCCTTGTAAAATAATGCCGGAAATTCCTTATAAGACAATATCGTATCATTATTCTCCCGGTTCTCCCGGTTACGACGCATACGTTCGCGGTTCTCTTTGGCTATTATCTCATTCTCCGTTTTTATGGCAACACGGATAGAATTTGCTTTAATCGTACGGTCGATAGGGAATCCGTCATTTTTACCGGAGATCAACACCCAAGCGCCATTCAGCGCTCCTTTCATACGGTCGAATTCTTCTTGAGTTTTAGGTTCAATTAAGACATGACCACGTTGTAAGCCTTTTGTCCCCGACGTAAAAGAAGGAGTAGCGAAATGGAGAATCATACCATTATCACTCAGCATACGTCCGAACCAAGCCCCCCGGTTGAACCCAACAGGGACACTCCCTGCTTCTTCTAATGTCACATTCAACCCCCAGCTTTTAAATTCCCTCGACATCCATTGAGCGGCATCTTCGAAAGCCCCGGAACCCACCAAGCGGCCCCCGAATCGGTTTGTCAGTATATCTAAATGGTGCATTACCCGATTATCCGTCTGACCCATCCGGATAATTTCATCAATTGCTTTATCTTGTGCACATAAGGAGAATGCCGAGGCACAAAAGCATAACAAAGAAAGCTGGAAATACTTATTCATAATCAAATAGAGTTAGCATGATATTATATCAAAAAATACCGGCTCTAAATATACGAATATTATAGCTTTATTTAATGAATGTGAGTTTGATATAAGAAATAAATTAACAAAAAAGGGCGTATCGTAAACGACACACCCTCTCGATTGTCTAACTTTTATTTATTATTCAACGTTTAATGTTACACGTTTGAAGGCTGTAACAGTTAAATCTTTATTCTGTTGTTTCAGATACTGATCGATCGTAAGTTTGGAATCTTTTACAAATTCTTGTTGTAACAAGGTATATTCCTTGTAATATTTTTGCAAAGCACCTTCTGCGATACGGTCCAACAGATTCTCCGGTTTACCGGCCTGACGGGCTTTGTCGCGTGCAATTTCCATTTCCTGATCGATTATTTTCCGGTCAACGTCTGCCGGTGTAATGGCTACCGGATTCATCGCTGCAATCTGCATAGCAATGTCACGCGCTACCTGATGATCTACACCTGCCTGGTTGAAAGCAACGATTGTTGCCAGCTTATTACCCGGGTGAATATAAGAAATAGTGGATGCTCCGGATACAAATTCATAGAAACCTAATTCCATTTTTTCGCCTGTTACGCCGATACGATCTGTAATATGATCTTGTATTGCGCGTCCGTCGGCCATAAAAGAAGCCAATAAATCATTCAGCGACGCCGGTTTTTTATCCATTGCAATCGTAAGGAAATCTTTCGTCAAAGCAACAAACTGTTCATTTTTAGCAACGAAGTCTGTTTCGCATTTCAAAGCAACAATTGCAGCAAATCCGTCTTTATCTCCAGCCAGCACACACCCTTCGGATGCTTCACGGTCTGAACGTTTTGCGGCTACTGCCTGTCCTTTTTTACGAATAATTTCCATTGCTTTATCAAAGTCGCCACCAGCTTCTTCCAGTGCTCCTTTACAGTCCATCATTCCTGCACCGCTCATTTTGCGCAGGTGGGAGATATCTGCCATTGTAACTGCCATATCTGTTTTCCTTTCTTTAAATTATTCTTCGTCTAATTCAACACCTTTAGCTACTTTGCCGATAACGGCAGCATTCATTGCTTCGTCATCTTCTTTTTTGGTGCGTTCTTTTTTCGCAGTAGATTTTGCTTTGCGTTCTCTTCTCGGAGCAGATTCGTCAGTAGCTTCCGAATCCGTTTTTTCGGCTTTACGTTCTTGTAAACCTTCATTGATCGCTTCACATACAGCTCCTAAGATAATTTCCACTGATTTGGTGGCATCATCATTGGCAGGAATTACGAAATCAATGTTGTTCGGGTCCGAATTGGTATCAACCATTCCGAATACAGGGATACCTAAACGGTTAGCTTCGCGAACCGCAATATGTTCTTTCATTACATCCACAACGAACAAAGCAGAAGGAAGGCGGGTAAGATCTATGATAGAACCCAGCATCTTTTCCAATTTAGCACGTTGGCGTGTAATCTGAAGTTTTTCTCTTTTCGAAAGATTATCAAATGTACCGTCTTTTGTCATTTTATCGATCGTAGTCATCTTTTTGATGGCTTTACGGATTGTCGGGAAGTTAGTTAACATACCACCCGGCCAACGTTCGATAACGTAAGGCATGCCTACGGCAGTAGCCTTATCGGCGACAATTTGTTTAGCTTGTTTTTTGGTTGCCACAAAAAGTATTTTCTTGCCTGATCTGGCTAAGTTTTTCATTACCTCTGCAGCTTCGTCTACTTTAGCAACTGTTTTATATAAGTCAATAATATGAATACCGTTGCGCTCCATAAAAATATAAGGAGCCATAGCTGGATTCCACTTTCTTTTCAAGTGTCCGAAGTGAACGCCGGCTTCTAATAATTGATCAAAATTAACTCTTGACATTTTTTTCTTTTTAAATCGTTTACATTCTGTTTTACCACACAATCATCAGGTAGTTCTCCAACATATCAACAGGCAAAAGAAATCCTGATAATTTAGATACTAAACGCTTCTTTTTACTTGTAAGATACTCACAAATAAGGTTAACGTTTACTGAACTGGAATCTCTTGCGCGCTTTGGGGCGACCTGGTTTCTTACGTTCTACCACACGAGGATCACGTGTTACAAAGCCTTCTGCTCTCAGGGCTGGTTTGTCTTCCGGATTGATTTTGATCAATGCACGGGCGATACCCAAACGAGCTGCTTCCGCTTGTCCTTTAAAACCACCACCGTCGAGATTAATACGAATATCATATTTCTCGGTAACATCTAATTTGCTTAATGGTTGTTTTACAACAAACTGAAGAATTGAAGAAGGAAAGTAATTGTCGAGGCCACGTTTATTGATAGTAATTTTACCGGTGCCTTCGCTCACGTAAACGCGTGCAACTGCTGCTTTACGTCTTCCTATTGCATTTACTACGTCCATAATTATTTAAGTGAGTTTATATCGATTGACTTAGGTTGTTGAGCCACATGTTTATGCTCTGCACCCGCGTACACATGCAAGTTGCCGAGCAACTTTGCTCCCAGACGATTTTTAGGTAACATACCTTTTACTACTTTACGGAATAAACGGTCTTCACCTTTAGCCATTAAACCGGCAGGGGTAAATTCGCGTTGTCCACCCGGATATCCGGTGTATCTCAAATAAATACGATCGTTCCATTTGTTTCCTGTCAGAACGATTTTATCTGCATTGATGATAATTACGTTATCACCACAATCAACATGAGGCGTAAAGCTGGGTTTGTATTTACCGCGTAAAAGCTTCGCAACTTTTGAACACAGACGACCCAAATGCTGGCCTGTAGCATCTACTACAACCCATTCTTTATTTACAGTTGCCTTGTTTGCAGAAATGGTCTTAAAACTTAAAGTATCCACTTTCTTTCAAAATTAATTAATTAATAAATCAAAAAACAAGTTCCCAACATCATCCTTGCTACGGACACAAGAAGCAACAATGTGCTAAGAACTAAACTCTTAGTAAATTTGGATAATAATCGGCTTGCAAAGGTACGGCTTTTCTTTGAAATACAAAACATTTCCCTATGGTTTTTCCTGAGGCAACCGCATCTAATGCAAAATTAATACGGAGAAGAAATACATTTATCGGGTCAATGCCAGCATTGAATGTCAATATTTATTGAAATAATACTCGCATTAATGTTTTCCGATACTTCCATAAGCAAATATTCTTTAATGGCTTCTCAAAAGAGGATATACCCTTTTGTGAAATAGGTAAGCGCGATTTTTTGTAATGGATAGCAGGGTTAAACGTTACGTATTTACACTTCCATTTTATTAAATTGATAATCATAAGGATAAGTCGGTGTATCGTACTAAAAGCGTAGTGGGAGGAACAGTTTTGTTTTCACATCGTAATGTTTACGTATGGTAAATTTTGTATTTTTTATGTATTAAAAGTTCTTTTGCGCAAACACTACTAAAGATACGTTAAATCTAAAATTGTAATTGATGAGAATTAAATTTTTGCTTTGTCTATTTTTGTCGGCATCCGCTCTATGGGTGTTTGCTCAAAACAATCTGACAGTTACAGGTAAAGTAACTGAAAAAGCCACCAAACTCCCTGCTATTGGTGTAAATGTACATGTAAAGGGAACCACAAGTGGTACGATAACTACGCTGGACGGAGATTATACATTAGCCAATGTTCCGGCAAACGCTATCCTTGTATTCAGCTATATGGGAATGCTGACCGAAGAAGTTCCTGTTGGCGGAAAGGCTGTTATCAATGTAGAACTAACGGAAGATACGCAACGGCTGGAGGAAGTTGTGGTGATTGGCTACGGAACCAGTAAAGTGAAAGACCTTACCTCTTCTATTACCACCCTGCGATCGGACGATCTTACGAAAACGCCTTCCGGACAGGCGATGCAGGCGTTGCAGGGTAAGGTGGCCGGACTTCAGATAGTAAGCAGCGGCGGGCCGGGTAATGCTCCTTCGGTAAGGGTCAGAGGGGTTGGTTCGTATCCGGGTAACGACGGAAAGAACAACAATGAAGCGCCGCTATACGTGGTGGATGGGATATTTTACAGCAATATCGACTTCCTCAACACGGCGGATATTGTTTCTATGTCGGTACTGAAAGATGCTTCGGCAGCGGCTATTTATGGCGTGAGAGCGGCAAATGGCGTTATCCTTATCGAAACAAAATCCGGAGGATACGACAAGAAAACGGAGGTAACCTTCGATGGTTATTTTGGCTATCAGGTAGCCCGGAATGTTCTTAAAATGGCCAATGCCGAACAATATGCCGGCATGGCTATGGAATCGGGTTCGGCTTCCGACATCAGTAATATTGAGAAAGCGATGCTGCGTTACGGACGGAGCCGTATTAATCCGAATATACCCGACGTAAATACCGACTGGTACAAAGAAATATTACGTCCGGCCAGTATCCAGAATTATAGTATGGATGTATCGGGAGGAAGCTCCAAAGCTTCTTATTCCATTGGGACAAACTATTTTGCACAGGAGGGTATCCTGGATATGAAGAATGAATACGAGCGTTTCAATCTTCGCACGAAGCTGGATTACAAAGCAACCGATTGGCTTACGCTGGGAGGAAATGTTATCTGGAGCCAGGCAACCAAATATCCCGAAGAAGCCGGAGCTTGGAACCAAGCCTATTTCGCTGTGCCTATCCTTCCGATTTATGATGAGTTGAACGAAGTGGCAACGCCGGATAAATTTGCGAATGCGCAGGATTTAGGTTACAGAGGCGGACAGAACCCATTCCCTACACTTACCTACTCGAATAAAAAACATCTTATTAATAAATTACTGGCTGGTTTTTATGCCACTATCACTTTAGTTCCTCAGAAACTGACCTTTAAGACGAGTTACAACCAGGCTTATACCAACCTGAATGAACGAGAGGTATTACTTCCTTACTATATGGGCGATAATTTCCAGCGAAAAGATGCTTCCATCATTAAACGAGCTATAACTTATTCGGACATAACCTGGGATAACCTGCTTACTTATACGGAAGAAATAGGTAATCATAATTTCTCTGTTATGGCCGGTTCTTCCTTCCGCGACGAATCTTATTCCCTGCTTGAAGCCAAGGGACTGAACTTCCCCCTCGGACAGGAACAATCGTGGTATATAGACCAGGCGGAAACCGTCCCGGTAGACGGTGTAAAAGACAATGGTACACGCCAGTATGGGATGTCGTATTTCGGACGTATTTCTTACAATTACGCCAACCGGTACCTACTCTACGGAACCATGCGAGCCGACGGAAGTTCCAAATACCAAGAAAAATGGGGTTATTTCCCCACCATCGGAGCCGGATGGGTATTGTCTGAAGAGGGATTTATGAAAGAGAATGGTTTGATAGATTACCTGAAATTACGAGCAAGCTGGGGACAACTCGGAAATGACAAGATACAAGCCAGCGACGGTGCTTTAACAACAAGCCTGGTTACAACGGCCGTGAACGATGTGCTTGTTTCGGGTACAACGGTATCGGGCGTTTACTCTTCGCTTAAATGGGAGAAAACGGAAGAGACCAATGTAGGCTTATCGGCCAATTTCCTTCAAAATAGATTGAATCTGGAAGCTGATTATTATATACGCGACACCAAAAACGCAGCAATCAACGTAAATATACCTGCCGTAGGAGGTACGGTAATGAGGAATGTGGGCGTTATCCGGAATACGGGCTTTGAACTGGCCGTAAACTGGGAAGATGACATACAGCAGAATTTCAGATACAACATCGGTTTCAACATTTCTACCCTAAAGAATGAAGTACGCGACCTGTTCGGACAACCTTATATAGACGGTGGAACCGCCGAGTTTCGTCAACGCTCGATTGTAGGACAACCGTTATTGGCCTTTTATGGCTATGAAGTGACGGGCGTTTATCAGAACGAGGCTGAAATAAACGCCGATCCCATAGCAGTAGCCAACGGCTTGGTTCCGGGTGATTTCAAATATAAAAACCAGAATGGAGACGAAGTGATCAACGACGACGACCGGGTGGTACTGGGCTCGTATTTTCCCACGTTCATGTATGGCGGACATATCGGGGCCAGTTACAAGAACATAGATCTGTCTATTAATATCATGGGCCAGTCGGGCAACAAGATACTCAACCGCAAACGGGGAGAATATATCTGGACAAATGATACCAACGTAGACGCCGATCTGGCCATTAATCGTTGGCATGGTGAAGGAACATCCAACAAATATCCGTCGTCTGCCGGATTGAGGAAAGGATGGAACCAGAAGATGAGTGATTATTTTGTAGAAGACGGAGCCTTCTTCAGAATACAGAATATCCAATTGGGCTATACTGTCAAGGGACAGAAATGGTTTGGCCTCAATATGCCTGCCATGCGGATATCCCTCACTGCCGACCGGCCGCTGACCGTATTCAGCTATAATGGATTTAATCCTGAGATAGCTAATGGAATCGACACGCAGGCTTATCCTGTACCGGCCACTTATACCCTCGGATTGAATATAAAGTTTTAATCGTAAAAAGAAATAAAATGAAACAGATAAAGAAATATTTGATATATCCCGTTGCCATACTGCTACTCGGCTTAACCGCCTGCCATGATTTGCTCGACGAACCGGCAGAAAACAAAGCTTTCACCGAAGAGACAGACTATACAAGGCCTGCCGATATGATATTGCCAATGATCGGCGTATATGCTACAGCTTATGATATGGGATGGGAATGTTACCCGCTTATTTCCGTACGGGGTGACGACGTAAACGCCGGTGGACTGGGAGACCAGCAAGACTTTATGGAGACAGACTTTTTCAGGTATAATAAAGACTATTGGATGTATAACTCGCTCTGGGAAGCCACTTATAGCAAGATATATACCACCTATTCTGCTGTCAACCAAATTGAGCTCTATAAAGAAAACGGAGCAAATAGCCAATTAGCCGAACAATATATAGCCGAAGCGAAAGTAATACGGGCTTTCCTGATGTTTAACCTCACACGTGTGTGGGGCAGGGTGTTCATTCCACTTGATTTTAACCCTACCAACCTGATGACAACCGAATTGTCGTCTAAAGACCAAGTGATGCAATACATATCTGAACTTATGGATGAAGCCATTCCGGTTCTTCCGGACATGCATCCCCGTGACCGTTCGGATATAAGAGGAGGCGTTACCAAATACACCGCTTTAGCCATAAAAGCCTTGGCCAATCTGGAACTTAAAAACTACCAAGCAGTGGCCGATGCGACGTCTCAAATTATCCAATCCGGTAAGTTTGAATTGGAAACCGATTTCTATGAACTCTTTAAAACCAAAGGTAAGCTGAATAAGGAGAACCTCCTGGAGTGGCAATACTCTGACTTCGGACAAGGTTCCGGCGATAGAAAAGGACATCTTTTTGGGTTTTACGGTCCACAAAACTGGACGCCTAAGGTTGCTGGGCTGGGTGGTGGCTGGGGCTTTTTCGAACCCAGCCTGAAATACATTAAATTCATGCTCGACAGAGGAGAAACCGTCCGTTTGGAAACAAGTGTCTTGTTTACCGACAGAGGTATAGCCGAAATAAAGAACGATCCGAAATATGCCACCTTACCGGAATGGATCTCGAATACAACGCGCTCAGGGGATGCCATAAACGATTTTGTACGCGCTTTGTTCTCCAGCGGAAAACATTACCTGCCGACCGACCAATATATACCCGGACGTACGGAGTATGGCTCAAACAAAAACTTTACCTGTATCCGTTATGCCGAAATATTGCTGATGTATGCCGAAGCACTGACCCGTGGTGCATCCGGTTCGTCCACAAACGCTGACGACGCAGTAAATTTAGTCAGGACACGCGCCGGATTAAACAGGCTTTCGGGCGTGACAAGCGATCAGGTGATGGATGAAAAGTTCGCTGAATTGGCCATGGAATGGGGAACGCGTTTTTACGATATGATCCGGCTGGAAAAGTACAACGAATTGTCCTATGACGGAAGAAACTTTAATCCGGATCTTATCTTTCTGCCTTATCCGCAGAACCAGGTAGACTTGCTTCCGGCATTGAAAGGAGAATAAAAAACAGAGTACTCAATAAAAAACATACACGTATGAAAACGATAAAATATATTTCAGCCTACCTGCTGATTGCCTGTCTGACTGCCTGCAACGACGGTATAGATCCCATTACACCGGTTGCTCCGGGAGCAGACGAAACACCCCCTGCCATAAAAATCAATTATCCTTCCGAAGGGACCCTCATCCGGGTGAAAGAAGATATCACTTCTCTAAACATTGAGATTGAAGTAGTAGATGATATTGAACTCCAGTCTGTTTCAATAAGCCTCGACAGTAAGGAAATTAAAGCGTTTAGCAACTTCAAGGATTACCGACGGGCTGTGGAAGCATTCAAATATGATCAGTTGGGAAACGGCACACATACCCTGACGGTTGCGGCAAACGACCTGTCCGGTAAAACAAGTTCGGCATCGGTTACATTTGAAAAAGTTCAGCCCTACAAACCTGTATATGGCAATGAACGATTCTATATGCCTTTCGACGGTGATTTTATGGAACTGGTAAGTATCAGCTATGCCGTAAAGACGGGCAATCCCGGCTTCGTAGATAATGGTAAAAAGGGAAAAGCGCTGGCCGGTGCGCTGGATAGCTACCTTACTTTCCCGACACAAGACACTGAAAGAGGCATTGATCTGCTACAACCGGAATTTACCGCCTTGTTCTGGTACAACCTGAATGCTTCGCCCGACCGGGCCGGTATCCTCGTGATAAGCCCGGAAGACCCGGCCAGTCCGGCGGCGATGAACAATCGCGTAAGCGGATTCCGGTTTTTCCGTGAGGGTAGCGCTACGAAGCAAACCTTCAAACTAAATGTAGGCAATGGAGAAAGCGACAGTTGGTTTGACGGGGGAGACGTCGCATCGCTCGACCCAGCAAATGCAGGATGGGTACACATGGCATTTACGATATCCGCCTCTTCGTGCGTAGTCTATTTCAACGGGGAATCCGTTTGTCGCGGCGACTTTAGCGGGGTAGACTGGAAGGATTGCTCCATTATGTCGATCGGCTCCGGAGCTCCACGTTTCACCGGCTGGAGTCATTTATCGGACCAAAGCCTGATAGATGAACTGAGAATATTTGATAAAGCGCTGACGCAACAGGAAATTCAGTCTATCTTTAATGCAGAAAAATAAATAATACAGACATGGAAAAACAATCAAAGGGTAACGTATCAGCCGCCATGAACCGTCGCTCGTTCCTTTCCACAAGTATGGCGCTTGGCGTATTCAGCATCATTCCCAATCATGTATTTGCTGCTGCAAAGAAGGGGATGGTTGCTCCAAACGATAAGATTTGTATGGTTCATATCGGCTGCGGAACACAAGGACTGTCCGAATTAGGCGCTCTGTTGAGAGCGCCTGCTATTGAAATCATCGGCATTGCCGACCCGAATCACGAAAGCTATGATTACATCTATTGGAGTGAAAACGGCATTCGAGACGGCATCCGGCGACTAATAGACGAACCGGCCTGGAAAGAGGGAGTAAAAGGTATCCCCGGTGGCCGGAATATTATGAAAGAGGTGATCGAAACCTACTATCGGAAGAACCGTCCCGGCTACAAAGGTTCTATTACGGCCATGGAAGATTACCGGGAGTTGCTGGATAAGATGAAGGACGTGGATGCTGTAAAAATCATGTCGCCCGACCATCAACATGCCTATCAGGCATTGGATTGTATTAAAAGGGGCAAACACATCATCATGCACAAACCTTTAGGAAACAAGATGACGGAAGCCATGAAGGTGGTAGATGCTGCTAAAGCCTCGTCCCTCTCTACCCATATGATGGCTCACAATGCCTTTGCCGATGGAGACATGGCACAGATTAAAGCCTGGATAGATGCCGGAGTCATTGGTAAACTGAAAGAAATCCACAACTGGAGCAATCGTCCCGTATGGCCGCAATACCCGGTTATCCCTACCGACCGACCGCCCATTCCCGATGGTTTCAATTGGGATTTGTGGCTCGGCCCGGCCGAGATGCGCGATTATCATCCGCAATACACGCATGCTACCTTCCGCGGATGGTATGAATTTGGAGCAGGCGCTATAGCCGACATGGGGTATTACAGTCTCTGGCCTGTGTTCGATGCCTTGCAGCTCGATTCGGCCACTTCCGTAAGCACGCGCTTCTCCCGTGTTATCGGACTGAAAAACAATGTGCCTTCAACCCTTATCAATGATTACTCGTACCCAATGGCCGCTGCCTATCGCTTTGAAGTCCCCTATAAAGACAAGTCGGGAAAAATCATTCTCCAATGGCATGATGGTGGTATGAAACCTCAGGCACCCGAAGGATATGAAGAAGACGATCTGCCGATAGAAGGCATGATGTTCGTTGGTGATGAGGGAGCCATCGTATCCGGCTTCCTGCGCGAAGACCCGAAAATAGTTGGCCACCGGGCTTCTTTATACCCTCGTTCCGAACCTTCGCCTGCCACCAGAGGTACACGCCCTGCGGAAGAACCCACCGCATCCTGGTTGCAGAAATGGATAGACGGTTGCCGGGGACAAGGCAAAGGCCCCGGTTCGTTCGAATATGCAAAGGAGGTGAACGAAACGTTCAACTTAGGCTCCGTCTCACTAATGAGCAATGGGAAAAAGCTGGAATACGACTCCATCAGGCGAACCATTATCAATGATGCGACAGCCAACAAGTTACTTACCCGTAAAATCCGTAAAGGGTGGGAAATGTAATCTTTACTAAATATAACACTAATTATGACAACACGACGTAATTTCTTCAAAAAATCAATCATAGGCGCCGCTGCTATAGCGGCAGCGCCAGCTATGAATGTTGCCAAAGCGGCAACAGAAACAGGCGTAAGCAAAAACGCGATGCAGCCGCTGCGTATTTCTACGCTCTCTTATTCCTTCCACGGACTTGTGGACGCCGGAATGATGGATATCTTTCACTTCTTTGAATCATGCCGTTACCGGTATGGGCTGGATACGGCCGATCTTTGGAATGGCATGTTCACAAGCACAGACGATGAATTTATCGACAAAGTACAGTTGGCCCTTGAAGATCGCCAACTGGTAATACCCAACATTGCCGTAGATGGTGCTCACATCATGCCCGCCGGCAAAGACGATCCCGCTCAACTGCGCTCGATGCAAGACCGCTATATGCAAATAGCGAAGCGCCTGGGCGTAGGCTTTGTACGCTTCGACGCCGGCCCGTATATGTCCGAAGGCCGGAATGACGCAGACGGATGGACGGAGCAAGAATTTGATTACATTGTAAAACGCTACAAAGAACTAGCAGCCTTTGCGTACGATAACGGATTCAAGGTAGGAGCCGAAAATCATTGGGGCCCTGAATGTTACTGGATACACATGGAGCAATTAATCAAGGCCGTAGACCATCCCGGATTCGGCATCTGCATGCATTTTGGCGGATGGCATGGTACGAAAGAAGAAAACCGGGCCCAGGAAAAAGCGGCCGCCTCTTATGTAGCCCATACGCATATCCCTTGGGATTGCTGCGAAGACCCCGATTTGCTTCAGCGCCTAAAGGTATTAAAGGATGCAAACTATCCGGGATACTACAGCGTAGAACACCATTCGGGAAAGAACGAATACAAGATGGTAGCCATCCAGTTGGAAAAGGTAAAAGCCGTACTTACCGATTGGCAATAACATAAAAAAGAACAGAATGAAAAAAACATACGGGAAACTGACACTAAGCTTATGCTTGGTCATAAGTTTGGTATCGTGCCAACAAACTAAAAAGTACGATTACAATTACGAAACGACCGAGACGCAGACAAGCCGTCAGATGGAATTTGAATCGGACGACGAATTTCTTACCTATATCCAGCAGGCGCACTTTAATTATATGTGGGAAGGCGCCGAAGAAACCTCTGGTCTGGCCTGCGAACGCATCCATATAGACGGCGATTATCCCGAAAATGATGCCAATGTGATCACCACCGGAGGAAGCGGTTTTGGTATAGCCGGCCTGATAGCCGGCATAGAGCGTGGATTTATCTCGCGGGAAGAAGGGGTGGAGCGACTGCATAAAATCGTGGACTATCTGGCAAAGGCCGACCGTTTTCACGGGGTATGGCCTCACTGGATGATGGGGCCTACGGGAAAGGTAAAGCCTTTCGGTACAAAAGACAACGGAGGTGATTTGGTAGAAAGCGCCTTCCTGATGCAGGGCCTGCTCTGTGCCCGCCAGTATTTTGCAGAAGGAAATGAAAGCGAACAAGCCCTGGCTGCTCAAATAGACAAGCTATGGAAGGAAATGGAGTGGAGTTGGTTTCTGAACGGAAAGGATGTACTCTATTGGCATTGGAGCCCCGACTATGCGTGGGAGATGAATTTCCCGCTCGAAGGTTACAATGAATGTCTTATCGCCTACATATTGGCGGCTTCTTCGCCTACGTATCCTATCCCCGCGTCGGCCTATCACAATGGATGGGCGCGAGGTGGAGAGATCAAAAGCGACAAAACGGCCTACGGCCTCCCCCTCATCCTGAAGTTCAATGGAGCGGAAGCGTACGGTGGCCCGCTCTTTTGGGCGCATTACTCATATATCGGCCTCGACCCGCGTGGATTGCATGATGCGTATGCCGACTACTGGACGCTCAATAAAAATCATACAATGATCAATTATGCGTATTGTATCCAAAACCCGAATGGGTTTAAAGGATATGCCGACAACTGCTGGGGGCTTACAGCCAGCTATTCGATTAATGGATACAGCGCACACATGCCCTTTCAGAACGATCATGGCGTTATAACCCCTACGGCGGCGTTGAGCAGTTATCCGTATGCGCCGGAAGAATCGTCTAAGGCGTTGAAGCATTTTTATTTCGACCTGGGCGACAACATCTGGGGTAAGTATGGCTTTTACGATGCTTTCAGTATAGAACATAATTGGTATCCCCAGCGATATTTAGCTATCGACCAATGTACGATAGCTCCGATGATAGAAAACTACCGTACGGGCTTACTTTGGAAACTTTTTATGAGTTGCCCCGAGATACAGGAAGGATTAGAGAGATTAGGTTTTACAGTTGATAAATAAGGCGGAGGATTACTTGAAGGTTATCATAAAGTCAATCAGGTTTTCGCCTTCGGGAAGGGTTAGTTTTCTTCGCAGGCGATAGCGTGCGCCTTCTACGCCGCGGACAGAGAGGTTCAGCATTTTAGCCATATCTTTTGTAGGCATGTTCAGGCGTAGGAGGGCACACATTCGTAGGTCGCCCGGCGTGAGGTCGGGGTAGCGGGCTTTTAGTTTCCTGAAAAAGTGTTCGTGTACGCGGTCGAAATTATTCTGGTAGATATCCCATTCGTCTTCCTTCGTAAGGTTTTCTTCTATCCATCGGAGGAGTTTATCGTAATACTTCTTCGAATAATTCCCGTTTACTACTTGTGCCTGTATGTCTTTTTTTAAAGCCGTCAGGAAATCATTCATAGCGATCAGCGATAACGTGGTGCTTGCCAGTTCCTTGCTTTTGTAACTTAGTTCGTCTTCCAGCTTTTCGTTTTGAAGTTTAATGATAAGCCGTTCCTGCTCTTTCAGTTGTTGTTCCTGCTTCTTTTTTTGCTCTTCAATCTGTCTGTTTTTCTTTCGGACTACGCTTGTCGTATACGCTTTTATACCAACCGAAAACAAGACGGCAAACAACAGGATATATAAAATAAAGGCTGGAAACGACAAGTAAAAAGGCGGCTTTACCCGGAACGGATATGTTAAAGACACTGCCGGCTCGTCCTTTATATTTCTCAACAACGCTTCAAACGTATAAGACCCATACGGGATATTGGAATAATTGATTACATAATCAGGCGGAGCCGGCATCCAATCCGAGTCATAACCATTCAACCTGTAATATACACTGACAGGTTGCCTGCTATATTCCGGAAGTGATAGTTCGAACGTGATATGATTATGTCGGTAATCTACCATAACAGGGTTACTAATCTTTCCGGTACAAGGTAGATACCGATATTCGTTATTTCTGTTGTAGGCCTTTATACCGGCGAAATCAAACAGATATTTTTCCTGGTTCAACTGTTTCGGGTCAAAACGGGCAATCCCGCCATTCAGACAAAAATAAGAGATGCCGTTTTTATCCACATAAATATTGGCTTTGTCTTCAATAATCGGATTTTTAAACAGGGAAAAAGGAATACGGATGGTTGGATAAAAACGCCCTTCGTTATAATTGACCAAAACATATTCGGAATTTCGTATAAACCAAAACCGGTCATTATTCAAAGAAATAATATGATAGGTATCACCCATCTCCCGCAAACTTTCATTTAATATGGCATAGGGAACAATCTGATGGGAAAGGTCTTCATACGTATAAAACGAGTGTCCGTCGGTAAGGACGATTCGCCCTCTCAATTTCATAACTTTCACGCTTACATTCGGATTTTCTTTATCTATCATACCGATATAATCGCTGGTTTTAACCGTCTGAAGCGTTTCGTCCAACGTAATCCGGTAAACGCCTTTATACATGTGGCCTATCCATATATTGCCAGCCGGGTCTACTTCGAAAGAACGAACCGGATGACTGAATCCGTCAATATTGTGGCTAAACAACCATTCTCCTTTCTCCCCTTTCTTAAAAACGCTCAATGACGTATAAGACGCTTGCAGCAAGATTTCTTGTCCATGTATAATACACCGGTTCATAGCCGTACCACCACCATTAGGCCCGGTAATTTGCCGGGTGGTCTGACTCGATACAGATAATGTCCCTCTGTTGTATCCGGCTATCAGTTGATTGTCAAAATAATCGATAAACCAGGTCTGTTCGTTTATTTTCGGCAACGGCAGGGGATACGGATCTCCGTCTGAATAGGTATATATCCCTTGATTCGTAGCCAGATACATCCGATCATCCTTGGTAACCATATCATAGACCATGCCGATTTGTGCATCTTTGGGTTCATAAATATAAATCGGAGAATTGGATTGGATACGGGCGATTCCATTGTCTAGAGCAGCCCAGAGATTATTTTGCAGATCAACATGCAGGCCAAGTATTGTATTGTTTGCCAAATGATTTTTCCGGTTGAGATGCCATACCATCTTTCCATCTGTATTTATAGCTACTATTCCGTTTGAGATGGTACCGATAATATAGGTAGAATCACGCGTCATGGCCACACGGTTGGCCAGACTTGTTTTCAGAATATCCGTGCAGGGAATATTCCAGGGTGTAACCTTATCTCCATCAAAAACATACAATCCATTATGGACCGTAACCAATAATAAATGCCCTCTGAACGGCAACACTCCTACAACATCGTCATTTGCCAATTCTGTTGTGGAAACCAACTTTACAAACGAATCTTTTTCTCTCTGATAAAAGCCTTCATTAATAAAATGGGCATATAGCTTGTTATTCAAAGAATAGAAGAAGAATGGGGGAAAATCCGAATTTTCTCTCCACACATTTTCTCCGTCATAAATAAAAAAAGAGGAAAAAGACTGAAAGTATACCTTCCCGCCATATTCGTTAATGGTCCATATTTCATCGTTGAAAAAGGCATAATCCTCAACCTTTTCTTTTAAGGAATAATAAATCAACCGGTTGCTGGTATCGGCTTCAAAATAGCCGAACTCTTCGAAAGAGCCTACATAGATACGATTATCTTTCGTAATATATAATGAACGAACAGCCGCATTATTAGGAAGTATAAACAATTTCCAGCGTACCCCGTCGTATTCCAGCAACCCTCGGTTATTACCGAAATACATTCGCCCGTTTGTACTTTGTGATACCGACCAGTTCTGGTTTCCGGCCTTGTAATCAGCCACAGAGTAATTAATAACCTGTGGTGTATAAGTAATGCTGACAGCATTACTTGTGGCAGGGAATAGTATAGGTATAAGTATAAAAAACTTCAGTATAGGATTCATGTATTGCATTTGTGTTTTCCGAGCCCAATCCTATCCTATAAACGGATTTTCACTTATCTCTCAGTTGGCTATCATAAATGATAGCGATGCTGCAAAAGTAAAAATAAAACTTTGTTATCAAACATAAAATCACATTTTTATGGAGAAAAATGAAGTTTTAGTGAAAATGGGTATTAAAATCAGAGAATTAAGAGAAGCGAAAAACTTATCTCTCCAGGATTTGAGCGACAAATGTGATTTTGAAAAGCCCAATTTAATACGCATAGAGAAAGGCCGGACAAACCCTACCATCGGCACATTACTAAAAATAGCCCACGTATTAAATGTAAAATTGTCTGAACTGCTTGATGTGGAATAAAGGTTATACGGAAAATCAGATCGTAGAAATGCTTACCTTTTTCAAGAAAGGATGCGTCTTTTTTAAAAAAGTCCGGCATGAAATTTTTAACACTATTGGGAGCAAAAACAGCAAAACGTTTATTGGGTAAACATTTGTTTCTGCTAATCTGTTATATTTGTAATTAGATTACTCATACAAACTCCTGTTTTATGTCTATACATGATTATATCTACATATTTGTATCTTCTTTTATTGCCTTGTTTCCTGTGGTGAATCCTATTGGGAGTGGGTTTATTGTAAATGGGTTTCTGGGAGAGTTGGATGATGCTCAACGCAAAGTTTACGTAAAGAAAATCATCATTAATTGTATATTAATAGGGGTTGGAAGCCTATTCGCCGGGCATCTCATTTTATTACTTTTCGGATTAGCGATACCTGTTATACAATTAGGGGGAGGAATTATCATCTGTAAAACGGGATTGGAATGGCTTTCGGATTCGGAAACCGAAAAAACAGATAAGGAGCAGCCGGCAATGGATAAGATAAACGTAAATGATATCGAAAAAAAACTGTTTTATCCGATATCGTTTCCTATCAGCCTGGGGCCAGGCAGTATGTCTGTTATATTTACGTTAATGGCTTCGGCCGTTGTGAAAGGTAATTTTCTTTCTACCGGACTCAATTATGCGATCATATCACTTGCCATTATCTCATTGCTTGTTATACTTTATATTTTCCTGTCGCAAGGAACCCGCCTGATGAAAAAACTCGGACGCACGGGGAATATGGTGCTTAATAAGTTAATTGCCTTTATCACGTTTTGTATCGGTATCCAGATTATGGTAACCGGTATTTCCAAGATATTTCATTTGCAAATATTATAATCCTCCACAGACTATTTGTCATTTAATTTGCTGTGTTTTAACCCGTATGCAAAATAGATAATAAATCCGAGAACCGTCCATCCTATCAGTCGCACCCAGGTATCCCACGGCAATGCTATCATCTGTGCAATACAAATAACGGCGCCTAGTAAGGGTACAAACGGGACAAAAGGTGTTTTAAACGGACGTTTCAAATGGGGTTGTGTTTTGCGTAAGATAAGAATGGAGATACAAACAATGGTGAAAGCCGTCAGCGTTCCGATAGAAACCAATTCACTCAGCACATGTAAAGGGAATAGGCCGGCAATCAAAGCCGTTGCAACACTGGCAAACAACGTAGCATTCTGGGGAATGCCACGTTTATCATGCACCTTAGAGAATAGTTCGGGCAATAATCCATCCTTCGATATGGAGTAATAAATGCGCGACTGGCCAAGCATCATTACTAAAATAACGGAGCTAAGGCCTGCTATGGCTCCTAATTTGATAAAAGGACTCAACCAAGCCAATCCTTCTCCTGCATGGTCGATAGCCAAAGCAATCGGAGCATCTACATTTAACTCTTTGTAATTAACGATCCCGGTTAAAACAGTTGTTACCGACACATATAGAAAAGCGCATATTAACAACGAAATCAAAATTCCTTTCGGCATATCCTTTTGAGGATTACGTGCTTCGCCCGCTGTAGTAGATAAAGCATCAAAACCAAGATAGGCAAAGAAGACAACAGCAGCGCCACGGAGGATGCCTGTCCAGCCAAAGTTGCCAAATCCACCTGTATTCTCGGGAATATAAGGCGTCCAGTTGCTCGTATCTACATAAGATAATCCAAAAGCAATGAACAACAATATTACACTCACTTTAATAACGACGATGATATTATTGACGATAGCTGATTGTTTGATTCCGCCGATAAGGAAAGCGGAAACAACACCGATAATAAAAACGGCAGGGAAATTAATCATACGTCCCGTCCACACCCAACGGCCATCGGGTAAATGATCGAAGGTTGCTCCGGCTAATTGCTCCGGAAAAGGAATCCCCCATCCATGCAATAAACTCAACATATATCCCGACCATCCAACGGCCACGCTGGAACAGGCAAAAAGATATTCGAGCACCAATATCCAGCCTACAAACCAGGCTAAGATTTCTCCCATAGTAGTATAACTATAGGAATAAACACCTCCCGATGTGGGTATCATTGCTGCAAATTCGGCATAGCATAAACCGGCCATAACACATCCAAGGGCAGATATAAGAAACGAAATAGTCAACGCCGGCCCGGCATACATAGCAGCAGCCTGTCCGGTTATTACGAAAATACCCGTCCCTACAATAGCGCCAATCCCTAAAGCAATCAAATTGGCAGCAGAGAGATTTCTTTTAAGTTCGCCCTTATTCTCTTCCGGTTCATTTAGAACGTCGGAAATATCTTTTTTCTTAAATAGTCGTTTGATCATTTATTCATATTTAGCGCAAATATAAGCAGTTTATAAGTAATTTTTTGAAAGAATAGATGATTTTCGAATAAATCTTTACATTTGTATCCTATTGATAAAATCCTATTTTACTATCTGATGAGAAATATCTATATCCTGTTTATTACAACTATTTTCTTCCTTTCTTGCGAAAGTAACAACGGTCAACACTATGAATCAATGGCCGAAAGCGCCTTATATGGAACGGCTGTAGATGAAATTGACTCCAATGATGCAGATGCAAAAACGACAGACCCTTTGCAACAAGCTGCTCCTATGCAAAAAAAGATTATCAAAGACGGACGAATGGGTCTCCGCGTGAATGAATTAGAAGTTACCAAACAAAGAATAGATTCCTTACTGATAAAGTATAAAGGATATTATGCACAGGAAACACTTCAGAATGAAGCATACGTATCAACGTTCCGTTTAAAAATACGTGTCCCGAATGAGAACTACGAGACACTTATTGCCGCTATTGAATCGGGAAAAGGGAAAATACTATATAAAGAAATCGATACGCAGGATGTAACCGAGCAATTCGTAGATATAGAAACCCGTCTTAATAACAAGCGAAATTATTTGCTTCGATATCAGGAAATACTCAAACAGGCCAAAAGCATCAAAGAAATCCTTGAAATAGAAGAGTATATCAGAAGTCTTGTAGAAGAAATCGAAAGCGCCGAAGGTCGCCTGAGCTATCTAAACAATCAAGTAACATATAGCACACTCGATCTGACCGTCAGCAAAGAAAACGATTATAAGTTCACTCCCGAAAGAAGGGAAAATTTCTTTGAACGTCTGAAAGAAGCTCTTTCTACCGGTTGGGATGGTTTTGTAGACTTTATTATCTTCCTATTAAGCGTCTGGCCTTTCTGGTTTATACTTGCAGGGACCATTTATCTGTTCGTAAGGTGGCGAAAAAGAAAGAATAAAAAATGATCCTTAATTCTGATCTGGCTGAATGGTGTATTATTGTATTCGTTCGTAATTATAATAATTCCTACCTTTGCGGATAAATAAATGTGCATTATGAATTGGACACAATTACTATCCGGTAAACGTTTGGGAATGGAGGAATATAATGAACGGAAACATCGTCGTACCGATTTCCAGCGGGATTACGACCGACTGATTTTTTCATCACCTTTCCGGCGGTTACAAAATAAAACGCAGGTATTTCCTCTGCCCGGTAGTATTTTTGTTCATAACCGGCTTACACATAGCCTTGAGGTATCTTGTGTCGGACGTTCTTTAGGTAATAATATATCCAAAAGCCTTATGGGAAAATATCCGGACGGAAGTATTAATTTTCCGGAGATTGGATCTATTGTATCTGCTGCTTGTTTGGCACATGATATGGGCAATCCTCCTTTTGGACATTCCGGAGAACGGGCTATCTCAGGTTATTTCTCCGAAGGTAATGGGAAAATACTGGAGAGTGACGTGCGTAAGGAAGGTGGACGTTGGGAAGATTTTATCCATTTTGAAGGGAATGCCAATGCGATGCGTTTACTCACTCATCAGTTTATCGGGCGAAGAAAAGGTGGATTTGCATTGACTTACTGTACACTGGCATCTATCGTAAAATATCCTTATTCATCTGTATTGTCGGAAAAGAATGGCAAATTTGGTTTTTTTCAATCGGAAGAAGATACATATGATCAAATAGCTGCGGAGTTAGGTATCCATACGAATAACGTTAAACCTGTCCGCTACATCCGTTATCCTCTTGTTTATTTAGTGGAAGCAGCAGATGACATCTGTTATCAGATAATGGATATAGAAGATGCTCATAAACTCCGGATATTAACAAATGACGAAACAATCGGCCTTTTACTTAACTTTTTTGAAGGTGATAGGCTGAAACATGTAACAGAGGTTATGCATATGGTGGATGATTTCAATGAGCAAATCGCTTATCTGCGTTCAAGCATTATTGGCCTACTGGTAGATGAATGTTCCCGTATTTTTCTCGAAAATGAAGAAAATATTCTTGCAGGTACATTTAATAGTACCTTGATTAAAGAAATCAACGAACCAGTTAAGCAAGCCTATGCTGCCTGTTCAAAAGTAGCTTATGCTAAAATATATAGAGCGAAAGAAGTATTAGATATTGAACTGGCCGGTTATCATATATTCAGTCATTTAATTGATAGTCTGATAGACGCTGTTATCCATCCTGGAAGCGCCTATAGTAAATTATTATTGCAGCGCATTCCGGAACAATATGACATAAAAGCCTCTACCACCTACGGAAAGATACAGTGTGTTTTAGATTATATTTCAGGAATGACAGATGTTTATGCGCTGGATTTATACCGGAAAATTACAGGTATGAG